>NZ_CP030040.1:1943571-2267500 GCF_003260995.1 Acetobacterium sp. KB-1
AAGCTCGCAAAAAACTGTTTGGTTCCTCCACTGAAACATCGAGAAACCTGGATGGACAACTATCCCTGTTTGAAAAAACGCAGGAACTCGCGAAAGAACTGTTTGGTGAACAGCAGAAAATAACCGTCCCCAGTCATACCCGGAAAGCCCGCCAACCCGGAGTCCGTCAGGAAATGCTTGCCGGTCTTCCGAAGGAGATTGAAGAGTACATCATTGGGCCGGATGATTCCTGCGTCAAGTGCGGTGGAGCCCTTACGGTCATCGGCAAACGGATCGTCCGAACCGAAGTGACCTATGAGCCACCAAAACTGAAGGTGAAGCAGATTGTCCAGCAGATTGCAAAATGTACCCAGTGTGGCAAAGAAGGCAGTGAGAATCCCAAGGATCATTTTCAGAAAGCCGCCATACCGGTGCCGGTACTCCCGCATTCCATTGCCACGCCGTCTCTGGTGGCTCAGGTCATGTACCAGAAGTTTGCCATGGGCGTGCCCTTTGCCGTAAGTGCCTCAAAAGATGACGTATAGCAAGTTTGATCTAAACCTGATATACTGATGACATCATTATTTGAGGCACTTTTTGTAGTTATGATTGAGTCTGCACACCTCAGGCAATTCCTGAGACCATGGCAGGTATTTTTCAAGTACTTCCGGCTGGTGCAGATAGTCACTGTTGGGGATTTCTGTCAGAAGGTAATTCAGATATTCGAATACATTAAGTTCATTAGCCCGGGCTGATTCCACCAGCGTGTACAGAACCGCATTGGCGGTTGCACCTTTAGGCGAATCGGCAAAAAGCCAGGCGCGGCGCCCTGTTGCAAAAGGTTTGATGCTGGCCTCACAGAGATTGTTGGAGATGGGAAGACGTCCGTCTTCCAGGAAGGTTTCCAGATATTTCTTCTGGTTTTTGGAATAATTCAGGGCTTTAGTCAACTTTTCATTTGTCGTTGGAATGGCCGCAGTTTCGTCAACCCACGACCAAAAGGCATCGAGGATGGGGCGTGACCTTTCCAGACGCTTTTCTCTGATCTCCTCATAAGGAAGATCCTTTATTTCGTTCTCAATTTTAAAAAGCAGGTCGATGTACGCTCGTCCTTCGGCACCCTTTGAACCCGGGATTTCTTTCCCATTGCTGGTCAAGGGAATGCTGTCGATAAAATATCTACGACAGTGCGACCAACATAAGTTGCGCCGGATATTCTCGACTTGTTCATAAGCGGCATACGCATCCGTCGTTAAATAGCCATGGAATCCGGAAAGCAGCTGCCTGGCGATCTCCCCTTTGCGTGTCGGCGAATAATGAAAGAAAACGGCTCGGATTGTCTCGCATGCCGCACTACGGATCACCCACATATAGGATTCGCTGTTGGCTTTCCTGCCTTCCTCCCGGTTACACTGAATCCGTGTCTCATCCATATGCAGCACCTCACAGGTACGCAGTTCGGCAAGAATACGTTCATAAACCGAGGTTAGCCATTCTTCGCTGCAGCGGTTTGTCCAGTTGGCCATGTTTGACCGGGATAGAATGAGCCCCAACCGATACCAGTCTTTTTCCTGACGGGCAAAGGGCATGCCCATGGCAAACTTCTGGTACATGACCTGAGCCACCAGAGACGGCGTGGCAATGGAATGCGGGAGTACCGGCACCGGTATGGCGGCTTTCTGAAAATGATCCTTGGGATTCTCACTGCCTTCTTTGCCACACTGGGTACATTTTGCAATCTGCTGGACAATCTGCTTCACCTTCAGTTTTGGTGGCTCATAGGTCACTTCGGTTCGGACGATCCGTTTGCCGATGACCGTAAGGGCTCCACCGCACTTGACGCAGGAATCATCCGGCCCAATGATGTACTCTTCAATCTCCTTCGGAAGACCGGCAAGCATTTCCTGACGGACTCCGGGTTGGCGGGCTTTCCGGGTATGACTGGGGACGGTTATTTTCTGCTGTTCACCAAACAGTTCTTTCGCGAGTTCCTGCGTTTTTTCAAACAGGGATAGTTGTCCATCCAGGTTTCTCGATGTTTCAGTGGAGGAACCAAACAGTTTTTTGCGAGCTTGCAGCAGCGCCTGCACCATATTTTCAATGCGGATATTCTGTTTGGCAATGATGTCGTCTTTGGCGGCCAGCTCTTCTTTCTGTTTTTCCACCAGCGCCCGCAGCATCAGCAGTTCTTCTTGTCCTGTCATCCGTATCCATTCCTTTGCTTTTTATTGGTACTATTATACCATTTTTAGCTTCAGAATGCTACATTTATCGGTAATAAAAAGTCTTTAAAACGCCATTTTAAAGCCATTTTGCAAATTTATTTGCGCTGTTTTGAAGCGGTTAAAAGCAGCTGTTTTCCAGCGTCATCGTCACTGGTTGAAGGGCTTTTTTCTGCTCGATTTCAAGCCCCTGAAGCAACCACTGAACCTGCTGGCCGGTTATTTCTCTGACTTCCGATGGGGTTCTGGGCCACTGAAATTTCATGCCGTTGAGCAGCTTCTTGCTAGCCAGAATAAAGCCGTTGCCATCGTAACGTAAAACTTTAAGGGCATTTCTTTTCCGGTTGCAGAAGATAAAGGCACATTTGTCAGCGAATGGATCCAGCTTGAACTCCGTATTAACAACGACGGCCAGGCCATCCATCTGTTTTCTGAAGTCAGTGGCTCCACACGCAATATAAATATGGGTGGTGTCGTTGATAAACCGATCCATCATGACTGTGAAAGCTGTCGGATAAACTGTGTTGCCAGAGAGATATCATGGGGATCCGACAAAACCAGCTCAAAACCCCGCCATCGGATAATCAGTCCCGCCACCGGTATTCGCTCATCAGAAGCCGTTGGCATTTCCAGTTTTGCAAACAGTGGTGCTGTGGTCCCTTTCTCCATCGGCTCCATTTTCGCCTTTCGGATCCGCTGCTTCCAATAATAGTAGGTATATTTGTTAAGCTGCTTTGAGGTACACCAGGCGTCGACCGTCATTCCACTGTTTGCCTGTTCTTCAAAACGCTCTTCCCAAAGCTGTCTTTTTGATTCGTCCATTGTATCCTGAACCTCCTGTAAGTTCTTTTAGGTTAGTCTACAATAATTCGACCTATTTTGCACTACGCCATCTTTTGAATCGCTTACCCCTTTGCCCGTCAGGAAAAAGACTGGTATCGGTTGGGGCTCATTCTATCCCGGTCAAACATGGCTAACTGGACAAACCGCTGCAGCGAAGAATGGCTAACCTCGATTTATGAACGTATTCTTGCCGAACTGCGTACCTGTGAGGTGCTGCATATGGATGAGACACGGATTCAGTGTAACCGGGAGGAAGGCAGGAAAGCCAACAGCGAATCCTATATGTGGGTGATCCGTAGTGCGGCATGCGAGACAATCCGAGCCGTTTTCTTTCATTATTCGCCGACACGCAAAGGGGAGATCGCCAGGCAGCTGCTTTCCGGATTCCATGGCTATTTAACGACGGATGCGTATGCCGCTTATGAACAAGTCGAGAATATCCGGCGCAACTTATGTTGGTCGCACTGTCGTAGATATTTTATCGACAGCATTCCCTTGACCAGCAATGGGAAAGAAATCCCGGGTTCAAAGGGTGCCGAAGGACGAGCGTACATCGACCTGCTTTTTAAAATTGAGAACGAAATAAAGGATCTTCCTTATGAGGAGATCAGAGAAAAGCGTCTGGAAAGGTCACGCCCCATCCTCGATGCCTTTTGGTCGTGGGTTGACGAAACTGCGGCCATTCCAACGACAAATGAAAAGTTGACTAAAGCCCTGAATTATTCCAAAAACCAGAAGAAATATCTGGAAACCTTCCTGGAAGACGGACGTCTTCCCATCTCCAACAATCTCTGTGAGGCCAGCATCAAACCTTTTGCAACAGGGCGCCGCGCCTGGCTTTTTGCCGATTCGCCTAAAGGTGCAACCGCCAATGCGGTTCTGTACACGCTGGTGGAATCAGCCCGGGCTAATGAACTTAATGTATTCGAATATCTGAATTACCTTCTGACAGAAATCCCCAACAGTGACTATCTGCACCAGCCGGAAGTACTTGAAAAATACCTGCCATGGTCTCAGGAATTGCCTGAGGTGTGCAGACTCAATCATAACTACAAAAAGTGCCTCAAATAATGATGTCATCAGTATATCAGGTTTAGATCAAACTTGCTATACGTCATCTTTTGAGGCACTTACGACTGATAGTCTTCGATTATAACCAATTTTACAATTTATTACTCTATTGGCTTGTCTTCGAATCCCATAAACCGATCAAAATCACTAACAAAAAGTCGATCCTGCACAATACGATACTTTTCAAACTCGGTTTCGGCATGGAGTTTTGCCTGTTCATGGGATATTTTACCAGCCCCCTTTAAAATTTCGTTACCATTAAACTCTAAAAAACCGTCGAGCCTTTTTGCCCAGTCTTCCATCGATAAAGGAATCTTGCGTTCAGCTTGTAATTCTGCATAATCCAAATAAATGGACACAATACGTCCCATATAATCCATTTCTTTTTCATTTAGATAATTCTTCGCAATTGAAACATCTGCTTTGATGATTTTTCCCTGGGGTGCAGCCTGCCATGTGGTCAGACCCATATTCTCTTTTTTAGCATCAGCTCGTTCCACAATCAACTCAGCTGCCGTGTGACGATGAACAGCCCAGTGCATTTTATTTTGGACTAACTTGAAAAACTCACGAGTAGTATTGGCATCTTTGTCATAATCGAAGGCAGTGGCATAAATATCGGTCACTTTTTGATAAAATTTGCGTTCTGATAACCGAATTTCGCGAATATATTGTAGTTGACGGTCAAAATATTCGTCTGTAAACATATGGCCTTTTTTGAGCCGATCAACGTCCATTGTCCAACCTTGTATCGTATAATCTTTGACAATTTGAATCGCCCATTTCCTAAAACGAACTGCGCGTTCGTTGTTAACCTTGAATCCCACTGCGATAATCAATTGCAGACTATAATGATTTGTCTTGTACCGTTTACCATCTGCAGCAGTTATTAAGAATTTCTTAATAACTGCTGCAGACTCAAGTTCTCCGTCGCCAAATATTTTTTTAATATGCTGATTGATTGCAGAAACGCTGACATCATAGAGTTCCGCCATCATTTTTTGTGTAAGCCAAATATTCTCATCTTCGTAACGTATTTCAACGCCGCCCTCCCCGCTGGAAGCGACAAAGGTTAAGTACTCAGCAGCACTGCTATGTATGGTAATTTCGTTTTTCTTTTTATCATTGTTCCGTCTGGTCATTTAGAATCCCTCCTGATTAAACATGCGGCAAATATCATACATATTGTCATATATTAGAACAAATGTCAAAAGTCACCGACTTAATGCAGTGGTGACCAGTTCGATATTGTTTTGGACGGCCTGTTCGTAATTGTCGGTGCTTGCATAGGCTCCAACGGCCAGCAAGGTGGTCGCTTCATTCTGATATCCCAACTTACTGATTGTTTATTTGCAGAATTGACTGTCACTGTGACTGTTGATGTCATAATCATAGCCAGTAATGATGGCACCTCGTTCATCGAAGGTTTCGATGATATTACCCACATAACCTTTATGGTTTTTTCCAGCTTTGCGTCGAAAGGTTGCATCCGGATCCGAGGGATTCTGGAGGCTGTCGGGGGTAATGGATTTTTTTATTTTTTGGAATGGGTTTCCCGGTGCGATCCGGTTTTATCAGCTTGATGAATAGCCTTTACCATATTGGCAATACAGCTGTACAGAATTTCCAGCCGGGTCATTTTTTTACAGTTTGAAGCCACCATCACACTATCCATGCGTTTCATGGATGGTTTAATATTCATGTAATCCAGAAATGCTTCCGCCATGGATTCCATTTCTTCCTGCAGCAGATCGATTCCGGTTTCCAGCGTATACAATATCCATCAGAGAACCAAAACAGCGGAGTTCTTCGTACAGATCAAAAATATGTGTAAGTTTATCAATATCCATCGGAGAACCAAAACCAAGCATACTGATGCTGTTGTTTATCATCAGTGTAAGTTTATCAATATCCATCAGAGAACCAAAACGCTCTGTACTCTCTTTACTGTCTTTTTTACGTGTAAGTTTATCAATATCCATCAGAGAACCAAAACTCCCAGAATTGTAAGCAATACTTTTATAAAGTGTAAGTTTATCAATATCCATCAGAGAACCAAAACTTACTACGCTGTTAATTGTGTAAACAAACGGTGTAAGTTTATCAATATCCATCAGAGAACCAAAACATGTGGGTTCACGATATCATGAAGGTATTGGTGTAAGTTTATCAATATCCATCAGAGAACCAAAACGGTCCGGGGTTTCAATGTCGCTATGGTCCAGTGTAAGTTTATCAATATCCATCAGAGAACCAAAACCGATTGGTACTAACGCAACGCAACCTTCGTGTGTAAGTTTATCAATATCCATCAGAGAACCAAAACGGCAGCCATGGTATGCAGACGGAGCCACTGGTGTAAGTTTATCAATATCCATCAGAGAACCAAAACGTAAATTGTATACAAAAACAACAAATCCGGGTGTAAGTTTATCAATATCCATCAGAGAACCAAAACGACTGTTTTAATGGCCATCTTGTCAAATTCGTGTAAGTTTATCAATATCCATCAGAGAACCAAAACGCATTGATTACAAAGTAAAGGGGTAAACCAGTGTAAGTTTATCAATATCCATCAGAGAACCAAAACTGACCCATACGGCGGCGTTAAGTGGAAAGGTGTAAGTTTATCAATATCCATCAGAGAACCAAAACATGAAATTTATTTCAACGCATTAACGGTTTGTGTAAGTTTATCAATATCCATCAGAGAACCAAAACAGGCCGTTAATTACATGCAGTGTTACGGATGTGTAAGTTTATCAATATCCATCAGAGAACCAAAACAAGAAATGGGTAACAGTTAAGGATAAGCGTGTGTAAGTTTATCAATATCCATCAGAGAACCAAAACCATCAGCACCATACACGCAAGATGTAACAGTGTAAGTTTATCAATATCCATCAGAGAACCAAAACAAGGCTGGTAAATAAATATGAGACAACAACGTGTAAGTTTATCAATATCCATCAGAGAACCAAAACGCGTAGAAGCTGAGGGAGACAGAACGGTTTGTGTAAGTTTATCAATATCCATCAGAGAACCAAAACGGGCTTGGCAACGATACACCGACTTGGGCGGTGTAAGTTTATCAATATCCATCAGAGAACCAAAACGTCATCGGATTAAGACACATTGTAAACTTATGTGTAAGTTTATCAATATCCATCAGAGAACCAAAACCACTAACTACGATCATCACTGGAATAGTAAGTGTAAGTTTATCAATATCCATCAGAGAACCAAAACTAGAGGTTTTGACTTCCGATGAATATAAAAGTGTAAGTTTATCAATATCCATCAGAGAACCAAAACTGTTGATGGGCGCTTTAGTAGCGTCTATGAGTGTAAGTTTATCAATATCCATCAGAGAACCAAAACGTGCTACCGTACTTATAGTTTTCTTGGGCTGTGTAAGTTTATCAATATCCATCAGAGAACCAAAACAAGTGCTGTTAGTTTATATTACGTTATTTCGTGTAAGTTTATCAATATCCATCAGAGAACCAAAACCTATAGTATCAAGATAAGAAGAAGCCCTACGTGTAAGTTTATCAATATCCATCAGAGAACCAAAACCAAGCCTAGTCTGTACGGTTGGTGGTTTTGGTGTAAGTTTATCAATATCCATCAGAGAACCAAAACGGGGTAAGGATATTAAGCTCAAGGACTATCGTGTAAGTTTATCAATATCCATCAGAGAACCAAAACCTGGGGCATTGGTCGCAGCGGTTGGCCCGGGTGTAAGTTTATCAATATCCATCAGAGAACCAAAACGCTATCGGCTACGATATCGAGAACGAATAGGTGTAAGTTTATCAATATCCATCAGAGAACCAAAACAAAGTCGAAGTCTTTCAATCAATAATGAGAGTGTAAGTTTATCAATATCCATCAGAGAACCAAAACCCAATATCAAATTTAAAGCTGTGAGCAAAGGTGTAAGTTTATCAATATCCATCAGAGAACCAAAACTTCCCGCCCATGTAGCAGTTGAGATTTTAGTGTAAGTTTATCAATATCCATCAGAGAACCAAAACAGTAATACCAGCGTAAAGATCGATCGGAATGTGTAAGTTTATCAATATCCATCAGAGAACCAAAACTACTTCTTTGGTGAATACTTCAGTGGCATTGTGTAAGTTTATCAATATCCATCAGAGAACCAAAACCTTAAATTCAATTTAACATGTTTTTTAGCTAATTGCAATCATAATCTGATTTTATTTTTTCATGACCTAAAACCGCATGTTGATGCGATTTTAGAGTTCCAAAATGTCTTCCGTATTGAGAAATGTTTCAGATGCTGTTTTATCGCCTATTAAGATCTGCATAGACGCATATTGTTTTTCGGTAATTGTCAGCACTCTCACCGAGCCGTGGGGTGGGAGAAAGGATTTGATGATGCCTACATTTTTTCGGGCATCATCATGATTACGGGTCACTCTACAATATACCGATAATTGCACCATAAAGAATCCATTCTTGATCAGGTTTGTTCGGAATAATGACGCCTCGCGGCGATCGCTTTTCGTTAACGTTGGTAAATCAAACATTACTATAATTCGCATGACTCTGTTATTCACCATCATTCCCCTTAAAAAACACATCATTCAACTGAATTTCCGGAATTTTCAACAAGGTCACATCTTCTTTAGCAATTGCTGAAGTCAGGCTGGAAATATATTCTGTCAGAGCATACCGCAAGTGATACTTCCGGTTGCCCACCAGAACCGTGTGATTCACCAGATTAACAAGATCCCGTCGATTTTCTTTTGTCAGCTCATTAACCAGGTCCTCCTGATTCTGATCTACCCATAAATCCACCAATGGCCGCAATGGTTCCATTAAATCATCGGCCAGATTAAAACCGTTGTGACGATTAATATGGTGAACACCCAATGCACAGCTAAAGCCGAATACCGCCAGTGTTTTAGCAACCGATGACCTCATGATGGTATAACCATAATTAAGAGCGGCATTAATAGCGTTATCGTGATCTCTGACAAAACCCGCCCCATAAAGCCGATTAAAAAACCACTTGGCCGCAATCCCTTCGCGATTGGTGACATCATCATAGTCCACCTCATCCCTGAACTTCAACATCCGCTGCACGTGCTCATCCGGCACCTTGCAGAGAGACAATACCTTCGCCTGATTTTTTATTTTCCCTTGGATAATGGTTTTCCATAAAAGACCTTTAAAAAACTCCGTCATCTCAATCTGCATTTTCAGTTTTCCAAACGGTGCATAGCTGCCATTCATCGGATAAGTGTGGGAAACCGGCAAATGGCTTTCATCACAGAATAAAATATGGGCACCGCATTGGGTAATGGCGTTTAAGGCAGCAATGGTCAAGGTAGTCCGTGGATTGTCAATGACAATGGAATAAATATCTGAAAGTGGAATTTTCTTTTCTTCCTCATTTTCGGATACGATCAGCCAATTGTTTTTTACAGTTATTTTTTCGCCGGTATTAATGATAAGGGTGCGGAACATTTGATTTCACCCCCTTTGTTACCTAGAATATCGATATCATATTTTTTGAATACATCGGATTTTGAAACAGTAAGCGGTGTTTTTCGTTTCGGTTTTGTTGGTAAAGCTACTTTCAATTTATTTTGATTTACGTTCTCTACTGATTTATAAAAACCCAAAAACTTCATTTCATCTTTTTTCTTGCTAAACACTTTAATATAATCATTTTTAAACAGATACATCACATGTTCTCCATAGTTCTCTGGCAATGACTTCTCTTTTAAACATAGCTTTTTATCTTTATTAGTAAGATCCGTATGCTTAATCCCCCAGATGGCTGTTTCACCTTTTTTATTTTGGTACACCTCGACACAGTAATATTTCATTTTTCCGAGAATAGAATAATTCTGTTCACTGATCTCTTTTTTATAATAGTTGCTTATTGAACCCTCTATCACTGATACTCGGTTAACAGTTTGACCCTTCTTTGTTTTAAACTGTTTTAAACTGTTTTAAGTTATAGGTCTTGAGATATGCATCAACAGTTGGAAATGTCTCAAATACTTCTTCCAGACTTTCAATCAAATCAGTATCAGCCGTTCTTAAACGCACCATATCTTTTGGTTTTAAATCACTAATATTTGCTCGATTGATCTTCATTAAAACCCCATCAATTTCGCATACTTTTATTGGTTCTGCATCAGAAATCTTCCCCCGGTATTTCCGTTCCTGTTTCTGTGAAACAATGGGCAGATGAGGTTTGATCACAAAATCAGACACCCCCCCATAAAAGGCTTGCACCCGTTCATCAAACAATTCCGGGTTTTCTTCATCAAAACGAATGGCCACTTCTTTTTCCAGTTGATCGACAAAAGAAGGCACTCTGTTTGTTTTTGTTAGCAGTCGCTGGGTATATTCGGGTTTAAAGCCATAAAATTCACTCATTTTGACAAGACAGTCTTTTAAATATTTCTGATATTCATCATTCGTGGTATTCCGGTAGCGTCTACTCATCTGGCCCAGTTTCATATTGTCCGATGAAATTTCTACATAGGCCGGTGTCAAGTTGGCGATAACAACCGCATCCACCGCATGATTGAGATATGATTCCCGATCTTTTATTTCCTTGCCCCAATTGGTGTCCCGCAACCAGATTCTTCGAAACTTAGAAGTAATCCCGCCTTTAATCCCATAAACCGGTTCTGGTCGGTTACTGTTAAACTGCAAATTGGATTTTAGATAGCCAATTAAATATTTAGTGATATAACGGGTATCGTTAATATTTCTTGATTTCCAATCTCGCAACATGTTCTCATCATTAAGATTTTCAAGCATTAAGTATTTGTATTTTTTATCTGATATCTGCTTTTGTTTTTTATTATGCATTTCATTGATCCGGGCAATAAAATCCTCTTTTTGCTGATTCCCCATATACATCAGGGGTGTTCGCTGTTTCTTAACCTGATTTTCATTACCTAGCACCAGTGCTTTATTATGCAGGGTATTATCCAGTATAAGCGAATACGGAACAATATGGTCGACTTCGTAGCGATGAGATTTATCCCTCAAAACTAGTTCAATATCGCCCAAGGTTTTGCCCGAATAGAGACATTTACAATTCTGTTGATAATATAATTTATACTTGTCAATTTGGGGGCCACTGGCATCGCCAACCTCAATCTGCAAAAGATCAGCGATTTCTTTTTTTACTCTATCGTTGTTCTTTTCATTTTCCTTTTGGTTTTTCTGAATCACTGCGCGCTCTGTAAAACTCCGATTAAGCTCACTGGCAACCTCCAAATTGATACACTCCGGACTGCCATATTTCCGAATAATGGCATTAATCAGCTTTCTGGTTTCATTAATAGCGCGGAACACCACCGGATTATCTTTTATCTCCGGATCATCCAGGGTTTTTAAAAGCATACTTCGATATTCCGGACTGATATTTTCCTGCCGTTCTTTGAGTTTATTGGCCTGAAAATTACCATAGGTTTCGCCATTCATAAAAGCCTGAATTGCCTCGCACATATATTTATAACTGACATTACTGGTGCCACTAATTTTCTTTGCACACAGCTCCTTTAACAAGGGTTCAGTCATCCAGGACAGTTTCTTAAGTTCATCCTTTCTTCGTTTAGGGGTTTGATATTTTGAAATTAGTTCGCCCATCTGATGCAGCCGTGAATAATTATCGACATCAAATTGGTCTTCACTAATAAAACCATTCCAATCCAAACCGCAACATTCAATCATATTCTTGATCACTTTAAGATACTTGATAGCTTTTGAAAGAGCGCTATCATCTGAAAAATCACTCTTTGACATCGTGATACCATGTTTTTTTACAATCTTTTTTGCCTCGGTCATGGTCAGATTTCCGGTTTTAAGCAAGGTTTGAACCAATTCCCTGGCAGCCTCGGGTTTTAAATAATAGTCACCCGGTTCACTGTCCTCATATCGGTATTGAGATAAGGTATTTATCACCGCATAAACATCTGAGATAACCGTGCTACGAAAGCCGCGATCCAAATCTTTGTAGTACATACACTTTCCAACTGAAAGCAAAAATCCTTTGTAACGTCTATACGCATCATTTTTATCACCTGGGCCATCTTCGAAATCCCGTTGATCAAAGATAATGGCATCCAGTCTCTCAATATTAGCTGACGATAGGCATTCATAATACTTACTTTGTTCTTCTAATATCTGGTGCATTTCATTTTTTAAATACTCACGATTAATTAAATAATGAACCGATTTGAAATGATTGTTTCTAAAATCGGGATAAGGCTGCCCGTCCTTTTTAAATTTTTCTAAAATGCACTCCGCCGGAGTTCTAAAATTTGATGATTTATAAAGCTTATCAAAATTGTTTAGGGCTTCATAATCCGCCTCTTCTTCGGCATCGAGTGATTCTACTTCCAAGGCATAAAAATCCTTATAGCCCCGATTATTAGCAAAATGGATCAGGCAAGCGCCGATCTCCTTCGGGGAAATTTTTTCATTCAGCGCCTTAACCCGAATTTCATAGATGTCCTGATTATTTGTTTCAAAATACTGATTAAGTTCCTCAATCTTTACCAAACCAATATTCTGCAGATGTCCCTTTATCCGTTCTTTTCTGTGCTTTTTCCGACGGATCAATCGTCTCGCCCCTCGAAAACCTCTCCGCTGCTGACTTTTTCGTTCATTTTGTCGCGGATCTTCTCCTGATTCAAAAATCCGCACCCCGAAATTTTCAATACGAGCCACCTTTGAATCGCCCGAAATGATCGCCCAACCAATTGAACCAATGCCGATATCTAAACCCAGTCGATATTTTAACATAATTTTTCTCCTTAAACAGATTGACAATGCATTTTTAATCGTATACAATTAATTCAAAGAATTACTAATGCGTAAGTTTATCAATATCCATCGATAATTTTATTGATTTAGTGTAAGTTTATCAATATCCATCAGTAGTTCTAAGATAAGGCACTTCTAACGAGGTCGCCGTGGGGTATGGTGGTAACCGTCAAGCAATCCACCTTTTTTAAAATGCAAAGCACCTTTCGGGGTGCTTTTTATTTACTTGAGCAAGATAATGTTTACTATAAATGACTCCTTGTTCCATTATACGCCCATGCGGATATTTATGCAATTATCTTTATGGAAACGATTGATTATTAAACTGATTTTCAGACTATATATGTTTGATTAAAGAATTTTGCAAATTGAGCTGGCATGTGCAGTGTGCGGGCGATTAATAATCACCCCTACAAAAATGTTAATTCAACTTATATAGCGTCTTTTCCCTCTTTAATAAAAAAAAGCATGGATGCAGTGATCACACTGCTCTCCATGCTTTTTTGCATTGGTGGTCAAAATCCAAAATCATCTACTAAGGCAATATCGATGATAAATTCATGTCGTGCCAATTCTATCTCCGATACGACATCCTTCATGACCAGATCGTACTTTTCATCTTGTGAATAGTTCTGATTTCTAAAGATAAATTTTTCTTTAAACATACGTTTATCAACTTCCTGGTCTTTTCGATCCGCCACGATGATTTCCCGGTCGGATATTTTATCTCCGGACTCACTTTCAAAGTAGACTTCAACCTTGGCTGGCCGCAGACGATCGGTAACGGCTTCATTTTGCAGAAAATCCAGATAGACAATCAGGTTGGTAATCTTGCGGGTCACTGAAGTAAGGACAACCGTCACCTTTTCCACATCTTTCTTTCTTTTTTCGGTTTTGACTTTTATCAGTGGAATCACTATTTCCTGAAAGCTGGCCCCACCGTGGACAAAGTTCTGCCCGCCGCCGGGGGTTTTGAAAACAGCCACACCCCGGGGCACGGAAACCAACACATCCTTATTTTGAGCTCCGGCGTAATCCAGAGGATAAGTCAAAGTTCCATTTAAGTCGGGCAATTCATTAGAAAGGATAAATCGCTTATTAATAAAGTCGCCGGACTGTTTTGGCAAGGTAAGCTTATCACTTTCATCGAGCTTATCGCGCTTGTAAATAAAGCCATGATCCGCCGTGATGATGTAATTGGTAATGGATTTATCCACGGTCAGTTTTTGAATCAGATTTATGAGTTCACTCACCGTCTCCTCCACTGCCGTAAACACTTCATTTTCCGTGGCCATATGGTCACCCCGGGCATCGATCTGATTATGATAGATATAAATCAGCTCTTGTCCGGTCATGAGCTTGCGGATGGACTGCCGATTCATTGCCATCACCGCCTGATAGGTGGCGACAACCGATAGTGGATGACGGGTTTTTAAGATCTTCTCCCGTTGTTCACTGGATAAACAGGGCATCCCATCCACCAGCACATCACCGGCTGAATTAATGGTCAAGGATTGATGAGGCAACAACGCCGCCATGCCCAGACGGGTAAAGGATGGCAGCGCCGCAATCATCGGACTGATTTCCGATTTGGTATTGGCCCGCTCATTGAGTCGTTTATCAAGTTCTACTCCAGCCTCATAGCGAAGGGCATCGGAGATAATCACCACGGTTACTTCTTTTTTTATCGCCGGAGCTACCTGCCATTGATAGAAATGCCACTGTTTTTCGCCGGCTAATTGATGCCATCCGGCTACCTTTTCCAGGGTGTCCGCCCAGGCAATGGACAACTTAAGCAGATAGGCATTGGTATACAAGTTTTCAACCCAGCTTCTTAATTCATGCAACGCCTCATCGCCCTGGATCTTGTCATAGGCCGTATAAAAACCACGGTAATAGCGGTCGATGCTTTCCCATTTTGTGGCATACATCTGAATAAATTCATCGGCATTTCCAACTTCCAGCAATTCCTGTGAAAAAGCCTGAATGCCGCCAACCAGCTGATCAGCCTTATCCAAAGCTTTATAATGATGCAAGTAGGTTGGGGAAAAGTGTTTTCGGGCGCTACGGTTTCTGATCATTTCCCGGTGTTCCTCTGGAAGAGGGGCACCTCGGTTCACCAGGTCTTCGGCCATCGCCCTAATGATGTAAACATCAAAGGCTGCGAAGGTGTCACATTCAAAGTAATTCTCAACTGGCACCGAAGCCAGAAAATCATCGACCTTCAATTTCCTGCCAATTTCGCTGGCGATTTTATCATACCGATCCTGCGAATAAATATTATTCATAAAATTGGAAACAAAAATAGCTACATCGTTTTTCTTATGCGAAACAAAAGGCTGCCAGCTTTTTGGCAGTTCCCCGATAAACGAATTGGCAGTGTGGGTAACCAAAAGCGTGGCGACCAGTTTTTCAAAGGTTTTGTTTTCTTCCACATAGCCGTAGTATTTAGCACATAAAGCCCAAAAACTGGACAGAATATCCATTTTTTCAAACTCATCCAGGTATTTGTTTTCTTTATATTTATTCTCTTTTAAACCGCCACTGATAATCATTTTTTTTAGAATCTCATCCAGGCTGGGGGTTTTCACCCCCGCCAACACCGCAAGCAGTCCGATTTCAATGATTTCCGGATTATATTCCGCAATCCCTAAAGCAATAAACTTATCAATCCGTTCATTGGCTTTCCAGAATTTTCCATACTGGGAAAGCTGTTCCCGATGTTTTTCTGGAATACTATAGGTACTGCACAGAAGCGACACGCGATCCGTAAAAAATTGCCGGGAATAATAAACCATATCTGCCAAATGATTATCCTTATCACCAGGCTTCGGAAAAGGAGCATAAATCAGGTAGTTATGATCCTCACACTCAAGAAAAAACTTGGTGTACAGAGTATTGTCTCCAGTTAAACGATGGATCCTTGCGTTATCTAATAGCAGGCTTTCTATATCTTCGATGAATTCGCCGTTATCATCATACCAGAAAACAAGCCTTCGTCCTTCTCCCTGGAATTCTTTATTTAATTGTTCTTGTATCGTTTGCAGATTCATACGTCACCCCCTTATCAGCTTTAAAGCCCTTGCATGTATTTATATCGTGTATTCTCCCAGTAGCGTAGTTTGATCATCTGATCTGGTCATTTTTATTTTGGTATGCTGAAACGCCTCATAATGACCAAAATTGAGCTCTACGATTCCAGTGTCCCATTCTTTTTTGATATTGATTAATTTTTCTCCCAGTTTCGGTGCGTAGCTTTTTAAATCTGTTGTCCCACTAGGTCTGCCAGTAATATCTGCTTTTTCATATGTTGTGTAGAGTATGACTTTATCAATTGTAATTCCTACAAAAACTGCAATCGCCTTGGCATTTAAATAACTGGCTCTAAATTTTTGTTTGATTTCAATCCACTTACGATCACCAATCGAACTCTTCATTTCAATCAGATGAAGTTCCCATTGATCCTCTATTTTTCTAAAAATCAAGTGATCTACACTTTTTTTCATACCGATATTTTTATCTGGTCTCACAAAGTTGCATTTACCCCGGCTATCAAAATCTTCAATACAGAGATTATCCCTGGTGATTTTAATCTTTAATTCACTTTTACCACTATCACGCATCTCTTTTAGAAGATATTCTTCCGCTTCTGCATCAAAATATTTTTCTGCGATAAAATGATCCAGAGCATACTGAATTCTTGTCTCAGCTATCATTTAATCCTCCTGAAATGCATACACTTCATTGACCAGGTTTTCCAATGCCGCATTGAAAGTGGGGACAATAAAGCCGTATTCGTTCGATTCCAGCGGTTCAATATTTGTCTTTCCCATATTATCTGAGTTAAATTGATACATTGCGATCATTTCTCTGTTTATCATATCGTCTTTTGAATAAGAATATTCTTCCATCAATTTGGCTTTATCCGCATTGTTATCAAGTTTTATCATATTGTTGACATGCTGTAAAATGGTATCACTGTGGGTGGTGATCCAAACCGGAATCCCACTATTTACGAGTTTTATAATCAATTTTGCCATCTCCCATTGGAGTCTCGGATGCAAATGCGCTTCCGGTTCTTCAATGATTATAGTATTGAATTGAATATTTGATTTTAACAATAACAGCAACGGCGAAACCTCAGCCACTACCGAAGATGAAATATAAAGGGGAAGCTCTCTCTTTGATCCAAAAGGTATATAATTAAAAGTCGGCGCGTATTCTTTTTTAATTGCTATTTTTCCACCGATCATCCTCTCCTCAATAAATTCAATCAATTGTTCATTCTTTTTCGAGATTTTGCTGACATTTTCAAATTTTAATATCAATCTCAGAAAGTCAACGTAGGGCATGGTCAAGGTACTACTGTTACCCGTTTCATCCGTTCCCGAAAAGCTATTGGTCAAAGATGCATCCAATAGCTGTAAATAGGTTAGCATAAACCCCATTCGAGAAGCCGGCAAATAGACCGGTTCGCCACTTCTTCGACCTTTGACAACCGGTGTATAAAGAGGCGCTGCGATTCCTTCCATGACAATATTCCAACAGAAATAAACACAGGTTATAAAAATATCCTCTTTGGTATGATTTTCTTTTAACGGAATCGTGATGGTATTATTTCTAAACGAATAGCGTACCCCATCATTGTTCCATTTCATCGTCAAAGAGTCTTTGATCGAATAGTCTCGGATTTCTATTTTCCCGATTTCCATCTCATAGTTAAAGATTTTTTTTGTTAATGCTCTGGCATTTTTTGCCAATATCTGGTTAAACCAGTCAATAAATAGCTGTATTTCCGAGTTTGACAATTGCATGTCCTTGCCAATATTCTTTTTAACAAACGCTTCACAGACTTTATAATTGGCTGTTTCAGGTGGTTTGGACGGAAAATAATCTTTGCTATAAGTCAGCAAGCCCCACAGCAAGCTCATCAAATAGCTTTTTCCGCTATTGTTGTCTCCTACAAAACACATCAGCGGCGCTATTTTTATGTCGGCCGAGACAATTTTAGCAAAGTTTTCAACATGGAGCGTCCATTCTTTGTTGATCCCATTTTTCATCACATAGACCTCTCTTCTGGTATTTTTAGATTTTTGGAGCAACTCATAGACAGCAATTTTTTCATCGATAATTTAGAACATTCTACCATCATTTTCAGTTTCTGAAAATTATTCACTGGCTGAAAATGTTGGTAGCATATTTTATTTGTTATCCTGTTTTAGCTGGTTATAAATTTTCAACTGTTTCCATAATGGATACAGTCGATCTTTAATCACTTGACTACTATAGCAGTCCCAAACCCTTAGACTCGACTTTATATCTTAGCCAGCAAGTTGACCCTAACCGCTTTTTTTCCTTCACTGGCGACTTCCACTTCCTGGAATTTAGCGTAGTTCACCTTAACCCCGTCATCCAGATCGATGGGGATGCGGCTCAGGGCGATGTGGGCGATGGCCTGGTCATAGAGCCTCGTTTCGGCCAATTGTTTGATCAGTTTTTCCTTCTTCTTTACTGCTGCTGCTTTCTCGCTGGTCGAGGCTTCACTGGCGAGGATAATATTACAGTGGTTAAGGATGTCTTCAAGTTTGGCCTGAACTTTATGAAGGTAATCGGTTCGTACCCGCCCGACCGTGTCCTGATCGTAACGGTGCATATAGATCAGGGCTTTAAAGCCGTTTTCTTTACCACTGTCAAAGAGCCAGTAAATCGGCCGTTTCTGATAAATTTTTACGTGATCTTTATAGAAATCCTTGAGAAAATAATTCCGGATGACCTCCCGGGAGGTATTGCCTTTATTCCCCAAGGCCCCGGCAATAAAGTCGAGATTTTCTTCCAGGGATGCGTCTCCATAAACTACTTTGATAAAGTTAACCAGCCGGGCTACCATGTCGTCATCAAAATATTCTTCATCGGTAATGGGGATGATATTGTCCTTATCTGGAATGATGGTAGTGTAGTTGTCCACTTCCCATTCCCCACCGGCATAGGCAATGCCGGGTGCATCCAGTGAATAACGCCCTAGCATACAGCCCACCGCATAGGAAATCAGAGAACGGATATCCCGCCCCAGATCGGCCTTGCGAATGGTGACATCCTTGACTTCCACCTCCGGGGTGAGTTCGTCTTCCAGACCATAGATTTCAATGAAGATCCGGTTGAGTTCTTCTTCGTTGGCTTTGAGTTGGGCGAATTGGTTTTCAGTGAAGGTTTGCCAATTGCGGTACGCTAAAGCAAGCGAGTGTTTGAATGGGATTTGATCAGTTTTGTCTTTTGGAAAAACTTTGCCATCATTTTTGAATGATACATCGTAGCGATTTTCGCTGCCTAATTCTAATAAGGGATGGCATTTAAAATCCCAGGAAGTTTCGAAGCTATCCCAATCAATTTTGGCTATGTTAATATTTTGTTGAGTTAATTTATCAATGCATGGTTTATTATCATTATCTATAATAATTGGCAAATTCTTAACGTCCCTTACCTGTGTACTTATTGATGGGTTTAACACTTTGAAATACATATTAGCAACTGGTGAATTTAAAATTCCCAAACAATATTCTAATTTTTCTAATCTAACAATACTTGGTCCTTTTTTATCAAAAATACATTTAGGCGGTAAATACCTAAATGTATTAATGCTACTCGTTAATTCAGTATAGGTAATACCTTCTTGATCCCAGTAACGTTCATTTAATAAGTTTGAAGTCTTATTTTCTTTATAAAATGATAATGCTTCATCCGAAAAATCAACTATAAGTTCCAAATTACCATACCATTTTCTAAATTCTCCTCCTTTTGCATAAAACTTCCAGTGATCATTTCTGATTTCCGATGAGTGAATTTCCCACCAATTTCTGAGAAACTTTTCATTATCGGCCGTAATATGTTGTGAGCCTGTAAAATCACTTATACTCTGTATACTTATTCCTTTATTAAAATTCTGAACAACACTTTCACTTACCCAATAAGCAATTGGCTTGCCAGGGATTTTCGAGAATATTTCACTTTGTACACAATATGCTCCCATTTTTTTCTGTTCAAAAAATGCTAATTCTTTATCATAAATTTGAGTATAATTATTTGTTAGATCAAGATATTTTCCTGAATACCTACTTATGACTGTGCGCCTAACTACAAAAGCTACCGCTTGTGCAACTTTAGAATTTATTTCGGGAAAACTATTATAACCAATTTGAATGAGACTTGAAATCGAAGTGTTATTTATGCTATTCTCTCTCAATCTCACGAAACTTGAAAGGAACATCCAAGATTGCATGGTGACCATTGCCTGATAACCATTTATTTTTGACATTTGCCCACAACATTCTATAAACACCGCAAATAAATCACTCTTGCTATCCGGATAATGCTTCTTAACATAGTCTCCTAGCTTCAGGCCCATGCCAGTGCTTCCCATATAAGGCGGGTTGGTAATCACCACATCGTATTTTTGTGCCATGATCTCCGCCTGTTTGATCAGCGGTATCAAGTGATTCCTGACATCATTCTGAATAATGCGATCCATAATATTGTCATAAACTGCTTCGTTAATCGCGTTGACCCGTTTATTCAGCGCTTCAAAATCAATGACAGGTACTTCCAGAATACTGCCGTATTCTTTGGCATCCGTAAACACCTCAACAAGTGTCTGGGTATCTTTTAAAAGACTTTCATTCCCATCTGCAATAAAGCTGATCAACTCCGTTTTAATCGCGTTGCTTTCCTGAATACTACAGAGATTTGTTTGTATCCCACTGGTTAAAATCCGACGGTTATATTTTCGCCCCTTCATCATCACGGCAAAATAGGCCAGCTGAAAAGCCCGGTCATCGATATCCAGGCCGTAAAGGTTTTTTTCAATAATCAGTCTGGCGGCATCCCGCTGGGTATAACCACAGCTTTCATAAATCTGCATCAGCACTTCAAAGGCATAAACGAGGATATGGCCACTACCCATACAGGGGTCCATCACTTTGATGTCTTCCGGGTTGAGATTTTTAGCATCTTGGCGCAGGGTTTCCAGCTGTGCCATCACCTCCGGTTCCTGTTCGGCCTCTTCCAGATAGTATTTCCAGCCCAAATAGCTGCCATTTAAATACTCATTTGTCATTCCAGCTTCGGCCTGACAATGCTCAAGCCACAAACGTCCCAAACTATTTTCCACCAGATACCGAACAATCCAATCGGGGGTGAAAAGCTGGGTGGCCGAAGGAAGCCGCTCTTTGGTAATTTTTACGTTCTTTTTTAAAAGCGCAAAGGTTTCATCTTTGGGCTCGGTATTGTAGTACTGATACATCCATCCGATAATCTCCACCGCATCCAGAAAATCTGCCTCCTCAATCTTAAGCAGATCCCGAATCACGCTGTCTTCTTTCGTGTAAGCAATATCCAGGAGAATTTCGGTATAATCCCGGTTGGCTGTTGAGGTGTTCTCAAACAGCTCCGGCAGAATTCCCCCCAGGGCGTTGCATTGTCTAATCAAGAGCATCCGAAATAGATTGTCCATGTCATTTTTCATTTTCAGGCTCAGGATCTCGTCCTTTTCGGCCGGGGTTAAACCCAGTTCAATATCGGGCGCCTGGGTGACCAGATCCGGTTCCAATTTATCCTTTGTTTCTGAAGACAGCACCCGCACCTTAGTGGGAAGATAGTCGTTGACTTCCATAAAGCGAATGGCGATAATTCGGTTAAACCAGGTATAGGCCACCTCTTCCATCACCGTGTTATAACCTTTTTCTTTGATCTGACTGATCAGGTTTTCCCGCTGGGTCAGTTCTTTTCCGGAAAGGGTGGTTTCAGTGCCAAAGTGCGTGGGAAAGACAGCAAAGCCATTCCCCGAGGTAATGGCGGTGGTAATGCTGTCGGTTGTAATTCCGATTATTCCGGCTTTGTCCGTAACGGATGCCAGGAGTTTTCTTCGCGCAGTTACGGCAAAATCTTTAATGGCGGTCTTGTTCATGTCTGGGCTCCCTTAAATGGTCAGATTGATGATCGTATCATCACTGCGGTTGAGTTCGTTTAATAATTCGCTTTTAACGGTCTGGATAAAGGCTTCCACATCGCTTTCAGTTTCGATGGTGACGGTGGTAGGAATTTTCATCGTTTTAAGCTTGACGATTTTAGTTGTTTTAATGATCTCCGGCGGTTCATTCACCGCTACCTCACCCGACTCCGACGGTGGATAAACCACCACCAAGGTATTTTTATAGGCGACAATCTCATGCGTAAACCGTTCTTTTAGCGTTTCACTTTCATAACGGATGTTTTTGACCGTGGCAATTTCATTGGAACCTTCCAGCTTATCGATCAGTTCCCGAAAGATTTTGAGATAGTGGCTTTCAAATTTCTCTTTAACTTCAGTGGGTGTGAGCTGTGCCAGCACCTCCCTTTCGTCATTTAAAACAAGCTCCCGAATCGGTTCAACTTCAACGGCAATCAGTGCACTATGTCGTTTGGCATAGCGGCTTAAAGCATCTGGCAGTTTAAAAATAGCGTTGTAGGGGCTGGGCTTTTTAGCGACCAGCCGGATTTCTTCAATAGTGTCTTTAAGCTCTTCATCGACAATATAGTTTTTGCTGTTTTCATAGATATCCATATATTTAAAGGCCGTTTTGAGAATCTTTTTCTGTTCGCTGTTAAAAAAGCTGATAATCGGTTCCAGATCATCGCCCAGATCCAGGAGGTCATCCCGCTGATCATGGACATGTTTAAAAAATATTAGAGCATTTTTTATCGTCAAGATGGATTCCAGCATCGCTTTGCCATTTAAGAGCACCGACTTTCCAGGATAGCGTTTTTCAAACCGGTATTCAATTAAAAGAGCATCGATTTCTCTTAATTTGCTGATCGCTCTTGCTTTGAAGGTTTTCATGATGGTGTCCTCTTCATCATCAATGGCAGTCATCGCAAAAAGACCCTTCATCACCTCTTTGACCGATTTAATCTGGGTGACGGTGGGATGTTCCCGCTTTTTTATTAAAAGTTTGTCGGCAAACTCAAGTTTAGTCATCACCTTTACCAACTCTTTGGGGTCCGTTTCCACCGGGGACAGGGTTTCGCTGTTTAAAATCAGGCTGGCCTTTCCCTGCTTAAAGAGCATCGCCGCCAGCCACCGTACATCCCAGTCAATAAACCCATAAGGAGCCTCGGAAAAATGTTTAATCAGCGATTTTAATGAAATTTTGGTGTGCCGGGACAGTAGCTCAATGGCATTTAATAGATCTTCCAGGGCCAGATTATTGGCTGCCGGAGCGGTGGTTGTTCCCATCGAAAGCTGATTGGTTGACTTGAATATCTGCTCAATATCTGAGGCCAGCGGCTGGGTTTCCATATAATAAAGCTTATTGTAGCGCGTATTGACCAGCTTAGCCAGGCCATCACTAATCCGACTTTCCGGGTCTTTAGCCGGAATATTGGTTTTATCGCCGGACACGTAGATCGCGGCATTTTTAATGGCTTCTTCGATAAAAATTCGAATCCGCTGTTTCTTTTCGATCAACTCATCCTGTTTGGCCCGTTTAATGCTGCCAAAGTTTTTTTCCAGGGCAACGCCCTGTTTGGTCATAAACTTACTGATCTTTAAGGTCTCCATGATTTCATCCAGAAAGGTGGCATCCCCGGGGAGCTGCACCAGCACCTGGGGTTTCTGGGCGGACAGCATTCGGAGTGTTTCCGTTTTGTAGTCCTCCTCATGGTAGGGGGTAATGATATGAACCGCCATTTCTTCGGATTGGTTGTTTTTAAAATAGCGCCCATCGACAATCTGGTTATAGGGAAAATGATAGCGATTATTGTAGCGGTACTTGTTTTCTTTGATGATTTCCTGGAAGATGATGGCGGCGGCTTCGTTGATGATTTCGCCCATTTCCACCGTTTCATTCTGGATCGCCCGGTTAATATCCTGCTCTTCGTTGGTCAAAAACATATAGATATCACCATTTTTCTGAACCAGCGTCTGGGTGATCAGTCGGCCCAGAGAAACTTCAACTTTTTTTCTTAAATTGATCCGATCATCGTCGACGTTTGACACCATCAGGGTGGTGAGGTTTTCGGTATTGGCTTTAATTTCTTTGACGTGCTTGATCATAAAGAGAATTTTAAGTAACTCCACATCCTGGGATTCCAGCAGCGTATTTTCTTCGGCCTGCTTAATCACAATGCGATGGGTGTGGTCGATAAACTGATCCAAGGCGTTGTAAAAGGTATAAAAAGGCACAATGGCCCCTTCAGCCTCTTCCATCAGAGACATGGCTGATTCCTTAAACAGAGCAATCATCGAGCGTTCCCCTTCGGCCAGATGCTTCCCGGAAGCGCTGTGAGTGCGAATTGCGGTTAAAACCTGGCCCAGCAGATTAAATTGATAGGGGATAAAAGGATAAACCCCAGCGAACTCGTCCCGGTCCCGATAGAGTTTCTTTTCCACTTCTCCGGAAAAGATAATCAGATTTTTGATTATTGATTCTTTTTGGTCGTAGTAAAGCTGAAGAGTCACCATTCCGGCCTGGTTTTTTTCAAGAATTCGCTTGCGGATCACTTCATCCACGTTGGAGCTGGACAAGGAGAGCCGGGTATCAAAACGGCCCTGAATTTTGGAAAAGTCATTGCCCTTAACAGCTACCACCGAATCAATATCCTGCTGACTGGTGACAACCACCCAGGCCTTACCCCCACAGGCGGTACCCAGATTTTCGGTGACGGTCTGGAGATTAAGCATCAGCCGGGGATCTTCCGCAATGTACTGGCCGATTTCATCAACCATAAACACCACATGATGATTGCTGCCTTTTTTGTGGCAGTACTGTCTAATCAGGCTGGCAAATTTTTCGATCGAGAGGGTGTAAGTATCGGCTGATTTTTCACACCAGGTTCGGGCGGCTTCTTCACTCATAATCCCCTGTTTTGCTAAAACTGCCACCAGTTCGTCCTGGATAAAATAGAAGTCTTCCCGGGTATCTTCCCAGGTGTTGCCGTAAGCTTCAAGGTAGGCGGTTTTGAAGCTGTCAAAATTTCCGTCATCAGCGAGTTTGCGTTCCAGGTCGGCCAGAAAGGGGAGTGAACCGCAGAAACCCTGCATCTCGTTAAAAACCTTCATGAAGACATCCATGATGGCATCTTTGGCGGATTTAGAGTTGGACTCACTTTTAGAATCGATATTAAAGAGGATCACGTCGCAAGGCACATTTTCGGCCAGACGGATGTTTGCCATAATCAGCGAATCGTCTAACTTGCTGCCATCGGTAAAAAACTCAACGGCTTTTTTCCCGTTGACGTCTTTGTTTTCCAGCAGATAGGATAAAATCTTAAGAAAGTGGGACTTACCCGAACCAAAGAAGCCGGAAATCCAAACCCCCATCTTATCAGTATGGCCGGAAATGCCGTTTTTGTAGCTTTCGAAAAAGCTGCGGAAGTGTTTTTGCAACTCTTTGGTCACTACATATTCATCCAGTTCCTGATAAATGTTGGCATCGTCGTCCTGGCCGACTTTAATGACTCCTTTAATGTCCCGATCAATGGGTTTGACAAACATATCTGCAATACGCATTTTTTTCCTCCAAAGTTTTTTTGCTTAACACGTTTTTAAGTTTTAGGTATATACGTTGAATTAAGTAATTATGCAAATTGAACTGGCCATCGTGCAGTGTGCGGGCGATTAATAATCGCCCCTACATTAACGATTTAACTCAACTTATATAGTTACAGCGGGTAGCTTCAAATGAGTTTGAAGGCCCGGTAGTAATTATCATCTTTAATGGTGCCAAAGAGCTGTAAATCCTGGCCGGAATAAATACCGGGGAAAAACATCACCACTGGCACGGAGTCCAGTACCTGATGAAGATTGTTCAGCACATTGTGGGAGCGGACAATGGGATAGCATTTTCCCACCCCAGTAATAAAGACTACCGAATGGGGCGGGGTATGCTCAATAATATGGTTGACCAGCAGATTGGTCTTACTAGTGAGGCGAAGCATTTTGATAATGGCCTCATAGGTATAGTCCAGGCCTTTTGCTTTTTCGAACTGGAAACATTTTTCCAGATAGCCCCGTTCTTTTAATACCGCAATCACCAGTTTATAAAGATCGTATTCCACAATCTTTAGGCCGCTGGTTGATTGATTGATTTTTGCTTTGAGATCGGCAATATGCTGCCTGACCCTTAGTTCGTCCTGAGGGGGATAGTCAAAGATGTAGTAGCCCACTTCATTGCCCAGGCCCTTGTTTTTTAAAAAATCATCATTGGTGATTTTTGCCTCAATTTGCTCTAATCGGATTTCGATTTTTTTCATGTTAGGCCTCTCCGGTTATGGCATTCAAATAGGGTGTGAAGCCATGATCTTCCAGTTGTTTTCTCAAGTTGTAGTCAACCAGGGGGATAATGATTTTTCGTTGGCCGGTTACGATTTGGATCACCCCGGCTTCGAGAAGGTTTTTTATATATTGCTGCTTTAATTTTTGGGTGGTCGTTTCGGTCCAAACTGCTACCGTTTCACTTTGCCGTTTCTTTTCATCAAAAAAGTTGTTAATGGACCGATCAGTGATGGCCATCTCACCTAAGCGTATCGCCAGCCGATAAACCTGATGAATAAACTCAAAAAAAAGCAGATCGGTCTTCATAATGCTAATCAGAATAATCAGCTTGGCGGTGCCAATATCACCGGTTACGATGAATTTCAAATAATCATCGGGCAGGCTTTTTAGACGCTTCACGATGACGTTAGCTATTTTACGGGCCCGGGTTTCGTTTTTTACCTGATAAATATTTTCTGTCTGGGCGAGAACCCGAATCGCCTGAACGTCATTCCCGACCATTAAAAGCTTGGCAGTTTTTCGGGTTTCACTGAGCCAAAACAGGCTAGAAACCATTCCGGCGCTGTATTTCATGATCACCCTCCAATTCGGTTTTTGTCGTGTTATTATTGTACCACTTCTTTGACTGTTGATAAATATAAAGTTATCGTTATAAAAATAATCAAATAAAAAGTGGCTATGATTGCATAAATTCCATGCATTACATCATAACCACTTACTCGTTGTTATCCATATTAAAATAGTAACGTTCCTATTTCTTATAAACCGTTAATTTGCAATTTTAACCTGATTAACTGTTCTTATCCCTATTACTCCCACTCAATCGTCGAAGGCGGTTTGCTCGTGATGTCATAAACAATTCGACTGACGTGCTTCACTTCATTGACAATACGGGTGGAGATGTTTTCTAAAACATCATAGGGAATGCGGGCCCAGTCGGAGGTCATCCCGTCAACTGAGGTCACGGCGCGCAGGCCGATGGTGTAGTCATAGGTTCGTTCATCACCCATAACCCCAACACTGCGGTTTCCCGGCAATACCGCAAAGTATTGCCAGATTTCTTCATCCAGACCGGCTTTAGCGATTTCGTCCCGGAAGACAAAATCGGCTTCTTTTAAGATCTCCAGTTTTTCTTTGGTGATATCGCCCATGACTCGAATGGCCAGACCTGGCCCCGGGAAGGGTTGCCGCCAGACCAGATCGTGATCCAGACCAATTTCTTCCCCGACAGCCCGAACCTCATCTTTAAACAGGTTTCTCAGGGGTTCAATTAGTTCAAAATCGACATCATCCGGCAGTCCGCCAACGTTGTGGTGACTTTTGATGACCGCTGCATTTTTGGTACCGCTTTCGATGACATCAGGATAGATGGTTCCCTGTAGCAGAAAATCGATATCGTTTAATTTACTTGATTCTTCTTCAAAGACACGGATAAACTCCGTTCCAATAATTTTTCGTTTTTGCTCCGGATCACTGACACCTGCCAGTTTACCAAGGAAACGTTCTTCGCAGTTCACCCGGATAAAGTTCATATGAAAGCGCTTCTTAAAGATCGCTTCAACCTGATCGCCTTCATCTTTGCGAAGCAGACCATGATCCACAAAAATACAGGTCAACTTGTCCCCAATGGCCTTATGAACCAGGGTTGCCGCAACGGAAGAATCCACCCCGCCACTAAGGGCGCATAACACCCGACGATCGCCAACCTGCTTCTTGATGGCTTCAATCTGTTCCTGAGCAAAGTTATGCATAGTCCATAAACCTTCACATCCGCAGACATGATAGATAAAGTTATTTAAAACTTCTTTACCATATTTGGTATGTTCCACTTCGGGATGGAATTGTACTGCATAGAGCTTGCGTTCCTGGCATTCCATGGCTCCAGTCGGACAGGAATCAGTCGTCGCAGTGATGCAGAATCCTTCCGGGATCGTCTGGATATAGTTCGTGTGACTCATCCAACAGGTCGATCCATCAGGAATATCTTTAAACAGCACGGAGTCTGTTTCAAATTTCAGGGCTTTTTTACCATACTCCCGAATATCGGCCGAATCAGTGATGCCTTTTAATTGCTCAGCCATTAACTGCGCGCCATAGCAGATCCCTAAAATAGGAATCCCCATGTTATAAATTTCCGGATCACAAAGAGGTGCTCCTGCTTCATGGACACTAGACGGTCCACCAGTGAAGATAATCCCCTTGGGATTTTTCTTGCGAATCTCAGCGGGGGTAATATCATAAGGAACAACCTCAGAATATACTCTGGCTTCACGAACTCGTCGGGCGATGAGTTGATTGTATTGTGCTCCAAAATCCACAATGAGGATGATTTCATCTTGGTAATGCTTTGTTATCATAAATTCTCCTAAAATTGAGCGCTATTGTAGTTAGGTGATTCTTTGGTGATGGAAATATCGTGGGGGTGACTTTCAATCAAACCCGCACTGGTTATTTTTATAAACTGCGATTTTTCTCTTAAATCTTTAATCGTCGCCGATCCACAATAACCCATTCCCGAACGAAGACCACCCACCAATTGGTAGACGGTATCGGCTAGCGGTCCTTTGTAGGGAACCTTACCTTCAACGCCTTCGGGAACCAATTTTTTCTGGCCTTCCTGGAAATAGCGATCCGAGCTGCCATCTTTCATGGCGCCTAAAGATCCCATCCCCCGATAGGTTTTAAAGCTGCGACCCTGGTAAATTATGGTTTCTCCCGGGCTTTCATCGGTGCCGGCAAAAAGACTCCCGATCATAACCACATCAGCACCAGCACCAATGGCTTTAACCACATCCCCTGAATACTTAATCCCACCATCGGCAATGACAGGGATACCATGTTCTTTGGCGACTTCAACCACATCTAAGATCGCGGTGATTTGGGGCACGCCAATCCCGGCCACAACCCGAGTCGTACAAATGGAACCGGGGCCAATCCCAACCTTAAGGGCATCGACGCCTGCTTTAATTAAGTCTTTAGCGGCGGCTCCAGTCGCAATGTTTCCCACGATGAGCTGAACATCAGGATATTTTTCCTTGATTGCTGCGACCGTTTTAATAACACCGATAGAGTGACCATGAGCAGTATCCACCACGATGACATCAGCCTGAGCTTTTACCAGTGCTGCTACCCGTTCAAAGGTGTTACTGCTAATTCCGACAGCACCACCAACGATCAGCCGCCCCCGATAGTCTTTAGCGGCGTTTGGATACTTAATACTCTTTTCAATGTCTTTAATGGTGATCAAACCTTTTAAATTATTTTCAGAGTCCACAATTGGCAGCTTTTCGATCTTGTATTGTTTTAAAATGGCCTCGGCTTTTTCCAGAGTAGTCCCCTCTTCCGCCGTTACCAGATTATCTTTCGTCATCGCGTCTTTGATTTTCTTTTTAGGATCACTTTCAAAACGCAGGTCCCGGTTGGTGATGATTCCGACCAATTTTCCTTCAATCGTAATCGGAACGCCGGAAATCCGATAACGGGACATCAGCTCCAGCGCATCACCGATATTATGTTCTGGTGACAGGAAAAACGGATCCACGATAACCCCGTTTTCTGAACGTTTAACCTTATCAATTTCAAAAGCCTGCTCTTCAATGGTCATATTCTTGTGAATAATCCCGATGCCGCCTTCTCTCGCCATGGCAATCGCCAGTCGTCCCTCGGTAACCGTATCCATACCGGCGCTCATAATCGGAATATTCAGCGCAATTTTTTTTGTCAGATGGGTGCCGGTGTTGACGTCGCCTGGTAACACTTCTGATTTCCCCGGGATTAACAATACATCATCAAAGGTAATGCCTTCCTTTAATATCTTCTCCAACCTTGTACTCCTTTCGAATTCAACTCTCGCTTAGATACAAAAAAAGCAGACAATTGGCCATTGCTTTTCATCTGCTTCATGTAAGTTCTGTAATCTTTATTATGCTGTTTAGTCTAACACAATTTGCTTAAATGTGACAATACTTATTTTTTTGGTAACGTTATCTTTTCGCTATTTTGATAAATTTACACACTAAAACAATAAAAGTGACGGATTCTCCATGTCCGCCTTGATATCGCGAAGGAATTTTGCTCCGTCCACCCCATTGGCAACCCGTTGATCCAGATTTAAGCTGATTTTCATCACCGATCGCACCACCGGTTCACCCTGATGAATGCGGATCCGTTGAACCACTTCTCCAACGCTGAGGATGGCACTGTTGCTCTGATTGATGATTGCCGTAAATTCCCGGATCCCATACATCCCCAGGTTGGTAATCGTAAAGGTGCTGTTCTGATCTTCGGGCAAGTGATTGTTTTTAACGGCTTTTAAGAGATCACCCCGGCTTTTGACAATTTCCACAAAACTCATTGACTGAGTGTTTGGGATCACCGGTACAATAAATCCATGTTCGGCTTCGACGGTTAAACCCATATTGACATGGGCGTGAGCAACCACTGCATCGTCTTCCCGTCTGGCATTGATCAGCGGATGTGTAACCAGTGCCCGAGAGGTTGCCAGGAGTAGAAAATCCGTATACGTGCAACGATATCTGGCCTGTTCCTCAATTTTTTTAGTGATCTTCTTTCTAAGCTCCTTAATTTCGGTCATATCAATTTCTGTGGTTAGGCTGATGACTGGTGTTTCCTCGTTGTTTTTTATCCTATACCTGTTAATCGCTTTAGATCGAACCGTCCTGACCCTATTTTTTTCTGTACTTTCTTGCGCGTTTTTTTTGTGATGATCTTTAGTGATCTCCGGTTCCTCAGTAAGTTCTTGAACAGTCGCACCGCTTATCTCAGCTGGCGATTCTATGATTTCATCAGTTTTTTCAACAATGGCAACCGCTGCCTCAGGTTCTATTTTTTGCTCGACCATCTGCTTGACCTTTTCGGGCTCAGTAACTTTGGGCTCAGTAACTTTGGGCTCAAGAACTTCTTTTTCGTCCGTTTCAAGCAAAACATGCGCTGGCTGATTTTCTTTTAGTTCCGGTGCCTGGATGTTGCTGGATTGGCATTCGGTATTTTTTTCTTCCGGCGTCGGTTCAGCAACAACTTGCTCGCTGGTTTCTGTCGCCTTGCTTTCGTCCTGAACCGGCTTTCTTTTTTGCTGGCCCCGGGATTTGCGCTTCAGATCTTCCTGCTCACTTTCATAAAGCAGATGCATCGGCGTTGGTTTAACAATAATTTCTTCCCGTAGCGGCTCCGCTTTTAAATCGACAAACGGTACAAAATCCAATTCTGAAATTTTTGTCACCACCTCCGCTTCTTCTGCTTTTAACCGCTCATCGTCTTCATCCACAAAGGGAACAAAGTCCAGCGCTGGATTTGGCACTTTTTCTATTTTATGATTCATTTCTTTTAATTTTTTGCGCGGGCGAGGCGCTTTTTCAGGAATCGCTTCCAGCTTCACCGGTGTAGAAAAGAGGTTTTTGGGGTTCCCAACGATATTGTCCAGGTTCGTTTTGATTACCACCGGTTCTTTTGATTTGTACTCAAAGGTTCCCGGCTGAATCACGACCAGCTTCTTAACATCATCGGTTTCAATCCTTCCATTTGGTCCACTGCCGGTGACCTTTTGAAGTTCCACCTTAAATTCCCGGGCAATTCGTCTTGCCGCTGGGGTTGCTCTGAGCTTTCCTGCTCGGGGATCTGGCGCATCAGAGATTTCCTGTGACTCTTTTATTTCTTCATCCTTGATGATTCCCGGAATAACTTCCGCAGGTTGTTCTTTGATCTCTTCTGTTTTGATCTCTTCTGTTTTGATACCTTCTTTAATGGCCTCTTCCAGATTCTTTTCCAGCGCCTCAAGCACCGTAGTGAGTTTTTCTTCCAGATTTTCTTCCCGGTTTACTTCCCCTTGATCTTTATTTGTCATCTCTTTGGTTGCTTGTTCACGATCTGCTGCTGCCATATCTAAATTCTCTTTCGGTAAGATTATTTCATTTTCCATCATTCTGCCAACTCCCTATTCCCGGTTAAGGAGACGATAGACTCCATGAACAAAATCGTTTCGCTGGGGTACCACTGCTGCCTCTAATTCCTGATTAAAAGGAATCGGGACATCCAGACCGCCCAAACGGATAATCGGTGCGGTAAGGTAGTCAAAGGCTTCGCTTTCGACCACCCGGGCGACGATTTCGCCACCAACCCCGCCGGTTTTAACGGCCTCATGGGCGACAATCAGACAACCGGTTTTAATAACCGATTCAATAATGGGTTTCATATCCATCGGATACAGGGTCAGGGGATTAAGAATTTCCACCATAATCCCTTCTTCCTCTAAAAATTCGGCGGCTTCAATGGCTTTGCCCAAGATGGTACCATATGCAACAATGGTCACGTCCTTGCCAACTCGCTCGACAACGGTTTTTCCAATTTCCAGGGTGTAATCTTCATCCAGAGGAACTAGCCCCACCGTATCATAGAGCATTTTATGCTCGATAAAACAGACCGGGTTATTGTCCCGAATTGCCGCTTTAATAAGCCCTTTTGCCTGGGCTGGGGTCGATGGGGTCACCACCTTTAATCCCGGCACATGGCATAACCAGGCTTCCAGACTCTGGCTGTGCTGCGCTGCCGCCCCGGTACCGGATCCAGCCGGAAGCCGCAGGACCATCGGTACCTGGGCCTGACCGCCAAACATATAGCGCATTTTAGCACCCTGATTAACCAGGGCATCCAACCCCAGAGTAATAAAGTCCATAAACATCATTTCGCAAATTGGTCGCAACCCGGTCGTTGCTGCGCCGACAGCGGTCCCAACAATGGCTCCTTCCGAAATCGGAGTATCCAGGATTCGTGCTTCGCCAAACTCTTCCAGCAAGCCCTTTGACACCCCAAAGGCACCGCCGTAAAGACCAATATCTTCACCTAAAAAAATGACATCCTGATCCAGTCGCATTTCTTCGGTGATTCCCAGACGGATGGCATCGCGGTAGGTCATTCTTGTCATATCACTTGTTTTCATTTAGTTATACCTCTCACGCATATACATCTTCTAAAACAGTGTTTAGCTGGGGTTGCGGGCTTTTTTTTGCAAACGCTACCGCCTGCTCAATCGAAACCCGGGCCTCGTCTTCCATTTTGAGGATCTGTTTTTCAGTAAAAACCCGGTTTTCCCGAAGATATTCTTTAATCTTCAAAAGCGGATCTTTTTTTTGCCATTCCAGAACCTCCCGTTTATCCCGATAAACTTGTTTATCACTCTTGCTATGCCCACTGTAGCGATAGGTTTTTGCTTCAATCAGCACGGGACCCTTCCCTGCTCTGGCATAACGCAGGGCTTTGGTCGCGGTATTGTAAACATCAAGAAAATCGTTGCCGTCAATGGTAAGACCTGGCATGTTATAGGCTTCGCTGCGGTCTGAGATATTTTCAATATTGATGTGATTCTCGACCGGATTTGACATCCCATACTGGTTGTTTTCAATGAAAAAAACGACCGGCAATTTCCAGATTGAGGCCAGATTCAAGGATTCATGAAAGCTTCCTTCATTGGTAGCACCATCCCCGGCAAAGCACAAAACAACCTTACCGGTTTTTTTATATTTTTGAGTCAATGCTGCTCCGCAGGACAGATTAAAACCACCGCCGACAACGCCATTGCCGCCCAGATTTCCGTTTTCCACATCGGCAATATGCATAGAACCTCCTTTGCCCTTGCTGTAGCCGGTATATTTCCCCAGACATTCTGCCATCATCAGATTGACATCCAGTCCAAAGCCAATCGCCTGGGCATGACCCCGATGGCTCAGCGACGCCAGATCCCCTTCTTCGAGAGCCAGACAAGGCATCACCCCCGAAGCTTCCTGACCGATGGCCAGATGGATCGTACCATGGACCTGGCCCTTTGCGGCGAGTTCCTCCAATTTTTCTTCAAAATAGCGAGCCTGATTCATTTTATAATACATTCTTAAGAGAAGTTCTTCCGATAATTCAATCATGGCTTCCTCCACATTTTCTTAAATTTATTTTAAAAAGGTGAATAACCCTTAGTATTTTGTTTCGTGTCTTTCCATTATATCTTTTATTCCCCAATAAATAAAGAATGAAGCGAAAAACTGCATAAAATATCAGCTATTTTCACTTCATTCTTTATTTCTATTAATAATCTTTTAATTTTTCCGTGCTTTTTTATCATTTTTCAACAACCGTTTAATAATCGACTCGGCAATAATCAGATCTTCCGGGGTTGTAATCTTGATATTGGTGTAGTGGCCAGTTACAATTTTCACTGGTACATTCTGACGTTCTACCAGAAAGGCATCATCCGTTCCCTCAATCCCCAACAAAATCGCCTGTTCATGGGCTTCTTTTAAAAGACCATACTCAAAGGTTTGGGGAGTTTGAATTTCAACCAGGTCATCCCGATTTGGGGTATGATCAACAAAGCCATCCTTGCTGATCACTTTTATGGTGTTTTTAGCTGCCACGCCCACGGTAGTGGCCCGATGTTCAATGGTTTCTAAAATACTTCGGACAATGACCGACTCCTGGATAATTGGTCTGGCGCCATCGTGAACCATCACCAGATCCGTCCTGGGATTAATTGCTTTGAGCCCCCGATAAACTGACTCCTGCCGGGTATTACCACCGCGCACCAGTTTTATCTTTTTAAAGCGATAGGGCTTTAAAACCTGCAATTGGCAGATGCTAAACTCGTCCTGATTAATCACCAATACAATTTCATTAATCAGAGGGCACTTTTCAAAAACATCCAGGGTATGGGCTAAGATTGGTTTCCCATTTATTGTCAGATACTGCTTGTTGATTGGTGCATTCATCCTTCGTCCCATTCCTGCGGCAGGAATGATTACGCTGGTTAGAGGTTTTTCCATGTTTGCCACCTTATTATAATTATTATCGATCGAGAAGCAGGCCATCCGTCATGACCAATCGGTACACCCGCCCTCTATGAAATAATGCTTGCCGTTTTTGGGCTAAAGTGAATTTAGTCGTTGTGCCACTTTTTCATTGTCCGTCTTTAATACTATTTCCCGCTCATCTGGTGTATCGATTTGCGATTTTAACTCAATTTCCAGCCGGGGCTCAAAGTTATTTTCCCCTATCAGATCCGGCCACTCCAGTAGCAGCGTACAGCCCTGGTTGAGGTAATCTTCAAAGCCCATCTCATAAAGCTCCTGTGAATCCTTAAGCCGGTACAAATCAAAATGAAAAATTCCAGGCGGATTACCATATTCATTAACAATGGTGTAGGTGGGACTGGTGACCTCATCATCAATTCCCATTCCGGCCACAAAGCCTTTACAAAACAGGGTTTTCCCAGCCCCCATATCCCCTTGTAAAAAAACAATCAGGGGGAAGTCGATGGCTTCCCCCAGAGATTTTCCAAAATCAAAGGTTTCCTGACTTGATTTTGTAATGATTCTTTTTTCCAGCATTTACTTTACCTTTTCTTTGGTGCCTGACTTTTCGTCGCTGAAGTCAATGATTTCTTCATCATTTTCATCATCAATAATCTCATAATCCACTTCAACCACATCCTCAATCCGCTGATTACCCGGGAGTACCACCGCCAGCAGAATATAGACAATGATGCTGAGGATCCCCGGCATCAGTCTAAGAAAAAAGGGCAACAGGAACAACCCTCTGAAAATCCAGGGCGAAGTGTTGCAGTATTCCCCCAGACCGGCACAGACGCCGGCCAGAATTGCTCGTTTTTTGCTTTTCATTAATTGTTTTTTCATTATTCTTCCGTTCTTAAAACTTGTTCTTGTTGATAGTTTGCCATAAACCGTTCCAGTCGATCCATGGTTTCCAACAGATCTTCCGGATGGGGTAAAAAGACAATTCTGAAATGATCCGGATGAGGCCAATTAAAACCGGTTCCCTGAACCATCAGAACATGCTCTTCTTTGAGAAAATCCAGCGCAAACTGGACGTCGCTGGTGATATTAAAAAGTTCTGTATCAATCTTGGGAAAGACGTAAAACCCGGCCTTGGGTCTAACGCAGGACAGACCCGGTATCGCATTGATTCGCTTACAGACAATCTCCCGCTGTTCATAGAGCCGACCTCCAGGTTTAAGCAGATCGTTGATACTTTGGTAGCCGCCTAAAGAGGTTTGGATCGCATGTTGTCCGGGAACATTGGAGCACATCCGCATATTGGAAAGCATTTTAATCCCTTCAATATAATCCCTGGCCCCTTCCTTGTTACCCGTCAAAATCATCCAACCGACCCGATAACCGGGAATCCGATGAGATTTTGACAAACCATTGAGCGTTACCACCAGCACCTCCTCGGTCAGCGTTGACATCGGGATATGAACCGCATCATCATAGAGAACCCGATCATAGATTTCATCGGCAAAAATAATCAAATTGTTGGCAATGGCCAGATCGACGATCCCCTCAAGAATATCTTTGGGATAAAGGGCACCAGTGGGATTATTGGGATTGATGACCACGATTCCCTTGGTATTAGGCGTAATCTTACTGGCAATATCCAAAAGATTGGGGTTCCACTCATCTTCTTCATCACAGGTATAATAGACAGCGGTTCCGCCCGAGAGGTTAACCGCAGCTGACCACAGCGGGTAGTCTGGTGACGGAACCAGAATTTCGTCCCCATTATCTAACAGCGCCTGCATACAAAATAGAATCAGTTCACTGACCCCATTGCCAAGAAAAACATCATCCACCTTCAGATCCATCAGACCCTTGGTCTGATAATGCTGAACCACAGCCTTTCGGGCTGAGAAAATCCCCTGAGAATTGCAGTAGCCTTCGGCCGGCCGCATATTATATTTGATATCCTGAATAATCTCATCCGGGGCATTTAAATTAAAGGGGGCTGTATTCCCGGTGTTGAGCATGATAATGTCAATGCCTTCCCGTTCCATGCGATCCGCCTCTTCAACCACCGGTCCTCTAATATCATAACAAACGTTGTCCAACTTCTTCGACTTTTTCACAGCCTTCATCACTACACTCAACTCCTTTAATATTAAATTTTAGATAAGATTCAGGATCCTGCAGACTACCGTACCAATCAATTGTTAATCTGTTGTATGCTGCAAGCTCGGACAGGCGCTGCCATGTCCGCCTTGATGCCTACAACATGATGTAACAATTGTCGGTACTGCTTTTGAGTTTGTTTATCGTCGCAAGACTACTCCAATGTATGGTCCTTTTTCATTTTTTCGATGCTGTTGCGGTAGCCTTTGCCGTGTTTGAGGCAGCGGTTGACGCGGCTGATGGTGGCCGAGCTGGCTCCGGTCAGTTTTTCCACATCGATGAAGGTTTTTCCCTGGGATAGTAGATAGGCAATTTCAAAACGGTGGGCCATGTCTTCAATTTCTTTGATGGTACACAGGTCCTCGAGTAATAAATTACAATCCTCTTCGGTTTCAAGGGCTAAAATCGCCTGGGCCAGAACTTTTCGTTTTGTATTTGCTTCCATGGAGAATCCTCATTCATTTCTTTTTTATTCTTTTGGGTTGATAAAGAAATTTTCTTCCTAAAAAATTTTATCCATTGACACTTAATCTTATCTTTAGTGTATAATATGTTATCATAACACATTGCTGTAAATAAATAAATTGAAAGGTGAACTTTATGAAATTATATAATACCCTGACCCAGAAGAAAGAAACATTTATCCCGATTGAAGCGGGCAAGGTCCGGATGTATTCCTGCGGACCCACAGTTTACAACTATTTTCATATCGGCAACGCCCGTCCCTTTATCGTATTTGACGTGCTGCGCCGGTTTTTGGAATATACCGGTTACGAGGTAACCTTTATCCAGAACTTTACCGACGTTGATGATAAAATCATCAACCGGAGTCACGAAGAGGGAATTTCGCCTGGCGATGTTTCTAAAAAATACATCGCTGAATATTTTACCGATGCCGATGCCTTGGGAATCAGACGCGCTACGGTCCATCCCAAGGTCAGTGAGCACATGCCGGAAATCATCGCCATGATCAAAACCCTGGAAGAAAAAGAACTGGCCTATAATGTCGATGGCAATGTCTACTATCATGTTGATGCCTTTAAAGATTATGGTAAATTATCCAAACAATCCATCGATGATTTAAAATCCGGAGCCCGGATTGATGTCAATGATGAAAAACATAGCCCCCTGGATTTTGCCCTCTGGAAAAAGAAAAAAGAAGGCGAGCCCTATTGGGACAGTCCCTGGGGCCAGGGGCGACCGGGCTGGCACATTGAATGTTCGGCGATGTCAAAAAAACACCTGGGCGATACCATCGATATTCACGGCGGCGGCCAGGATCTGATCTTTCCCCACCACGAGAATGAAATTGCTCAATCCGAAGGCTGCTGCGGCAAACCCTTTGCTAACTATTGGGTGCACAACGGCTATATTAATATTGACAACGAAAAAATGTCCAAATCCAAGGGTAACTTTTTTACCGTCCGGGATATTGCCAAAACCTTTGATCTCGAAGCGGTGCGGATGTTTTTATTAATGGCTCATTACCGCAGCCCGGTTAACTTCAGTGAGCCGCTGCTAAAGCAGGCCGCCAATGCTCTGGAACGGTTATATACCGCTAAATTCCAGATGGCATTCCTGCTTGCAAACGCCACCGCTGAGATGTCCACCGAAACAGAACAAGGCTGGATTGGTTCGCTGGTTAAGTACAAACACGATTTTGTCGCAGCCATGGATGATGACATCAATACCGCCGATGCCATTGCCGTTATTTTTGAGCTGGTCCGGGATCTTAACTCGACGCTTAATGCCGCTTCTTCTACACCGGCGATCATTGCTGGTCAAAACATTTTTGCCGAACTCACTGCCGTTTTAGGATTGGCGGAAAAAGAAAAAGAAACCGATCTGGATGCGGCTGTGGAAGACCTGATCGCGCAGCGACAGGCGGCCCGCAAAGCCAAAGATTTCAAACGGGCCGATGAAATCCGGGATGAACTGCTGGCTAAAGGTATTGTTCTGGAGGATACCCGGGAAGGTGTTAAATGGAAAAAAGCCTAACCCCAGAAACGTCAGACCGTCTAAAAACCATCCAGGCCACGATCGACACACACTACACCCGGGAACAGGCCGCCGCCATGAATCCGCTGGCACTTGCCTACATTGGTGATGGGATATTCTCGGATCTGATTCGCAAATATCTGCTCGGCTGTGGTCACCAGAATGTTAATGTCATGACCAAAACCTCGATTTGTTATGTCCGCGCCAGTGCCCAGGCCCAAATCGTCCGGGCGCTGCTACCAGAACTTTCTGAAACGGAGGAGCGGATGGTTAAACGAGGCCGGAACACCGCCTCCCAGGTTCCCAAAAACGCGAACCCTTCCGACTACCGTTATGCCACCGGTTTTGAAACCCTGATTGGCTACCTGTTTCTCTGCGGCGAGGTCAAACGGATGAACAGCCTAATTTGTCAGAGCATTGATGTCATCAACCAAAACAGCGAAATATAAAAAAAGATCTTCAAAAGCACATTGTCTTTTGAAGATCTTTTTTTTACTGTTTACAGCTGACTGTTAGTTTTGCATCACGACTGGAGAGGCTTCCCAGTTATCAAAAATATTTCGCTGATACCATCGGTACATGAACAGCTCATAAGCCAGACAGAACATTTCTGAAATGATAAACCCGTACCAGATCCAATCCAAACCACCGGCCTGCGCCAACAAATAGGTAACCGGCAAGAGCACAATCATCTGCCGGATAAAAGATGCAATCATACTGACATAAGCCTTGCCGATGGCCTGGAAACTGACACTGAGCATAATCGAAATCCCGGCCAGCGGAAATGCCAGACTGATGCTTCTTAGACACTTGATTCCGATTTCCATCATTTCAGCAGAAGGGTTAAAAGCCATCATAATCTGAGCCGGGAAAATCCAGAACAATAGCGTTCCCAAGGCCATAATGCTGAGGGCAGCGGTCATTGCAACCTTCAGGGTTTCATTAAACCGTTCCCGGTTTTTGGCTCCATAATTGAAACCGAAGATCGGCATGGCCCCCTGACCCAATCCAAAGATGGGCATAAAGATAATCGACTGAATTTTAAAGTAAACCCCAAAAACAGCCACTGCCGACATCCCAAATCCAGCCAGAATCAGATTGTATCCGGTAATCATCAGCGACGCCAACCCCTGCATAATCGCCGCTGGTAATCCGACTTTAAAAATATCTTTGATGATTGCCGATTCATAATGAAACACCTTATAATCGAGTTTTAAATAATTTTTGCTGCTTTTAAAAACAACCAGTAACATATAGGCCATCCCAAAGATCTGACCAATCACCGTGGCAATCGCCGCGCCTGCCACTCCCAATGCCGGAAAGCCAAGCCATCCAAAGATCATAATGGGGTCCAGAATAATATTGACCACCGCTCCGATAATCTGTCCAACCATCGGCTGGATCATTTCGCCACTACCTTGTAAGGTGGCATAAGCCGCCTGGGTGATGAAACTGCCAAAACAAAGCGTGGTGACAATCATTAAATACGCCCGGCCCTGGGCAATGATGCTGGCATTGTCGGTAAACAAACTGATAAATGCTTCCGCCGTGAAAAAACCCAAGATGCCCAGCACTGCTGCAATCAGCATCGCCAGTAAAAAACCATGTTCCGCCACATTAGCTGCTTCGCTCTTTTTATTCTGCCCCAGGCGCCTCGAAATAGCTGAGTTAATTCCGACTCCCAGACCCACAAAAGAGGAGATAATAATCATCTGAATGGGAAATGCCAGGGAAACGGCTGTTAAGGCCTCTTCCCCAATTTGCGCCACAAAGATACTGTCCACAATATTATACATCGCTTGAATCATCATCGAAATGATCGCCGGTATTGACATTGAAAAGAGAAGCTTTGGTATTGGAACGACGCCCAGTTTATTCTTTTTTTCGGTTTGAGTGTCTTTCATCAGGCACCTCCTTGTTATTCATACATTAAAGTAAATGAAAAACCTGAATCCAAGGACAAAGTCAGCCTCACACCCAGGTTCTATTGATACTTTAATTAGTCTTTTGCTATTTTTTCTTTTTTGATATTTCGACTTTAACTTTGCGTTCTTTAATTATTTTTCCGTTTAATTTCTTTTCTACTTTTTTAGCCTGCTCTTCATCCACATCCACGAAGGTAAATTTATCATACATGTCAATATTACCTACAGCAGTAGACGGAATCCCGCATTCACCGCAAATAGCTCCCAGGATATCCCGTTTTTGGGCATGATCTTTTTCACCAACACTAATAAAAAGACGTTTTGTTTTTTCCGGACCAGCACGACGGGACCCACCCTCGCGACGACCGCGATTGTCTCGACCATCGCGACGTGGAGCTGAGTCATTGCGTCGTGGACGCCGTTCAACCGTATTGAGATCTTCGGCTTCTGAAAGTGGCAATTGAGCCTGCAGCAAAACAGCCGCAATGGTTTCAGCGGCGTAGCCTTTTTCGACCAGCTCATCAATAATTTTCACATAGGTCTCTAAGGTACCTGTCTCAGCGCCCTTGTCGGCACGAATTTTGAAGCGTTCGTGGAAATGAGCTATCTTGATATCATTGATAACAGCACTCGTTGGGATTAAACCCCGTTCGATGCTTTTTTTAGTGTAGTCCGTGATTTTTTTGAGTCTAAACTGATCTCTGGATCGCGCCAGGGTCAGCGAGATACCGCTTTTTCCTGCCCGCCCGGTTCGACCAATCCGATGGACATAATATTCTTCATTATCGGGAACATCGTAATTAAAGACAATATCGACGTCATCGACGTCAATTCCCCGGGCTGCCACATCGGTTGCTACCAGGATATTTAACTTCCCACGGCTAAAGTCTTTTAAAACAGCCATCCGGGAAATCTGACGCATGTCGCCATGAATTTTATCCACTGAATAACCCAGTTTTTTAAGATCGTCGGTAATTTCATCCACATATTTCTTGGTGTTGCAAAAGATCAGGGATCGTTGTGGTTTGTAAACATCCAGTAATCGGGTTAAGGCTTCGAACTTATGGTGATCACTGATATTAAAGTATTTTTGTTCGATACTGGTCGCCACCATGTTTTTAGGTGAAATTTCCACCAGGACCGGATTCTTCTGATAGGTTTCCGCAATTTTTAAAATTGGTTTTGGCATCGTTGCCGAGAATAACACCGTTTGAATCTCATGGGCGATTTCGTCCAGAATCAATTCAATATCTTCCCGGAATCCCATGTTTAGCATTTCATCCGCTTCATCCAGTACCACCATTGACACCTCACTAAGTTTCAAGGTTTTACGTCGCATGTGATCCATTACCCGGCCAGGGGTACCGACCACAATCTGAACCCCTGATTTAAGGTCTCTGATCTGGTTTTCAATGGATGCGCCACCGAAAATTGGTAATACTTTAATGTTCTTTTGATATTTTAGTACTTTTTTAAATTCATCTGAGACCTGTACTGCCAACTCTCGGGTTGGGCATAGAACTAAAACTTGTACTTTCTTTATAGAAGGGTCAAGCTTCGTAATGGCTGGAATGGCAAACGCAACAGTTTTTCCTGTTCCTGTCTGTGACTTTCCAATGAGGTCTCCTCCCATCATTAATTGTGGTATCGCTTGCTCCTGGATTTCGGTCATTTCTACAAAGCCCATTTCTTCAATGGCTTGTAGCAATTGTTCATTAATTTCTAATTCTGTAAATTTCATTTAGTATCCTTTCTCGAATATATAACACCTTATTTTAAACCAACATATTAAATAATGCAAGCTTTATTTAATATGTATTAAGAAATAGTGCCTATGATTCACGTAAGATCTTAATAATTTCCGATTTGGCACCTTTTCGCAAATTTAATAGTCAGTTTATGGTCACTTGGTGTATAATCTGATTAAACACATCTGTGTTTATTTTACTCATTCATACTGAGATTATGAATAATTTATGGAGGAAACACCATGTCTACTTTTGGAACACGATTAAAACGACTGCGAATTAATAAGGATATGACCCAGCAGGATTTTGCTGAGCATTTTGATTTAAACAAAAGCTCGATTTCCAAGTACGAGAAGGATAAAAACCTTCCCGAAAACCAGTTGCTTGTTGAAATCGCGGATTATTTTGATGTATCGGTTGACTATTTGCTCTGCCGAACAGACAATTCCACCTCGCTTAATGATGCGAAACTCAAATCAGAAGGCTCCTTAAACTCGGCTGAACAGCTGGTTAAACCGTTGGAAATGAAAGACCTGCTGGGACTGTTCGGTTACGCCATGGCCAATGAAGAGGGTAAAAAGGAAATTTTGGATTTTATTAACTTCAAACATGAAGTTCTCGTCCAACACTACTCTAAAAAAGAATAGTCATTATAAAGAAGCTGTTTGCAAACAGCTTCTTTTTGGTTGTCAATAAACGACCGTGCCGATCAATGGTTAATCTGTTGTTACACTTGTCGGTATTGGGTTTGTGTTTGACACAAGCCAATTACTTTTTTTATAACCGCTTACTCAATCGGTTCCATTTTCTCGAGGCTCTTAAGCCATTGCGTGGCGCGGGCATCAGCGGGCATGCGCCAGTCACCCCGCGGCGAAAAAGATACTGAGCCTACCTTTGGCCCGTCGGGCAGGCAGTTGCGTTTAAACTGCTGGCTGAAAAAACGGTGGTAAAAGCGCTTTAGCCATTTAAAAATCACCGCTTTTTGATAGACACCCTCAAAGGCTTTGCAGGCCAGGAAATATACTTTTTCCGGTGAGAAGCCGTGGCGCACCATTTGATACATAAAGAAATCGTGGAGTTCATAGGGACCCACGGTTTCTTCTGTTTTTTGGGCGATTTTTCCGTCCTCATCCGGGGGCAGCAGTTCTGGTGAAACCGGGGTATCCAAAACATCATAAAGAATTTTTTTAATCTCTCCTTTGGTCGAATGGTCTGCTACCCACTTGACCAGATAACGGATTAAGGTTTTTGGAACACTGGCATTGACACTATACATTGACATATGATCGCCATTATAGGTAGCCCAACCAAGGGCCAGTTCCGATAGGTCCCCCGTTCCAACGACAATCCCCCCCAGCTTGTTGGAAAGATCCATGAGAATCTGGGTTCGTTCCCGGGCCTGAGAATTCTCGTAGGTAACATTGTGGAGATCCAGAGGGTGGCCGATGTCGTTAAAGTGAGCCGTACAAGCGGCAACAATGGAAATTTCATGGAAGCTCGCACCCAGGCCCTTGATCAGAGCAACCGCGTTATCATAGGTGCGATCAGTAGTGCCAAAACCCGGCATCGTCACAGCATGTATTTTTTCCCGGGGGATATCAAATCGATCACAAACACTGACACAAACAAGCAGTGCCATCGTTGAATCCAGTCCTCCCGATATCCCCACTACCATTGGGGCATTGCCGAGGTGAGCCAGTCGGGTAGCCAAACCGATGGTTTGGATATTAAAGATCTCTTCGCACCGCTCACTGCGCCGATTAGGATCAGCGGGAACAAAGGGCTGAGGATATACCTCCCGATCAAAATCATCGGTTCCCGGAGTTTCAAATAAAATGGTCCGGTAAGAATGATCCTTAAGAAGATCAGCCGAATCCCCAAAGCCATGCTGCATTTGCCGGTCATGCGTGAGTGATTCGACGTCAATATCAGTAATCAGCAGTTCGTTCCCCAGGTTAAACTTAGGCAGTTCTTTGAGCAATATCCCCCGTTCACAGATGATCGCATTGCCACCAAACACCAAATCACTGGTTGACTCACCAAAGCCTGACGAGGCATAGAGATAAGCAGCATTGCAGCGACCGGATTGAGAGCGAATCAACTCTCTGCGGTAATCACTTTTTCCCACCACCTCATTGCTGGCAGACGGATTAAGGATCACGGTAGCCCCGGCCAGGGCATGAAAACTACCGGGTGAAATCGGCACCCACAGGTCTTCACAAATTTCGACACCGATCACAAATTCTTCCCGATGAACATGTTGAAACAGTAAATCGGTTCCAATCGGAACCCGTTGCGAACAAAGTGTAATCTCGGTTTGATACAGCGATTTTGACGAAGCAAACCATCGTTTTTCATAAAATTCCTGATAATTGGGAATATAGGTTTTGGGTACTACCCCCAATATCTGACCATCGTTTAGCAGCACTGAACAATTGTATAAACTCCCCTTTATAGCCAGGGGCAGGCCAACTGCCAGAAGCATCTTCTTCCCATCAGACCATTGACACAAACAATCCAGTGCCTTTACCGCGTTTTTCTGCAGTTCCCGCTGAAAAAACAAATCGCCACAGGTGTACCCGGTGATTCCCAACTCCGGAAACAATAGCACCTCGACCCCCTGATCCCAGGCCTTCGTCGCTAAGGTCATCATTTCATTGACATTATACTGGCAGTCTGCCAGTTTTAGTTTAGGAACAGCACAGGCTGTTCTGAAAAATCCGTATTTATGCATGGTTCACCTTAACTCCTTTAAATTTCATTTAATTCTTTCTTACTTCTCTTTAGTTATTGTGCCTATCTTTATTATAGCTCCATTTGTGATTTGTAACAATCATATTTTATTTTCCACAGGCTGTGTTCAATCGGCAATTTTTTATGCACAATTGACCTGTTTATTGTTTTACCATTACATTGGCGTTGTTTGGGGTTTTCTCAGCTAATCAACAAGGTTATCCACATTGTCCACAGGGAAAACCTATGTTCTCCACAGTTTTATACAATTATTATCAACAAATATAAAGTTATCCACAGTTTTTCTGTTGGCGTATCTTGTGTCTCATCCCATAAAAAAAATCAAGATCTAGGATCTCGATTTTTTTATCCGCTATTCTTTTGTGTTCAAAGCAGCTTTTACAAAGCTCTGGAACAACGGATGGGGTTTATTGGGGCGGGATTTAAACTCCGGATGCGCTTGAGTCGCAACAAACCAGGGGTGATCTTTTATTTCAATCATTTCAACAAGAACCCGGTCAGGTGACATTCCCGAGAATATCATCCCCTTTTCTTCAAGTTGCGCAAGATAATCATCATTGACTTCATAGCGGTGTCGATGCCGTTCGCTGATGTTTTTCTCACCATAGGCTTCTTTCGCTTTTGAACCTTCCAACAACTCGCAGGGATATAATCCCAAACGCATGGTCCCCCCCATATCAATAATTTTTTTCTGTTCTTCCATCAGATTGATAACTGGATAAGGGGTTTCCGGATCCAGCTCTATACTATGAGCACCGGCCAGACCGACTACATTTCGGGCAAACTCAATGACTGCCAACTGCAAACCCAGACACAGACCTAAAAAAGGCACCTTATGTTCTCTGGCATACTCAATGGCATGGATCTTGCCTTCCACACCCCGGTGGCCAAAGCCGCCGGGCACTAGGATGCCATCCAGATCTTTAAGCACCCGATCAACATTTTCTTCATTGATGTCTTCAGAATGAATCCATTTAATAACAACCTCAGAGTTGTTACCAATACCGCCGTGACGCAGGGCTTCTGCCACGGAAAGATAGGCGTCATGGAGTTCGACATATTTACCAACTAAGCCAATGGTAACCTTGTTTTCCAGACTTTTCGCCTTTTTAACCAGGTCTTTCCATTCGGTCAGGTCCGGTTCTTTACAATCGATATGAAGTTTTTCACAAACCAATTCGGCCAGACCTTCTTTTTCAAGCATCAGGGGTACTTCATAAAGCTCTGCGGCATCCATATTAACAACCACGGCTTTTTTATCGACATTGCAGAAGAGGGATATTTTCGCCTTTAAACCTTCTTCCACTTCCTTTTCGGAACGGAGCACAATAATATCCGGCTGAATTCCGATGCTCCGCAATTCTTTTACCGAATGCTGGGTTGGTTTGGTTTTCAGTTCGCCCGCCTTTCCAAGATAAGGAAGTAGAGTAACATGAATGTACAAGACATTTTCAGCGCCCAGATCGCCCTTAAATTGACGAATCGCTTCCAGATAGGGCAGACTTTCAATATCCCCGACTGTTCCGCCTATTTCGGTAATCACCACATCTGGATGGCTGTAGTCGGTGACGCGAAGAATCCCTTCTTTTATTTCATCGGTAATATGGGGAATAACCTGAACAGTTCCCCCTAAATAGTCACCCCGACGTTCTTTTGAAATCACATTCCAATATACTCTTCCGGTGGTAACATTGCTAAACTGGGACAGGTTTTCGTCGGTGAATCGTTCATAGTGACCCAGGTCCAAATCAGTTTCTGCCCCGTCATCGGTCACAAAAACTTCCCCATGCTGATAAGGACTCATGGTTCCGGGATCAAAGTTCAAATAAGGATCAAATTTCTGGATCGAGACCTTTAAGCCTCTGGACTTAAGTAATCGACCCAACGATGCACTTGTAATCCCCTTTCCTAAAGAAGATACTACTCCACCAGTGACAAAAATATACTTAGTTTGCATTAATTTTCAGGCTCCTTTTTCTTTTACATTTTCTTGATTATTCCAATAAAAAATCACTGCAAAAAATGAGTTTTTTTTTTGCAGTGATGCAATTAACAATACTATTCTATTTTAACGGTTTTTAAAAAAAATACAATAAAAATTTTGTTTTTTAATATCAATTTTTTTATAATACCATTTTTTTCTTAAAGAATAAAGAAAAAAACACAAATAAAATGACACAGTGATCCTAAAATAACAAAAATGTGAAACAGTTCGTGGAATCCAAAGTTTTTACCAAAGTTTGGTTTTTTAATGGCATAGATGACACCGCCAATGGTATACATCACGCCACCCCCAACCAGAAGCATAAATCCCGGCCGCGGCAAAGCCTGATAGAGGGGACCCAAAACAAAAAGGGCAAACCAGCCCAGAAAAATATAGAGTCCGGTTCCCAGCCACCTGGGCATATTGATCCAGGCTACTTTAAGAATAATCCCAATCAACGCGACTCCCCAGATCGCCACCATCATCGTCACCCGCATGGTTCCGGTTAGACAAAGGAGACAAAAAGGGGTATAAGTACCCGCAATCAAAATGAAGATCATCGCATGATCCAATTTTTTAAGATGTAGAATTTTTTGCTGATCCCCCTGGGCGGCATGATAGGTAAAGCTGGTGGCATAGAGACAAATCAGCCCCACCCCAAAGGCCAGGACCGAAATCAGGGTTAATGGGGTCACATTATCATTCACAATAATTAAAATCAACATGGCAATGATACCAAACACAGATAGAATAGCACCAATTAAATGGGTTAACGCATTTATTGGTTCTCTAAACTGATTCATATTTTGTCCTTTCTGTTACTGAATAGTTCTTTTCTTTCACTATACCACACTTTCCCGAGTTCATGCAACCATGATTCCACTTCACTCCATTGCGTAAAAAACACCCGAGAAATCAATTACTGACTCAAGCGGGTGTTTGCTCAAAGAGTGCTTTATCGCTTACACTGGGCGAACCGCTACCCCGTCAAAATCATTATGGGTGGTCACCTGACCCGGTGGAATAATACAAAATCCCTCTTGCCACTGACCGGTTACCAATTTTTCCAGCGGGGAAATACTGCCCTGATCCACCACCACCTCCAGACCGATGAGCTTCCCGATATCCGTAACGCGGGGCAGGTGCAAATCCACTGCATAAGCCCCGGTATCGATGAGCATCAGCTTTTTATAATGTTTAAACATGATGTCCATAACCCGCCTGGCCCGACTTTCACCGTATTTTTCCAGATTGTGTTGGAACTCCTTGTCAAGTGACTTTTCCCCCCTTAACCATCCCTGTGTCAAGAAATAGGTGGATGTGCGAATCCGCTCCAGATTTTTTTTCTCTGAAAGAAGAATATCGATGCAATCCCCATAGCGGGGAATGATCATCGTCGCCGTTTCGCTTTTTAGCCCCAATAGTCCGTTTCCGCAATTACCATAAGCAAACAAAAGCTCATTATAGTTATCTTCTGCTTTATCAATTTCTTCCTGAAGGGCCGTTTTTAACCGTTCCGGAGAGTCGTGGAGTAAATTGGACATCCAGATGGTTTCCAGTTTTACACCAGTGTGTTGCAATGCCATTTCAACTTCATCCCGAATGGTTTCACAGGCGATTAATAGTCTTTTCATTTATTTTTTACACCTTTTTTCTGTTTACTCTTCCAAGAGTATTATTTATGTACTATTTTTCTGTCCTATATCCAGTATAACCAAGAATCCTTTGTTTTCAAGATAAATTTCTGATAAAATTTCCCCTCGATATTTTTTTGTTGTTAACTCACTTTATGTTATAATGTCATCGTGAATTAATCTTAATTTTAGGAGAAAAAAATGGATAAAAGTTTATTCCGAAAAGAAACCCTGGCGCGTCGTAAAGAAATTTATAGTGCTGACACCGATGCTAAAATTATCGAGCAATTTCTAAATAGCGATCTTTATAAAAAAGCCAACTGGATTATGACCTATATAAGCTTTGGGACTGAAATCTACACCCATGATTTCATCAAAAAAGCCTTAGCTGATGGCAAACACATTGTCGTTCCGATCTGCAACATTTCCGATCATACGATTACCCTCTCAGAGCTGATCAATTTTCCGGATGATCTGGAAGAAGGTCATTATGGGATCTTAGAAGTACGTGAAGATTGCCTGCGGATTGTCGATCCTAAAAAGCTCGATCTGGTTATGGTTCCCGGCTGCGCGTTCTCACCCTCTGGACACCGGATGGGTTTTGGTGGCGGTTATTATGATCGTTTTCTGGAAACCATCAGTGACGACTGCGTCACCGTTGCGCTGATTCGGGAAGACTTCATTTTTGAGACCATCCCGATGGAAGAACATGACAAAAGTGTTCAATTCATGGTTACCGAAAAATGCATCAATTGTTGTCCCATTCAGGAGGATTAATTTAAAATGAACGTTACCGAAGCCATCAGCTACATTGAAGCAACCCATAAGTTTGGCACCCGATTAGGACTAGAAAGCATGCGTCTGTTACTGGGTGTCATGGACAACCCCCAGGATAAACTCAAGTTTATCCACATTGCCGGCACCAATGGAAAAGGGTCCACCGCCACCATGATCGCCACCATCTTAAAGACCGCCGGATACAAAACCGGTTTGTTTACCTCTCCCTTTCTGGAGGCTTTTAACGAACGGATACAGTTAAACAACGCGCCTATTGATGATGACAGTCTGGTCTCTGCCACCCTTTTTGTTAAACAGCGGATTGAAATCCTGCTCGAACAGGGCGAACCCCATCCCACTGAATTTGAAATGGTTACCGCCGTCGGGCTCCAGTATTTTTATCAACAACAGGTTGATGTTGTGGTTCTTGAAGTGGGTTTGGGCGGACGACTTGACGCCACCAATATCATCAACGATCCGCTGGCGGTTGTGATCATGGGTGTCAGCTATGATCACACTGATTACCTGGGGAACACCCTGGCTGAAATCGCCTTTGAAAAAGCCGCGATTATTAAAGAGGGCTCCGATGTTATTGTTTACCCCCAGGACCCCGAAGCCTTAACGGTAATTCTTGATTTCGGTGCCGCCAAAAATGCCAAGATGGTTCTGGTTAATCCGGATGACATTTCCATTTTAAGCCATACCACCGACAATCAAACCCTTAAATACCGGGGTGATCATCTTTATCTGGATGGTTTTTGTTTAAAACTTCTGGGCGATCATCAAGCGCTTAACTGCCTGACTGCTCTGGAAGTTATGGCCCTGCTTAACCGTAAGGGATATACAATCAGTGCGTCTGATATTAAAAAAGCATTGGCCACCGTCGTCTTTCCCGGACGTTTTGAAATCTTTTTGAAAAATCCGGTGGTCCTTATTGACGGCGCCCACAACAGCAATGGGATTCAAGCTTTTGTGAGCAATATCAACCAATATTTTGCCAACCGCACCATCAACTTATTTTTTGGGATGTTAGAAGATAAGGACATTGAGGAATCTTTGTCTTATCTGGTGCCCATCGCCAGCACCATTCATACCCTGACTCCCAACAGTGACCGGGCCATGCCGGCAGAAAAAATGGCCGCACTGATTCACACGAACTACGGAAAAAGTGTCGATTTCTACGACACCATGGAAGCCGCTGTTAAAAGCATCGACCTAACCAGAAAAGACGAGGTTAATGTTTTTGTCGGCTCGCTTTATATGATTGGGGAAGCCCGAACCCTGATCCGGGAAAATTTGCTGTAAGCATAAAAATAAAGCCAATGATTAATCAATTGTCCGTCTTTAGACAGATAAGACTAATCATTGGCTTTTTTATTGCGCCAGGGCGCTGGTCAGCAGTCGGATCACCGCTTCTTTATCCGGTGCATGAAAGAGTTCGTTCCGGATCACCGTGGCATGATGAAGACCTTTGGTATAGGCTGCCAGATGCTTGCGCATTTCCCGGAGCCCGGCGTCTTCATTTTTAAGAAGCGCCAGCAAATCGATATGCCGAATGGCAACTTGAACCCGTTCTTCCGGTGTCGGTTTTGCGAGGACTGTGCCGGTCTTTAAATAATGGTTGATTTCGCGAAAAATAAAGGGATTGCCAATAGCTGCCCGACCGACCATCAGACCATCGACCCCGGTTTCTTCCAAAGCCCTTTGCGCCGCTTCACCGCTGTTGATATCGCCATTTAAAATTATCGGTATCCCGGCATTTTTCTTGACCTCGGCAATCATTCCCCAGTCGGCCTGACCCGAATAATAAGCTTCCCGGGTGCGGCCATGGATCGTTAAGGCCGCCGCACCAGCTTGCTCAACGCCTTCTGCGATTGCTCTGATATTGATATTCTGCTCATCCCAACCGATTCTGGTTTTTACAATCAGCGGCTTTTCTGAAGCTTGTGCCAGTGCTCTGACCACCTTGAAAAACAGCGCCGGCGTTTTTAACAAGGCTGATCCTTCGCCGTTTTTAGTAATCTTGGGCGCCGGACAGCCGGCATTAAAATCTAAAAATGCGTAGTCGGTAATATTGATATCATCACGAACGACTTGGGCTAGAATTTCCGGGTCGGATCCGAACAGTTGAATCCCTGCTGGCGCTTCTTTTTCACAAGTCAGCATTAAATCGGCCGTCTTATGATCTTTATAATATAAACCCTTGCCGCTGATCATTTCTGAAAAGACCACCCCTGCTCCAAATTCTTTAGCAATCAACCGATACGGCAGATTGGTATAGCCTGCCATCGGTCCTAAAAAAAGAGGGGTTTCAATTGAAACATCCCCAATTTTAAGTCGTTTATTTTTTTGTGTTTTTATTTCTTCCCTGTTCATCCTGTTTACCGATAATTTTTGTCATGAATAATCTTAAGCCCTTTAAGTGACAGTTGGGGATCATAGACGTTAATGGATTTTGTCTCCTGATAAAAAAGCCGGCCATAACCACCGGTTGCCACCACCTTCATATCCTTAACACCGGTTTCTTTTTTGATCTGTTCGATGATATACTCCACCTGACCGATATAACCATAGACCAAACCCGCCTGCATGCTGGTAACCGTATCTCGGGCCAGTATTGATGGGGGCTTCTTAATCTCGATATTGGGCAGCTTGGCGGCATTCTTCCAGAGCGCATCAACGGCAATCTGAATCCCGGGCGTCGTTACTGCGGCCGCAAAAGCACCTTCCTTAGTGACGTAATCAAAGGTGGTTGCGGTACCAAAATCGGTCACAATCACCGGCCCACCATAAATGCTATAGGCGGCCACAGCATCCACAATTCGATCTGCACCCACTTCTGATGGATCTGAGGTGTTAATGGGCATCCCAGTTTTGATTCCCGGCCCCACTACCATCGGTTCCAGACCAATATATTTCTTGATGCCATTGGTCAGTGAATACATAATGTTTGGCACAACTGACGCAATGATCACACTGCTGACTTGATCCACCGATATCTCTGAGTTTCTGAAAAAAGATTTAATTAATACCCCATATTCATCTGAGGTACGCGGTGTTTTGGTAACAAAACGCCAGGAGTATGGAAGTTCATCCCCGACCATCACCGCCAACTCTGTATTTGTATTTCCGACATCAATCCCTAAAATCATGTTTCCTCCTAAAGACTCCGCTTTTTTAAAACCTTCTCGTTGAATCGGGTTTTATCGACAATAAATCGGTGGTGAATGGCTTCGCCAATTTTTTCGACTGTATCCCAGGCGTCAATATCAAAAGTCAAGGCTCGTTTTTCAATCGATACCAGCGTCGCTTTGATATGGATTTCCATTCCCACCGGTGAGGCCCCTAGATGTTTTAGCTCAATACAGGTTCCCACCGTGGTATTCGTTTCAGACTGGGTTGCTTCCACCCCTTCATAGGCAACATTTTCCATCCAGGCCACCAGCCGGGGCGTAGCCAGCACGGCTTCGCCACCGCTGCCCATAGCCAGAGCGGTATCTTCTTTATTGACAAAAAATTTCTTTTCATAACTGGTTCCAACTTTCAGTTCTTCCATTTCATCCTCCTCGTCCTGTTTCTTTTATTTTAACCGATCGAATCAATTAATATCTTAAAAAAAGCCGTTATAAAAACGGCTTTTATTTATTCTAATTATTCAATTTCAGCTTCGATCTCAACTTCAACCATTTTTTCTTCTTCTGGCTGTCCTTCTTCATGATGTTCTTCAAACAAGGCTTTGAATTCTTCACCGGTTACGGTTTTATCTCTTAGTAAACGGGTAGCAATTTCTTCCAGCTTTTCCTGATGGGTTTCGAGAATGGAACAGGCCCGATCAAAAGCATTTTCCACAATGGTGCGAATTTCCTTATCAATAACAGCTGCCACTTCTTCACTGTAGTTACGCGATCTTCCCAGATCCCGACCCAAAAACACTTCGCCACTCTCCGGATGCCCGAAGGTCATGGGTCCGAGATGTTCGCTCATGCCCCATTCGGTTACCATGCTTCTGGCAATGTGAGTGGCGCGTTCAATGTCATTACTGGCGCCTGTACAAATATCGTCGAGGGCAATTTTTTCAGCCGCCCGTCCGCCCAGCAGACCACAGATGTTCTCAAGCAATTTGCTTTTACTCATATGCTGACGATCATCATCCGGCAGCGACAAGGTGTACCCTGCAGCCATTCCCCGAGGAATAATCGAAATCTCATGAACCGAGTCACAATTGGGCAGCAGGTGCATAACAATCGCATGTCCGGCTTCGTGATAAGCGGTGATATGCAAATCATCCTCGTTAATAACCTTGCTTTTCTTTTCAGGACCGGCAATGACCCGTTTAATCGCTTCTTCCAGTTCAATCATGGTGATCGATTTACCATTATGTCTGGCTGTCAAAAGTGCTGCTTCATTCATCAGGTTTTCCAGATCAGCTCCGGTAAAGCCCGGTGTTCCTTTGGCAATGGTGCCCAGATCGACTGTAGCATCCAGTGGTTTATCTTTTTTATGAACATTGAGAATTTCTTCCCGGCCTTTTACATCGGGTATACCAACCGTAACTTGTCGGTCAAATCGTCCCGGTCGCAGTAAAGCCGGATCCAGGATATCCGGACGGTTGGTCGCGGCAATAATAATAATGCCTTCATTGACGCCAAAGCCATCCATTTCAACCAGCAATTGATTCAGGGTTTGTTCCCGTTCATCATGTCCACCGCCGAGGCCGGCACCACGATGACGACCGACTGCATCAATTTCATCAATAAAAATAATACAGGGGGCGTTTTTCTTGGCATTTTCGAAAAGGTCGCGCACACGAGAAGCGCCGACCCCGACAAACATCTCGACAAAGTCTGAACCACTGATGGTAAAAAAGGGTACCGCCGCTTCCCCAGCCACTGCTCTGGCTAACAGGGTTTTCCCGGTTCCCGGAGGGCCTACTAAAAGAATCCCTTTGGGAATACGGGCCCCCAGTTTTCGGTAACGATCCGGCGCCTTTAGGAAGTCAACAACCTCTTCAAGTTCTTCTTTTTCCTCATCCGCACCAGCAACGTTTTTAAACGTCACCTTGGTTTCTCCCTCAACGTGAAGTTTTGCCCGACTTTTTCCAAAGGACATCACTTTACCGCCACCGCCGCCAGCCTGTTGGCTGAAGACCAGGAAAAATACCACCATCAATACAATCAGTACGACCGACGGAATTAATGAAATCCACCAGGAATCCTGCTGTTTGGTAATTGCAACCTCCAAACCATTTTCATAAATATATGGCGTAACCTGTTCATCAATTACATATTGAGGGACTACCGCCTCAAACGCTTCTCCATTTCGTAACTGGCCTTTGACCGTTGAGTTGTTTATTTCAATCTCAGCGACTTGATTGTTTTTCAGTTCGGTGAGCAACTCGCTATAAACGATGGTTTTAACCTCTTCCTTCATGGGGTTTAAAAAGGTTACCGCAACAATAATGATTAGTAGGATTACTAAATAAAATCCAATCATTTTAAGGTATTTATTCAAAAGACATCACTCCTCTCAAGTTTGTATTCTTTTTTTTACTGTTATTTTTATTCATATATTTCTCGTTTTAAAATCCCGATAAAAGGAAGGTTTCGGTACTTTTGATCATAATCCAAGCCGTACCCAACGACGAACTCATTGGGAATTTCAAAGCCGATATAATCAGCAATAACGCGCTGTTCTCGACGTTCTGGCTTATCCAGCAGCGAACAGACCTTGACCTCTTCTGCCCCCAGACTTTCAAAGCGGTTCAATAAATAGTTCAGGGTGTTTCCGGTATCAACGATATCTTCAACCAGCAAAATACTCCGCCCGTTGACATCCATCGATAAATCAGTTTCCAGTTCAACGACTCCAGAACTGCGCGCTTTCGCACCATAACTGGATGCTTTTAAAAAATCAATCTCCACGGGAATCGGGATTTTTCTGATCAGATCAGCCATAAAAACCGACGACCCTTTTAGAATACCTATTAAAATCGGATATTTTCCGCGGTAGTCTTTCGTTATCTTTTCGCCAAGTTCTGAGACACGTTTCTCCAATGCCTTTTCATCAATCAAAATTTCCTGAATATCGGCTATCACACTTTTCTCCTAACATAAGGTATGTTACCCTAATTATATTTTTTGTATCATCATCGGCCAAAAATCGCTGATTGATAGCATGACCTAAAATCCACACCACCTCGTGATCGATCACCAGCAACGGAATTTCATTTCTTCGGTCTCGGTCAATTTTTTTATCAATGTAATACTTTTTAATGGTTTTCTTCCCAGTCATACCCGAAGGATAAAAATAATCGCCAGATCGCCGGCTGCGTAAAACCAATATGTCCTTTATTTTATCATAATCAAAATATTTTTCACTATGATTTTTGATTTCTTTCGAAAAAATACACCTTTTTTTTCGAAATTCATCCTGGCTAACAAACTTTGTCTCCACAATCAGGTGTTCTTTCGAAAAAAGATAGGTTTTATTGGGAATAATCCGCTTAGGTGATATGAAAAAACCTTCGCTTTTTTGTTTTTCTGTCACCAACACCCGGTCATAACGGCGGATTATTTGGATCTCATGAGGGAAGTGGATTTCCCATATAGTTTTGTCGCTTTTTAGTAAACTATAAAAAGCAGTGATATGATTGTACTCAATTTCCTTTAAACTACCCTTAAATTTAAAAATCGACCGCCGCAGGATTTCTTTCTGAACCACCGGTTCTTCATTTAACCAACGCTCGCGGTTAAGTAACACCTGGTTTTCTTTCTTGGTCAGAATATGATCTTCAATCTGATCCACATATTTCTCAAAAAACGCCTCATATTCATTGGCAATTTTGCAAAATTCATTAAAATGAACTTCAGCCCTGGGATTAATCTCTAAAATCATCGGCATAATATCCAGGCGAATTTTATTGCGGGTATAATCTCTTTGCAAGTTAGTGGCATCGGTACGAAATGCCAGTTTGTTGATTTCACAATAATTCAGAATTTCCTTTTTTTGCAGACAGAGAAAGGGACGAATATATAAATTATCGCGGCTGGCCTTAATGCCGGACACACCCTTAACACCGGTACCCCGGATCAGACGCATCAGCATCGTTTCGGCCTGATCGTTGATATGATGGCCCATGGCAATCCGATTATATCCATGTGTCGCGGCAATGGCCATAAAAAAAGCGTAACGCTCTTTACGACCCGCCTCTTCAACAGAAATCTGCTCGTCCTGAGAAATTACTCCAATATTACGCTGGCGTGAAAAAAAAGGGATCTTTCGATCCTGACAGAATTTCTTTACAAAAGCTTCATCCTCATCGGCGTCGGGTCCCCGGAGTCCATGGTGAAGATGGGCGACACCAATAAAGATATGAAACCAATTGGCAAATTTATCCAAAAAATACAATAAAGCCAGCGAATCTGCTCCCCCGGATACGCCGATGAGAACATGATCGCCAGCCTCTAAAATTCCCTGTTCTTCAATATACTGAATTACTTTTTTCTCCATGGTTTCACCACTTCAATAAATTCTCTTGCTAACTTTTTAAGTAAAAAAAATGGTGGTCGCAACAGGGCTCGAACCTGTGACCCCCTGCTTGTAAGGCAGGTGCTCTCCCAGCTGAGCTATGCGACCACAAAAAACTGGTTTATGATTGATACAAATTAAGTGGTGACCCCTAGGGGACTTGAACCCCTGTTACCGCCGTGAAAGGGCGGTGTCTTAACCGCTTGACCAAGGGGCCATAGATAAGTACAAATTTTTATGGTAGCGGCGAACGGAGTCGAACCGCTGACACTACGGGTATGAACCGTATGCTCTAGCCAACTGAGCTACGCCGCCATGAAAAAGAATTTTTAAATTTGGTTGCGGGAGCAGGATTTGAACCTACGACCTCCGGGTTATGAGCCCGACGAGCTACCAAGCTGCTCCATCCCGCGATGTAATTAATTGAGCAAGTAAAAGTGGCGATTTTAAAATGCAATCATTTTAAAAAGTGGTGCCGAGGACCGGAATCGAACCGGTACGGTCGAAAGGACCGCAGGATTTTAAGTCCTGTGCGTCTGCCAGTTCCGCCACCCCGGCACTTTTTCGTCCGTCCCCTTGCTCAAGGGACAAGTGTTATTATACGCCCATTCAAACCTAATGTCAAGCTTTTTTAAAAAAGAATGTTTTTATTTATTTTCCATAATAAAACGGCGATAGGCTGCGCCTTCGAGGTTATCATAATCACAGACGGTAAAAATAGTTTCACCGGTAATTTTAAAAATATTTAACAGTAAAAAGGCCCCGGCCAGAATTATGTCGGCCCGTTTCGCTTCCAGACCTACCATATTTTGCCGTTCTTTGATGGTTTTACCAGCCAAACGCTCAATCAGGCGTTCCAGCTCGTCTTTGGTAATGGTGCTCTCATGAACCATCTCGCTGCAGTAGGTCTTTAATTCCTGCTTGATCGTCGAAAGACTGGTCGCGGTTCCGCCAATGCCAATAAGTTTATAAGGCTTGGTTGGCAAAAAATCTTTTGTTCTTTTTTCAAACTCAGCATAAATTCGCTCATTCATCCGTTCCAGTTCCTGGAACGTTGGCGGATCAGAGAAAAGATATTCTTCGGTACAGCGGACACACCCCAGATTAATGCTCATCATTCTTTTTATTTCATTGTCTTCCCCATAGATCAATTCGGTACTGCCACCGCCAATGTCAAAGATCAGAATTTTTTCTTCAAAGCACTGTGACACCCCGACAAAACCAAGTTCTGCTTCCGCTTCTCCCGAAATAACCTCAATGTTAAAGCCCAACTTTTCTTTAACCGCATCAAGATAAGCAACAGTATTTTCAGCATCCCGCATGGCGCTGGTGCCAAACAAATAAAATTCTTCGACGTCATAATCAGCGGCAATGTTTTTATACTCTTCCAGCGCTTCTAAGTTTCTTTTTTCCGCATCGGGATGAAGCCGCCCGGTTTGATTGACACCCTGGCCCATCCTGGTATAACGAACGGATTTATTAACGCGAACCAATTTCCCATGGTCATTTCGAAAGATTAGCATCCGGGTCGAATTGGTCCCAATATCAATCACGGCCAGATGCCGTTTTTTTTCTTTTGTTACCATCTGATCAAGTTCTGCACCATCTAAAGTACTTTCACATTTATTGTTCAACTGTTTTTCCATCACTTTCTGCAGCATTTTCCTGGCTTTCCAAAATCACTATGGTTTCATCTGGATAATACAAACCAAGATATTTACGCGCAAAATTTTCCACATAATTCTTGCTGCCCATTTGTTTAACCTGTTCATCTAATTGATTGCTTCTAATTTTTTCGTTTTCAATTTCTTGAGCAATGTTAATCTTCTGCTGATCCAGTTCGTAGATTTTTATGGCATTGGCCAGATAGATGTAGGCGGTAAATACGATCGCCACAATGATTGCCAAGGCAATAATCATTCGACGTCTGATCAAACTTTTCGTTTTTTCATTCATTTTTTTCTTCATTTCCGGTGGAGCAATTTATAATTCCCGATACATCTCTCCTGCTTTATCTTTAGGAGCATGTTCCAGGCATTCAAGAACCTCCACCTTTTGTTCTCCATCACCATAACGGATGGTAATAATGTCCCCAGGCTTCACCTGATCCCCGGCTTTAGCGAGCTTGTCATTAATGGAAATACGACCCCCATCACAGGCGTCTTTTCCCACTGTTCGACGTTTGATAATTCTGGCATTTTTTAAAAATTTATCAATTCTCATAGTTTCCTCATTAATTTTAAATCAAAAAGCTTAAAACAAAACCCTAAATAAAACAAAAAGCCAGAGCATTGCCCCGGCTTCTGTTGTAACTTTTCTTACTTATTTACTTCATCCTTAAAGCCTTTGCCTGCTTTAAAGCCAGGGGCTTTAGAGGCCGCTATTTCGATGGGCTCTTTTGTTCGTGGGTTAAGACCTGTACGTGCTGCACGTTCTCTAACCTCAAAGGTTCCAAAACCTACCAATGATACCTTGTCTCCATTTTTCAAGGCATCTACCACAGTGTCTAAAAAAGCACCTAATGCTTTTTCTGAATCTTTTTTTGATAAATCCGATTTTTCTGCCATTTGGGCAATTAATTCTGATTTGTTCATTTTTTCCTCCATCTGATAGTTTCCAGTATTCTATTTTAATATTATACGCGTGTTCGCCTGCAAATTACAAGTTTTTTTTGCTTTTTTCCGTTTTTTCCGCTGTTAAAGCCCTTTCGACCGGTTCCAGGCCTCATCTAACTGCTCAAAAGTATAGGTTCCAGGCCTCATCTAACTGCTCAAAAGTATAGGTTCCAGGCCTCATCTAACTGCTCAAAAGTATAGTTACTTAAGGATTTTTTCTCTTGACTGGCAACTTTCTCCATTTTTTCAAACCGATCGATGAATTTTTCTGTCGCCTTCCTTAACACCATTTCCGGCTGAAGGTTGAGTAGTCGGGACACATTGACCACTGAAAAAAGCAGGTCGCCCAACTCTTCTGCAATCTTTTGGGCATCATTTTCTTCAAGTGCCGCTCTTAATTCCAGGCTTTCCTCGTCGATTTTTTCAAGGGCCGCAACGGGTTCCTTCCAGTCAAAGCCAACTTTAGCAGCCTTTTTCTGAACCTTATAAGCTTCCATCAACGCCGGCAGTGCTTTGGGTATTTTTTTCATTTCCGCTGCCAGTCCAAGGCTTTCACCCGTCTCACCCTTTTCTTGCCGTTTGATCGCGTCCCAGTTGGTTTCAATCTGATCCGGATTAAAGCTGCTGGCCTTATCACTAAAAACATGGGGATGACGGCGGATCATTTTTTGATTGATCCCGCTAATCACCTGGTTGATATTAAAGCGGCCAGCCTCACTGGCTATTTCAGCGTGAAAGATAATCTGAAATAAGACATCCCCCAATTCTTCAGCCAGGTTATCCCAATCCTGATTATCGATGGCTTCTAAAACCTCATAACTCTCTTCCAGCAGATAACTTCTCAGGCTTTCATGGGTCTGACTCTGATCCCAGGAACAGCCACCTTCGCCCTTTAGCGTCTTCATCATCTCAATGGTGCCCAAAAACCCCTGATAAGCTTTGTTTTCGGCGGGAATATACAGACTGGTCAGGTGATTGATGGCAGCTACCCGATCCAGCTCATAGAGACAGATATCGATTATTTTTTCCTGGCCGGGAATCCCGGCATTGATCAGCAGGACTACCCTTTTTTCGGGATCATAAATCTCCATTAATTGCAGCTTAAGCTCTGAAGCCATGTGCTGGTTATAGACCTGAGTCACCAAGGTCCCAATCCGGGGATCTGGCGGATTCTTGACGCAATCAAAGGCGTCGATAAGTTTTAGCCCCTCAATGGGATCCTTTTCCAGACTGTTCAGGGCCACATCAACAAAGCTGACACCGGGATAAATCCGATAGTCGATGCCTTCTTCTTTGGCCGCAACGATTAGTTTTTCAACCGTTTTTTCGCCAAAAAGTGGGTTTCCAGGAACGGCATAAACCAACCTTTCGGTTTTTTTTGCCGTATCGATCAGCGTCTTTACAATTTTATCATAAACCCCTAAAAAGGAGCCTTCCTGCTCATAATAGCAGTCAAAACTCTGATAACTGATGGCTTCTTTGTCAATAAAATCCATTACTGGATGAATCGCCGTGCGAAAAAAATTGGGACTGGCGTCTTTTAATAATTGTAGTGTTTCTAATGTAATCTGGCCCGGACTGCCCGGGCCCAAACCAACAATATCTATTTGGTGCATGCTTTTATTTCCTTTCTGAATCGATTACGGGTGCCTGATCCGATGTTTTTTGCGGCCCGGAACCAGTCGCTCTAGCCGGCGAAAAAAACGTAATAAGGTTCGGCTTCCCGGCAGTACTTTTATTTCATCTTCCGTTATCCCCTTGATTAAGATCAGCACAAAAGAGTAAACGAAGATACCGATGAATACTGCAATCATAAGGCCCATAAATCCCCCCAACAAAGAAGCGATCCCCTTGTAGGTAAAGAATACCGCAATCCCCATCACGATAGCCGCCACCAGCGGTTTCAGGGCCGTGTGGATAAAATCAACCTTAATGTGGGTGTAACGCTTAACCGACGCGTAATTGGCCGCAGTCAGATAAATAAAGGTAATCACACTACTAATGACAATCCCCTGAATATTGAAAAGAGGAATCGACAGAAATATCCAACCGGTGATAAAGCGGATAATAATCGCTACACCCAGATTAATAAGCGGGATGCGAAACCGGTCGATTGATTGGAGGATACTCTGAAAGGTGTTGGATAGCATCATAAAAATCGTCGCATAGGCAAAGGTGCATAAAATAAATCCGCCATAAGGCGATCCTGGAAAGAGCAGATCAAAGATGCCATAGGATAACACCGACAAGCCAATACAGGAAGGAAACGCCACCAGCAAAATAACCCGTATTGCCAGTAAGATCTTTTGATTCATGGCTTTCCGGTCATGCATCGCAAAGGACTCGGAAATCGCCGGGATCATCGCCACCGCCAGATTACCACTGATGAGCAAAGGCAGATTAATGAGTTGCTCGGCATTGGTAAAGTCGCCAAACATCATCGTGGCGGTTATTTCATCAATACCAGCCACTCCCAGCCGCGACACGTAAATAAACGAGTCTACAGTGGAAAACATCGCTACTAAAGCCGATGTCAAGGTAACCGGAATTGAGATAATGACCAGTCGTTTCAGCAGTGCCCGGTTGGAACGCTGCCGTTTTCGGGTTCTCGTTTTTAGCAGCCGTTTATTTTGGGTCACGAAGCTACGGTAGAGATAGGCCAGTAAAATAGCCGCCACCAGACCGCCGATCGTGGCACCAAAAACCGCCCCACCAACCCCCAGACCAATACCAAACTGACCGACAAAAACCCAACATAGAAAAACGCCCAGAAAAACCCGGACAAACTGTTCCAGAATCTGTGAAACCGCTGTCGGGGTCATGATCTGAAAACCCTGAAAAAAGCCCCGAAAGGCTGCTACAAAGGAAATAAACAAGGGTGCCAGAGCAATGGCCACCAGCGCCGGATAGCTTTCTGCCGTCCAGCTGGCTGTTTCAATAATCCATTCGGCGCCAAAAAATAAAAACAGACTGGACAAGGTTCCCAATATCCCCAAGATTAAAATTGATAGTTTGAAGACCCGATGGGCAGTTGCATATTCATTTTTAGCGATACTCTCGGACACCATTTTTGAGATCGCCACCGGAAAGCCGACCGTGGAAACCATCAGCAATAAATTGTAGATGCTGGTGACATTCCCATAGATCCCATTCCCATAACTGCCCACCATCTGGTATAGGGGAATCTTAAAAAAGAGGCCCAACAACCGCGATAAAATCCCGGCTGCGACCAGAATACTGGCACCTTTTAAGTAATTTGATGATCGCTTTGTCATAGATAAACCTCTTTTGTATGTTGTTGCAAATGACTAATGCTTCTTTGCAGATTGTTTTTTATTATATCTCATCAATTATCCATATACAACCAAAAAGCACTGAAACTCAGTGCTTTTTGTCTTATCTTTAAATTGTATTTAGATTAACTTGCCGTTAGATTTTATTTTGGTAAACTTTAACGTTCAATTCGGTTTTCAGCTCTTCCAGATAAGCGGCTGCCGGAGTAATGATGTCGTTAATTTTAATTTTTTGTTTATTTACCAGTTTTACTTTAAGCTTGTCAAACTCTTCGGTAACTTTTTCACTTTTTAACGTTGTCGTAATTTCTTCTTTTTTATCGTCTAGACTTGGTGTTTCACCGGCTTTTTTATCATAAAGATAGATCACGTGGTAACCATAGTCGGTTTTGACCGGTTCGCTGACGGTGTTCACATCCATCCCAAAAGCGGCATCTGAAAATTCAGTTACCATCGTGGATTTGGTGAAAGCACCGAGGTCGGCTGCTTCTTTAATACCATCGGTATCCTGATATTTTGTCATAATTGCATCAAATTCTTCCACTGTTTTGGCATTTTTGGCTTCGGCATAAACCTGATCGGCCAAGGCCTGCTCCGTCGCTAAAATATGTTTGGCTGAAACGGTGCTGGTATCATAGGACGCTTTATTTTCATCGTAATATTTTTTGATCTCGCCATCAGTAACCTTAACCGCTGTTTCTAAATCGCTCTGAACCGCTTTGGAAATCGCCGATGCGGTGGCATCCTGTTTCATAAACGCTTTAAACTGGGCAATGGTTAAGAACTTGGTGTCTAAAAACTGTTGCAAAGCCTCGTCTCCTGGTAACAGATAATTGACAAATGCTTCCTGGGTAGTAACATAACTGTCGATGTTTGTCTGATCGGCTGTCAATTTCTTTTCTTCTGCATACTGAGCCAGGGCTTTTTGTTCTGCAATGGTATTAAAGATGGTTTCATTGGTCGTTTTCATGGTTTTATCATCGGTAGCCAATGCCTTTTGGGTCTGGTAATAGGTCAATAACTCCTCATTGGCCAGACGATAATTATAAACATCTTTTTTTACCTCATCTCCACCAACGGTTCCTACAACCGTATCTAATTCTTTGCCGGGATCAGCTTTTAAGGTATTATTATAGTTCGTTTCCATGGTGTTGGCATAGCTGTAATTCAGCAGAAATTTATTTAAAAATGCCTCAAATGATGCCGAATCAGTATTATATGTTTCTAAAATTGATGCGTATTTTTCTTCGCCCAAGGTTGTTTTTAATGATTCCAACATGCTGGTGGCATTGTCTGAAATACCGGTTTCATCGACCGTAACCCCATCTTTTTTCGCTTTGGCGGTGAGGGTTTCAACCCGAACCAGATCATCCAGAATGTCCTTTTTCAGCTCGGTGAGCTCCGTTTCGGTGGGAAAGGTCATGCCGCTGGCATCAAAATACATTTTATAATAGGCCATGTAATTATTAAAATTTTCTTTTAACAAAGGGGTTCCATCAATGACTGCGATTTCCACCTTCTTATCCTGTTCCGGATTTACCTTAACCAAACTGCAACCTCCGGCGAAAAGACTGACACAAATCACACCTGTCAGCATCAGTGCCATCATACGAGATTTCTTCATTTTTATTGTTCTCCTCTTCTTTATTATTATACAAATTAAAACCTTGCCTAGTTTAACATACCACAACTGGACTTTACCTTAATTCTTTGGTGAAACCAACTGTGATAGAAATTCGCCTAAAGCTTTAAGATAGACTTGATCCTGTTCATGTTTTAAAACGATCCGCCAACGAATCTGATCCTCTTTTCCAGCATTGAACTTAATATTGTAGGTGTTAAACAGCGTCTGCATCCGTTCCGGAGCGGGAATGGGAATTTCCTTTGACTTGTCAAAGGTGAATAAAACACTGTTGCCGCGTTCTCTTATTTCAGTCATGCCCAGGGATCTGCCCAAGTGCTTAATCATCGCCAGAGCCATCAGATTATAAACCCCATCGGGAATTTCTCCAAAACGATCTAACAGCTCATCCTCCAGCTCGTCGTAATCCGCCCGCGACTTCACATAGGAGAGCTTTTTGTAGATATCGTATTTGAGTTCTTCATCGGCAATATAATTTTCGGGAATATAACTGCTGACATTGAGGTTAATTAACAGCTCGCTGGCCGAGAAATCCAATTCTTTGCCCAGCCGCTCATGGATCGCCTGATCCAGAATCCGGCAATACAGTTCATAACCGATGGTGGCCAAATTGCCAGACTGAGCCGCTCCCAGAATATTTCCGGCACCCCTGATTTCCAGATCCCGCAGAGCAATTTTAAAGCCCGAACCAAAGGCTGTAAAATCTTTGATGGCTTTTAAACGCTTTTGCGAAATTTCCGAGAGCACCTTGGGCCGATGGGTCACATAAGTATAACCCTGGACATCGGATCGTCCCACCCGGCCGCGGAGCTGATACAATTGCGACAGACCCATATAGTCGCCATTATCGATGATCAGGGTGTTGGCATTTTTAATATCCAGTCCGGATTCAATGATGGTGGTGGTCACCAGCACATCATACTCCCGTTCTAAAAAATCGACCATGATGTCTTCCAGTTCCTGACCGGTCATCCGGCCATGGGCCACCACAATCCGGGCTTCGGGAACCAGCTTCTGGATTTTGCGGGCAACTTCAAAAATATCATGGATCCGGTTGTGAACAAAATAGACCTGTCCCTGTCTGGCCAGTTCCCGCAAAATGGCATCTTTGACGATGGCTTCATTGTACTCCATCACGTAAGTCAGTACCGGCCGACGACCGGCCGGCGGCTCGTCGATAACACTCATATCCCGAACCCCGATCATTGACATATGCAGGGTTCGAGGAATCGGGGTGGCACTAAGGGTTAAGACATCGACATTTTCTTTGAGCTGTTTGATCCGTTCCTTATGCCCCACTCCAAACCGTTGTTCCTCATCCACCACCAGCAGCCCCAGATCCTTGAACTTAACATCTTTTGATAACAGCCGATGGGTGCCAATAATCAGATCCACCTGGCCGGCGGCCAGTTCTTTTAAGGTTTTATCCTGGTCGGTTTTTGACCGGAACCGACTAAGCAGACCAATGCTAACCGGGTATTTTTTAAACCGGTCCAGGGCGGTCTGATAATGCTGTTGAGCTAAAATGGTGGTCGGTACCAGAAAAGCCACCTGTTTGCCCTCCATCACCGCTTTAAAGACGGCGCGTAGAGCGACCTCGGTTTTGCCGTACCCGACATCACCACAGAGCAGCCGATCCATCGGTCGGGTTGATTCCATATCTTCTTTGATCTCGTCCACAGCCTGAAGCTGGTCATTCGTTTCCTCATAGGGAAAAGAGTCCTCAAACTCCTGCTGCCAGCTTGAATCGAGACCAAAGGCATAGCCTTTTAAATTTTGCCGTTTAGCATAAAGGGCGATCAGTTCATCGGCCATTTCTTCAACGGCGGCTTTGACCCGGGATTTGGATTTACTCCATTCATTGGTACCCAACTGGTTAATTTTGGGCTTTTTCTCCCCGGTTCCCACGTAAACCTGGATGGCATCCATCTGGTCCACCGGACAATAGAACTTGGCATCGTTGGCATATTCGATGACCAGCAAATCTTTAATGGTCTCATCAATTTTTAATTGTTCAATGCCCCGATAGACCCCGATACCGTGAGTATCATGGACCACAAAGTCGCCCTGGTTCAATTGGGTAAAGGAATCGATCTTTCGTCCTTTTTGGCGCCGGCGTTTTTTCCCCCGGGTGGATTCTTTAATAATTTCACTTTGATTGATGCAAATGAGCTTTTCACCAGTCAATTCAAAGCCGCCGCTGATTTCGCCGGTGACCAGTTGAACACCTGGTTGCGCCGCATTGGTAAAGCGGTGAATATCCGCATCGGTTAAAATACTCTTGAGCTTTTCGTACCCCGCTTCATCCCGGGCCCGCACATGGATGGTGGCATCATTTTTTAGCTGTTTTTGAACAAATTCAATAAATAGAGGGATCTGGCCTAAAAACGAATCGTTTTCCTTGACCCCCAAATCCAGCGTGAGCCCTTTTTTGCCGCGCGATGAAAAAAGATGGAGTCTTATCTGGGTTTGCGCTTCCAGGGCCTTTTCAATTTTTGAAAAGGAATAGAATTTGTTTTTTTCTTCGGGAAACATGAGCCATTCATCTGCCAGGGTCTGAAAATCACTGTGTAGTTTATTGACAAAAACGGCCTGGGATTCTTTGATTCGAGGCGGTTCATCCCAAATAATCAAAGCATCTCCCAGATAATCGAGTAGCATTCCCTCAGACTTGATAAAGGAAAACAGGATCTCATCATGGCCCCCGGGATCTTCGCTAATCCGTTCGATCAACGTCTGATAACCCGGGACACTGCCATAATTTTTGACCATTTGTTTGATTGCTTTAGCCCGTTCGGCTTCATCTAAAACAATTTCCCGACCAGGCAGAATACTAACCTGCTCGATCGAATCGGTTGATAACTGGGTTTGGGGATCAAAGGTACGCAGGGATTCGATGGTATCGCCAAAGAATTCAATCCGATAGGCTTCCTCACCAGTAGTTAAAAAAACATCGATGATTCCGCCCCGGTGGGCAAATTGACCCCTGGCTTCCACCTGCGAAACGGGTTCATACCCCAGATAGAAAAGGCGTTCAGTCAGAACGATGGGATCCCAACTGTCCTCCACGGCCAGGGAAAAGCCAAGGCCTTGAAATTTTTCTCTGGGCATTTGTTTCTTTAACAGGGCTTCTGCCCCCATCACTACCACAAAACGCTGATTTGATAATAGTTTTTCAAACACAACCAACCGTTGATGATTGATTTCCTGGCTGTGTACATCAGCAAAATAGTCATGAATCGGCTCGGCCGGGAAATAAAGCACTTGCTTTCCTAGAATTTTCGCCAGATTTTCGGCCGTTTTCTGGGCCTGATAATCGGTTGCTGTGACAAAAAGCATCCGCCTTCGCTGTTGCCTTAAGATCAGTCCGGTAAGCACTTCTTTAAAGCTGTTATTGACATTGGCGAGATTGATTATTTCTCCCGGGGCCAGGTTGTTCATTATCGTTTGGATCGATTCGGCCTTCAAAAGGTTTTGATAAAGTAATTCCATGATTTCTTCTTTCATATTCAAACACGGATAGCCCGGGTTTAAAACCCGGGCCCCCTGTTTTCATTCTTTTTTCACGTATTAATCGCTGTCTTTTATTCTTGTTTCTCCTGAATTTCTTCAGTCTTTTTTTCTGCGGTTTTTTCTATCTTTTTGCGCACATTGATCCGGTTCATCGCTAAATCAATGCCATCCTTGACAAAAATATCCACCCCTTTTGCGGCTTCCATTATGGCATTCTCAATGGCCGGAAATTCACTTTTGGGAAAACGTCCCAGAACATAGTGAACCAATTCAGAACCTGGCCGGGGTCGACCAATGCCGATCCGAATTCGTGAAAATTCGGGATTCCCCAAATGCGAAATAATCGAGCGCATGCCGTTATGAGTCCCGGCGCTGCCGTGCTGCCGAATCCGCACGTCACCCGTGGCGAGGTCGATATCATCATAGATCACCAATAGGTTCTCGAGGGGGATATCATAAAAATTCATCAGCCCGGCCACACACTGACCACTATTGTTCATATAGGTGGTCGGCTTGGCCAGCATAATCTTCTGCCCCGCTTCACGATAAACACCGGTTACTCCGCTCTGTTCTTTTTTGGTGATCGTGATACCCTTTTTATCACTGAGATAATCAAGGGTTTCAAAACCGATATTATGTCGGGTTCCCTGGTATTCTTTACCAATGTTCCCCAATCCCACAATCAGATGCATCGGCTATCCTATACGTATCTTCCCACAAAAAGCTTGCTCAGCGATCGACCAAAATGGACATAATCAATGGCCCGTCCGAAAAGAGTTCCAGTGGAAAGAATTTTTATTTTTTCAATCTGTTTTTCTTTGGGAATACACAGGGTATTGAGTGTGACCAATTCCTCAATCGCAGAATCCTGAATTCGCTGGATGGCCGGCCCGGAAAATACCCCATGACTACAGGCGGCATAGACCGAATTGGCACCAAGATCAAGAAGAGCGTTGGCCCCGGAGGTAATGGTTCCGGCGGTATCAATCATATCATCGATCATGATACAGTTTTTCCCTTTAACATCGCCGATAACATTCATCACCGCGGTTTCATTGGGACGGGGACGTTCCTTATCAATAATGGCAAAGGGACAGTTTAAGTTTCTGGCCAGTTTTCTGGATCGCTTGACGCTACCCACATCCGGAGAAACCACGACCATATTTCCCATTTTTTTCTCTTTGTAATATTCAGTGATCAGGGCACCGCCTGATAAGTGATCCAGAGGAATATCAAAGAAACCCTGAATCTGGTTGGAGTGAAGATCCATTGTGATGACCCGGTCAGCACCGGCTGTGGTTAATAAATTGGCCACCAGTTTTGCTGTGATGGGGTCCCGGGATTTCGCCTTACGATCCTGTCTGGCATAACCATAATAAGGGATTACGGCATTAATTCGCCCTGCTGAAGCCCGTTTCATGGAATCGATGAGAATCAGTAATTCCATTAAATTTTCATTCACCGGAGTTCCGGTGGACTGGATTACAAAAACATCTGCACCACGAACCGATTCAAAAACGTTGACGCCGATTTCCCCGTCACTAAAGGAGACCACCTCAGCGTTACATAGCTGAACTTCTAAATATTCGGCAATTTCCTGTGCCAATGCCATATTTGAGTTCCCAGCAATAATCTTAATTCCACTATACTTTCCATCCATGCGTTTTATACCTCTTCTTAATCTTCTCTATTTTCTATTTTTTTATTAACCTGTATTACTTTTTTAAGTAGCCGACCTTATTGACCTGTCTGGCTCTGGCAATCGCCAAACTGTCTTCCGGGACGTCGTCCGTGATGGTGGAACCGGCGGCAATATAAGCCCCTTCCTTAACGGTTACCGGGGCAATCAGATTGGTGTTACACCCGACAAAGGCATTCTTTTCTACAATCGTCCGGTATTTATTTTTGCCATCATAATTCACAAAAACGGTGCCGCAACCCAGGTTGACATTCTCGCCGACGTCGCCATCGCCAATATAGGTCAAATGGGAAGCCTTTGCGCCGTCGCCCATGGTGGAGTTCTTCACTTCGACAAAATCACCAACCTTGCAATGCTTGCCAATCTGACTACCCGGACGAATATAAGCGTAGGGTCCGACGTTGGTGTAATCATCGACACGACTCTCTAATATTGTGGAACTCTGGATAGAAACCTTATTCCCAATTTTTGCGTCAACTAACCGGCAATTTGCTCCGATAACACAATCTTTGCCAATTTCGGTTTCGCCTTCCAGAATAACGCTGGGATAGAGGACGGTATCCTGACCAACGATTGCTCTGGCTCCCACATAGGTCGTTGCCGGATCGATGATCGTCACGCCGGCATCCATCAGTCTGTGGTTAATCCGTTTTCGCATCACCGCTTCTGCCTCTGCCAACTGCACCCGGGAATTGATCGCCTGAATGTCTTCCGGATCCGGGGTCACAAAGGTGCCTGCTGTTTTTCCCATTTCCCGCAAAATTTCAATGACATCGGTGAGATAATACTCACCCTGGACATTATCTGTTTTTAATTGCGCCAGTGCCAGGACAAGGGCCTGAGCGTCGAAGCAATACATCCCGGAATTGATTTCTTTGATCTGTTTTTCGACCAGATTGGCATCCTTCTCTTCGACAATCTTAAGCAGTTCGCCACTTCTATTTTTAATCATCCGGCCATAGCCGGTGGGCTCATCAAACTCTGCCGTTAAGACCGTTACCGCATAACCTCCGGACTCATGAGCCCGAACCAGGCCGGTCAGGGTCTCTGCCTGGATCAGTGGGGCATCCCCGACCAACACAACCAGATTTCCCTTAAGCGCTTCAAAAAAGGGGAGTGCCTGTAAAACGGCATGACCGGTGCCAAGTTGTTCTTTCTGGAAATAGGTAGTGATCTGTGGCGGCAGGCTTTCTTTGACCAACTCAGCCTGAAAGCCGACAATCACTGCAATCTCCGAAATGCCCGACGTCTTACTGACTTCTATCACGTAATCCAGAATATTCTCCCCACATACCTGATGGAGTACCTTGGGCTTTTGGGACCGCATCCGGGTTCCTTCGCCGGCTGCCAATATGATGGTTTTTGAATCGTTCATTTTCATCTCCACTACTAATCATTAACAACAAAAAAAGGGAAGCACTTCCCCCTTTTTTAAACGTTTTAAATTTTTATTCTTCTTCGTAATCTACTTCTAGTTCAACTGTTGCTTCTTCTTCATTGGTTACTTGGTTATCCTCTTCTATGGCCTTCTCGTAAGCTCGCAGGACGCTCTCCTGCATTTCACGACGGGTACCCATGTTAATGGGATGTGCAATATCTTTGAATTCACCGTCCGGCGTTTTTCGACTGGGCATTGCAATAAAAAATCCGCTTTGGCCTTCAATTACCTTAATATCATGAACAACAAATTGATCATCGAAAGTAACTGAGACAATTGCTCTCATTTTTCCCTCTGGATACGTTTTCCGTACTCTTACGTCCGTTATTTCCATCTCGTAAGCCTCCCCTTTGAAATAAAGTCACATGTCTAATTCTAGATATATACTAACACAAATTCAACTATATTAAAACAAAAACCTTAATTTTTTTCGATTCTTATTATTTTCAAAAAGGGTTTGAAAATACAAAAAAATTCTTTTATCTAAGCTTCTGTTTTAGTGTTAACGGTGGGTTCTGAGGGGGTTTTTAGCTTTTCGCTTTCAGTCTTCTAAATGGAGCGAAACCTGCAATCCGGCTTCCAGATTTTCGTCATCCATCCAGATTAGCGGGGTGAAATGTTCGACCAATTTTTCGGCCGGGGAACGGGTCACGAAAATAACACAGATTCCCTTGACTTCGGCGCCCACCTCCTCCATCAGGTTGGTCATTCCTTTGGCGGTTCCGCCACCCTTCATAAAATCATCAATGATCAGTACTTTTTTGTCTTTAAGGTCGATACGTCGACTTAAATACATGGTATTAATCTTATTGGATGACCCCGAGATATAATTTACACTGGTGGTTGCCCCTTCGGTGACCCGATTGGATCGCCTTATCAGGCCCATTGGTACATTTAAATAATGCGCTGTTTCCATCGCTGCAGGAATGCCCTTGGTTTCGGTGGTAACCACATATTCAATCCCCATTTCGCCATATTTTGAAGCAATAATCCGGCCTATATTTTTAGAATAGCGGGGATTCGAGAGGATGTCACTGTAATAGACAAAGCCACCCTGAATTTTTCGGGCCGGGGATTGGAGCAAGTCGGCAATTTCTTTGAGGATCAGTAACTCATCTTCTCTGGTAACCCGGGGATGATAGACCATCCCCCCGGATGCCCCGGAAAAAGTTTCGACATAACCGGTACCGGTTAATTCGATGGCATTTTTTACAATCGCCACATCTTCACAGACACTCGATTTACCCGCTTCCAGTAAATCGGTAAAATAATTGAAACTGAAAACCTGGTTGGGATGGTCTGACAATATTTTTGTGATGACGCTGATTCTTTCATTCTTTTTCATTTTACACCTATGATGGATTTTTTAAATCCGAACATTTTTCTCAATAGTTATAATATTATTCATATTTTATTAAAAGTGCAAGTTTTTTTTAATCTTTACTCCATAGAAACACCTGTGTTATAATTCGGATCAAAGTGTTTTTCCCAATTTTGACCAATAATTTGGTTATTTCATAGCTATTCTTAACTTGGCAACCAACACTTTTCGTTGAATCATTAAGAAATAATTAAGATTTTATTACCGTTAAAGGAGCTGATTAATTTGAAAGCACAACTCGAAAACAAATTTAACCGACCGATTAATAAATTATTCTTCATTGGAATTGGTGGCAGTAGCATGAGTGGCCTGGCTACGATGTCGTTATCCCAGGGGTTTTCCATTGAAGGTTCTGATATGGTTGCTTCATCCTACACCGAAAAATTGGAGTGCCTGGGCGTCAAAATCCATATCGGGCATGACTATAAAAACATTCCTGCTGACACCGATTGTGTTGTTTATTCTGCCGCCATTCATGACGATAACCCGGATATGGTGAAAGCCACAGATCTGGATCTTCCTAAAATCGAACGTTCCAGTTTCCTGGGTCTCTTTTCCCACATCTTTGATAAAACCATCGCCGTTTCCGGAACTCATGGTAAAACGACAACCTCCTCCATGGTTGCCTGCCTGCTCCAGGATGCCGATCTGCGACCCAGCCTGAGTATTGGTGGCAAGCTTGATGAGTTCGGCGGCAATGCCGTGATTGACGGCAAAGCGTTCTTTGTCGTGGAAGCCTGTGAATATGTCGACAGTTTTCTGACAACTTCCCACTCGATTGGCATCATTACCAATATCGAAGAGGATCATCTGGACTATTTTAAAGGCGGATTAAAGCAGATCAAAGAATCGTTTACTAATTTTGGTAAAATCCTGCCGGCCGATGGACTGATGATTGCCTACGGCGACTCCCAGGATGTTCTCGATGTCGTCACCGACTTAGCCTGCCCGGTAGTCACCTACGGGTTGAACAAAAAAAATGACTGGTATCCCGAAAACATTACCTATGACAATGTTGGTAAGCCCAGCTTTGATGTCTATAAGAAGGGTGAATTCTATGGCCATTATCAACTTATCATCCCTGGTCAGCATAATGTTCTGAACGCCCTTTCAGCTATTATCTGCGGTGACTTCCTTGACATCCCAGTCGCAATATCGATCGCTTCGATGGCAAAATTCAGCGGTGCTAAACGTCGTTTCGAGTTCCGGGGCGAAGTCAACGGCATCAACGTTTATGAAGACTATGCGCATCATCCCACCGAGTTAAAGGTGGTTGTGGACGCCTGTCTCAATTATGAACACCATAAACTCTGGGTTGTTTTTCAACCCCATACCTATTCCCGAACCTTCTTTTTCTTTGATGATTTCGTGGACGCTTTTGCCAAAGCCGACTATGTTATTCTCAACGATATTTATTCCGACCGGGAAGACAATGACTGGGATGTTTATTCCGAGGATCTGCAAAAAGCCATTGAAGCAAAATACAGTATCCCAACGGTCACTATTTCGACCTTTGAGGATATTGTTAACCATCTGACCGCTAACTTATGCCCGAATGATCTGGTTCTTGTGGCTGGTTCCCAAACGATCAACCACGTCGCTTTTGATCTGGTTGATAAGTTAAAAGCGATTCATAAATCTTGACATTTTTTCCCAACAAGCGTATTCTAAAGAGAGAAATAATTTTACTTTAGGAGGCTTACATGGAACAGTATAATAATAAGGCGACTGCTTCCCTTGTATTGGGAATCGTATCCTTGGTTAGTATCTGGTTTAGTTATTTTACCATTATTGGTATTATCTGTGCGATTATCGGTTTAATCTTTGCCATCCAGATCCGCAAAGCCGGCGAATTGGAAGGGTTTACCCCAAACGGCATGGCGACTGCCGGTTTGATCCTTAATATCATTGGCCTCGCCCTCTGTGCACTTGTACTGATCGCCTGTGTGGCCTGTGTCGGACTATTGGGCACCGCAGCGATGTTTGGCTGATTCAAGCAAAAAAATAGACGACTGCCATCGTCTATTTTTTTTACCTGAGAATCAAATTTAATTATTTTTATCCCACCCTTCCCAATGAAAGGAGTTTTATGTACCCCCTTATTCATATCTTTCAATATACCATCCCGACCTTTGGGGTCCTGTTTTTAATTGGAACCGGATGCGGCTTTCTACTGGCCATTCCAACTGCTAAAAAATATCATATCTCAACGATGGATGCCATGTTTTTCGGACTTTTTGGCATCATCGGTGGGATCATCGGGGCCAAGCTACTGTATATCATTGTCGATTTGCCCAATCTGATCGCCAGCCCGGAGACCGCCCTGATTCGACTCGCCACCGGTGGTGCCGTCTTCTATGGCGGACTGATCGGCGGAATCCTGGGCGGTTTTCTTTACACTCGCGTCTATCGACTTGACGCCATCAAGTTTTTTGATATTGCAGTGCCATCGCTAGCACTGGCTCAGGCCTTCGGCCGGATTGGCTGCTTCTTCAATGGCTGCTGTTATGGTATTCCCTATGATGGTCCCTTGGCTGTCCATTATCCCGTTGGCGCCTATCCACCCTCCGGAATCGGTCTGTTTCCGGCCCAGTTGTCTGAATCGGCCTTTCTTTTTATACTCACTTTAGTTCTGATGGTGGTATTGTGGAAAAGCAGAAATCCTGGTTTTACAACCGGTTTTTATTTAATCGCTGCCGGTATCTTTCGTTTCATCAATGAGTTTTTCCGCTCCGATCCCAGAGGCATCATCGGTTTTCTCTCAACCTCACAGTTTATCAGCCTGATTGTTATTGCATTTGGATTACTTTTTATCATTAAAATTCCCCAGACCCTTTATCAAAAACACTTGAAAAATTAGATATTTACCGTACTTTAGGGTATAATCAGTATATCCGAACTTATTAGGAGGTATTATTATGGATATTTATGATGGTTATATGGGCGGTATTTCTTCCCATCCTGACAGTTTTTGGGCGATCATGCCCGTTATTATGTCAGTTCTCGGTATTATTTTAGCGATCAGTCTCGTTGTTGGCATAATTTGCTACGTTTTTAATTCACTTGGTCTTTATACCATGGCTAAAAACCGAAATTTGGATAACCCCTGGTTGGCCTGGATTCCTTTCGCCAGCAGTTATCTGATGGGTGAATTGATCAATGATGATGTTTCTATCGGCACCTGGCACATTCCCTATGCCAAACTCTTTCTTCCGCTAATGGGTCTGGCCTTAAGTATTGTCATGATGGTTCTTGGATTCATCCCTTATCTGGGCGCCTTTGTGAGCATCTTGTTATCACTGGCACTGAGCTTCTACTATTATGCCGCTCAATTCTGGCTTTACAGTATTTATGACAAGGATCACCGGGTCCTTTATCTGGTCCTCAGTATTATTTTCCCTTTCCTGGGACCGATTTTCATCTTTATCGTTCGTAATCGGACTCCCTACGATGAACGTCATCCGGAAGTGGTTGCAGAAACCTATGATTCTAAATCAATCCTTGCTCTGACGCTGGGGATCATCTCAATTGTCAGTGTTATCACTTTTATCGGTAGTGGTTTGTTTACCGGCGCCGTCGGTCTTATTTTTGGGATGATTGCCATGAAGGAACGAAAGCTCCAGGGTCTGCCCACTGGTATGGCAATGGCCGGTCTGATTTGTTCAATCATTGGGATGGCCTTTACCGTACTGATGGTTTTTGCCTGCATTACCTGCATTGGAGTCGGCGGCATGGGAATGCTGGGTGGTCTGATGGACGGCATGTACTACTAATCAAACGATTCTTTAGCAACACATTTCTTATTAACAAAGAGGTGAACATCAAATGTCGCAACAACCGTATGGCCTGGTTCTTAGTGGTGGCGGTGCCAAGGGCGCCTTTGAAATGGGCGTCTGGAAGGCGCTCAGAGAATCTGATTACTCCCTGGGGGCTGTGATCGGAACCTCGGTCGGGGCGCTAAACGCCGCTATGATTGCCCAGGATGACTATGAAATTGCCATGGAATTCTGGTCCAATCTGACCATTAACCAGGTTCTTGATTTAAATAAAGAAATGACCAATACCTATGTGGATAAGTGGTCAAAGGAAAGTTTTGATGTGTTCAGAACCGGTTTTTTAGCCGCTCTTTTTTCAGACGGTTTGGATATTTCGCCGCTCCGACACAATCTTACCCGAATGATCTGTGAAGACACCATCCGCCGCTCAACGATCCGGTTCGGACTGGTAACAGTTGATATTACCAGCCTGAAGCCACGTCAGCTAATGATAGAGGACATTCCCAACGGTCAGTTGATTGACTATTTGCTGGCGAGTGCTGCCCTACCCATTTTTCAGAAGCTGGAAATTGATGGTAAAACCTATCTTGATGGGGGGTTTTTTGATAATGTCCCGATAAATTTTATGCTGGAACAGCATTTCAACCAGATTATTTCGGTGGAATTCCCTGCTCCGGGAATGCGTAAATGGGTACGGGATAAACAAGCAAAAATCATTACTGTTAATAACTCCGAATATCTTGGCGGCGTCCTCGACTTCGATTCCAGGCAAATCGAGCTGAATATCCAATTAGGTTATCTGGATGCCTTAAAGGTTTTTGGCCTAGTCGACGGCCGATACTTTTACCTGAACACAAAAAAAAGCAACACCTTTTTCAGGAAGTTCATCAATACCTTGGGTCAACCGCTATCAAACCAGAAACAGTTGCAAAAAATGCTGGCGCTGCTTTGCCTATCACCTGACGCCGGGAAAAACGATGTTTTAAGAACCCTGGAAAACTTGTTGCAGAAAACCTCGTTTAGAAACCAGCCCCTCAGCCTTGCGATGCTGGAAATCACCGGCAAAAGCGTGGGTGTCCCACGACTGGAAAACTATTCCATTGATTTTTTCATTCAGGCCATTCTTAAAGAACTAAACCGGCTTTTGGATGAAAACCTCAATCTGTTGGATAATCCTAAAATCATCGGAACCTTTTTTACCCCTGCCAACAGCAGTTTGCTACGTTACAATTTCATTACTTTTTATCTTGTCTTTTTGAGTATTCGGGGTGATCTCAGTCCGGAACGAATGTCAACCTTTTTAAGTAAATTTTCGCCGGACATTGCCCTCTCAATGATTACTGTTTTCTATATTCATGAAGTTATCAACCACTAAAAAAAGAGCTTTCGCTCTTTTTTTTATAGTCCACAACACTTTTTATATTTTTTCCCGGAGCCACAAGGGCAGGGATCGTTTCGACCAACCTTTACCTCATTGACCACGGTTTTTGATCGCTTGTATTCTTTTTCCAGCTCAACTCGCTGCTCCACCGTGAAAAAGTTATCCCATTCCGCCAAAGTATAAAGCCATTCTGCCGGAACTGCCAGCATATTTTTATAAAGTTTGGCAAAATCGATCTCCAGCTTGACTTCTGAATCCAAGTCAATGGTCTCAAGATCAATAGGGGCCGTTAGACTGTCGCTAATGCCATCGAGAAAACCCATGTATTGGGGCGGAACCATCTTGCTTTCTTTAATCAGGTCTTCTACCTTACCGGAAATGGTTGTAATTTTCTCGCCCAGAATCTTCTGATACAGAACCTTTTCCTCAGCACAATATTTTTCCCAAAAGGTATTTTGTTCTTCCTGGGTGCTACAATTCTCTTCGATGTAATTTTTCCACGCATCGTATAAACTCATTTGAATTTCTCCTCATAATAATATCATTTTATTATATCCCAAAACCACCGGGAATTAAACCATTTTCTGACAAACCCCTACAAATTACTTCAATCGGAACAGCGCCAGGCTGATTTTACTTAAGGCAGCTTTAATTTAAAGCTCTTGTTGATTATAATCGCATTCCAGTTTACAATGATTGTATAATAAAACATGCTGAAAGGAATAGTCAATTGAAAAACGATAAACCCGACCCGATCAAAATAAAAAACAGTAAGAATCGACCCGATGAGGAATTGGTCTCGGTCTTAATAAAATATTTGAGTTTGACTTTAGTTGTTGCACTTGTTTGGGGCTTTTATTTTAACCTCGCATTGTTACCCCGTTTGGGCTATCATCCGCTTTTTATCATTCTGTTTACACTTGTCCCCAATTTATTGGTTTTTATTATCATGTCCCATTTAATTCGCAAAAAATTAAGCTACCTTAAAACGTTGCAAAAAGGATCCGAACGGATCGCCGCTGAGAATTTTGAATCCTATATTCCACTTCAGGACCATAACGAACTCACTGATATTGCCAATAACGTGAATCTGATTCATGATTTATATGAGGCTAAAAACAAGGCTGAATCGCTTGCTAAGATGGAAAATCATCATATTATCACCTCTGTTTCAAACGAAATACATGCCCCCTTAACTGGTATCATCGGCTATCTTGAGCGGATTCAAAACCCTGATGAACGTGACTTTTCCAAAAAAGAAGCCTATCTTAAGATTGCTCTTAAAAAGGCGTATCAGGTCATCCGTTTTATTGACGATCTTTTTGAGCATGCCTTTACCGATAATGGCAAGGGCTACTACCAGTTCAAGGTCTATAACGGAAAACCCCTGATTCATCAACTTCTGAACACTTCCAGCCAGGCTTTAAAAGAAGCCGGATACGATGTTGTCGAGGAAAATTGCATCGAACGGGATTTCTCCCTGTGGGTTGATCTGGAACAGCTCCAACGCATTTTTGACTATCTGACTTCCAATATTATTAAGTATGCCGACCCCGACAAACCGGTCGATTTTGGCCTGATCCTTAATAAAAACGAACTCTGCATTATTTTGCGCAATAAAACCATAAATAATCCCGATGCTGCTGGCAAAAATGTCATTGAGAACGAAGGTTCCAGCCTGGACTCCTGCCGAAAAATAATCACCCGCCATCAGGGACGGATCGACTACTATCAACTCAACCAGCTGTTCAAGGTTGAACTGATTCTGCCGATTCATCAGTAACGATAAAACAATTGATGACCCCAATTCGGGGTCTTTTTTATTGTCAAAAATTCTTAAGAATTTGAGTAACCTGATCTTCATAATTAACGCTTATACTTAAACTATCCTATCAGTAAATACGCTGCCATCAAAAATTAGGAGAAACAATCAACAAAATTAAATAAAGTCGCAAGTATTTATTTTTTAATCTCGTACCAAAATGAGTTAAGAGGAGACGTTATGAAGAAAAAAGGAATTATTTTATGTGTTGTGATCGGGGTAGCCCTATTGGTCGGCGGAGGTGCCTATGTTTATGGCAATTCCCAACCCACCCCGGCGGTTGCTGTCAAAACCACCCCACTTTCAAAAGCAACCCTGCAAAACACCATTTCCGCCACTGGTGTCATTGAAAGCTATACCAAGGTCAAAGTCAGCGATACCAGCAATGATAAAATCGAAAAACTCTATGTTTCGGTTGGTCAATGGGTCGATAAAGATGATTGGTTATGTCAGCTCTACAACAAAGAAGGTGACAGTTACAGCTATGTCAAGGCCACAGCCAGTGGAACCATCACCGCCATGAACGCCGTTAAAGGGAACCCCGCCAATGGTGAGCTTTTTACCATTGAGGACACCAACGACCTTAAAGTGCGAGGCAAGATTAAAGAAGCTGATTTAAATCACATCCACAAAAATATGCCGGTGCTGGTAAAATCGGATGCTACTGGGGATACCGTTTTCCCCGGCAACCTGACTAAAATTGCGCCAACAGCAATTAAAACCGAAACCGCCACCAGTTCAACAGCAACAAAGGCTGAATTTGAAGTTGAAATTGACCTTCCATCCGATACCACCGGATTAAAAATCGGAATGACTACCCGCTTAAGCATAATCAGCGAAGAACGTCCCGATGTTTTCTGTGTTCCCTTTGAAGCTCTGGTGATGAATGATTCCGGTCAATCCTGCGTCTATGTTGCCAAAGAAAATCCTGTCGAACAAGGCTCTTTCACAGTCGAATCGATTCCCATCACCACGGGTCTGGAAACTGATTCTTTAATTGAAATCGCCGGTGATCTACTTAGCGATGGACTCGCCATTATTAGCCAGCCCCAAACGGTCCAGCCCGGTATGGCCGTTACTACGGTGCAGCCCGGTACGACAGTGACTGAAGAATTGACGGTGTAATGATGCGAAATAAAATTATTGAAATGCAGGGGATTGTCAAATCTTATTATCTGGGTACCCCCAATGAACTGGAAATTCTCCACGGTATTGATTTGGATGTTTATGAAGGTGAGTTTTTATCGATTGTCGGCGCTTCCGGTTCCGGTAAATCCACCTTGATGAATATTCTTGGAGCCTTGGACCGCCCCACTAAAGGGCACTATTATCTGGATCATCTGCCAATGGAAAATGTTCGCGACGATGGGCTTTCAAAAATCCGCAACAAGAAAATCGGCTTTGTTTTCCAGACCTTTAATCTCATTCCCCGTTCGACGGCTTTAAAAAACGTGGCTCTGCCGATGCTTTACGGTGGAGTGCCGCGGAGCGAACGATCACGACGGGCCTCTGAACTCCTTCAGCTGGTGGAAATGAGTGGTCGAGCCCATCATCGGCCCAATGAATTATCCGGCGGACAAAAACAGCGCGTGGCCATTGCCCGGGCGATGGCCAACGATCCGGCCATCATCCTCGCCGATGAACCGACCGGAGCCCTGGACACTCATACCGGTCGCCTGGTTATGGATATTTTTCACCGGCTCCATCAGGAACAGGGAAAAACGATTATTTTAATTACCCATAACGTCGAATTGGCCGAAGAAACAGAACGAACCATCCGACTTCGAGATGGTTCCATTGTCGATAACCGCAAGAATGATCAATATCAATTGGAGGGTTACTATGAATCTGTTTGAAAATATCCGGCTGGCCCTGGAGGGACTGCGGGCCAACAAGATGCGAGCTCTTTTAACAATGCTGGGAATTATCATCGGGATTTCCTCAGTTATGGCAATCTCCACGCTGGGTTCGGCGATGACTGGCTCCGTCACCAAAACGATGGATAAAATCGGCGGAAAAAATATTATGGTTTATGTAACCGCCAAAAACTATGAGGTGGCCTCCACCTTTCAAGAAGACGACTATGTGACCATGGACGAATTGGAAAACTTCAAAGCGGCCTATTCTGATGAGGTTAAAGCCATCAGTACCTCCAGTTCGCTGGGCGCTGGTGAGCTTAGCAAAGGCTATATTCACCGAAATGTCACCCTCACTGGGGTCAGCCCTGACTATAGCATGGTTAATAATGTCAAACTGGTTCAGGGGCGCTTTATCAGCCCCCGCGATGTGCAAGGCGACCGCCATGTCATCATTATTGATACAACCGTTCGCAATAGTCTGGTTGGTATTCATGGTGATGCCCTAGGGATGGAAATTCAGGTTGATACCCAAAATACCAATGAGACCTATACCGTCATTGGCGTTTATGAAAAACTGGTGATTGATAACCCGCTGTTTAATATGGGTGACGAAACTCGCATTGAGTGTTTTATTCCTATTTCAACCGCTATGGCTTTAAACAGCGAAACGGCCAATGTTTCCGGATACACCAATTTTACCATTATGGCAACCTCCGGGACCGACTCCGCAGCCTTTTCTCAAATCAGCAAAGACTATTTTATCAAAACCCTGGCAAAGTCATCTGATTTCACCATTCAGGCTGAAAGTCTGGAAGCCATGGCCAGTGAAGCGACGGGAATGCTTGGAACCTTATCTCTGGGGATCTCGGTTATTGCGGGTATTTCGCTGTTAGTCGGCGGGATTGGCGTCATGAACATTATGTTGGTGTCGGTCACCGAACGAACCAAGGAAATTGGCATCCGTAAGGCTTTGGGGGCGCGTAATTCAGCCATTCGCAGTCAGTTTATTATTGAAGCGATTATCATCTGCCTAATTGGCGGACTGATCGGCGTCGGGCTCGGCTCCGGCTTAGGGATACTGGGTAGCACACTAATGAAATTCCCGTCAACACCACCCTTTGGTCCGATGATTATTGCCCTGTGTTTCTCGATGGCCATCGGCGTCTTCTTTGGTTTTTATCCGGCCAATAAGGCCGCCAAGCTGGATCCGATTGATGCACTGCGGTATGAGTAAGGCTGTCTAAAAGCAAATTTATAAGTCTTCTCTCACATAAAAAAAGTCCGCAGCCATATGACACTGCGGACTTTTTTTAGTCCCTAAAAGCGTCTTGCCAGTTAAACAGGCTAGACCATCGGATTCACTTAGTATCGGTAACCGCGGTCGCCAACTGGAGCCGATCGGCTGTTTTAGATAGGTCTCTTTGATCCACATCGATCCCTTTGACTTTCGCATTGTATGATTTAATAAATTGGTAGGCACCATCGCTTTAGATTATTCGGACTTAGTCTGATCGCTTTAAATGTTCATATATTGCTTAAGCCTTCAGTAATTTTTCATCGCCTAAATAAGCCAGCAATTTAAACGACATCATCAATGAGAATTTTATTTCACTATCTGTCAGTGACACTGCCATAATTTCTTCGATTTTTTTGATGCGATATTTCATTGAGTTTCGGTGAATTTTAAAATATCGGGCAGTCTTTGTCACATTGCCGTCATGCTGAAGATGAATACACAGATTATGACAATAATTTGTTTTGTATTGCTGATCATAACCCATCAAATCAGTTAATGCCGTATTGCAGAAGTCTTTTAAGCCGGTTTGACCAGCCACTATTTCAAATAAATGATAGCAGGCATATGCCTCATAATAATAAAGGGATTCCTCCGGATTCATCGCTATTCCTAATTCCAATGCTTTGACGGACTGGTTGTAGTGGCTTTTAAGCCCTGCCAAATCCTGAAAATAAGGGCTGACACCAGCTTTCATCTGATTACTGTTTAAAAATTCAATCAGCTTACTTTTGGCACCGTCAGAAACCGCTTCTTTTTTATCACTTGTCAACAATACAGTGATTTTATTCTGATAAAGAATTGATTTTTCAGTTCCTAAGATACGATTGATAATGCTTTTAACATAGCTTAACGACATTCCCTTTTCTGTTTTTAATTCCGAACTGACTGTAACCAGGCATAAATGCTCTTTTGCATACAGTCCCAGCTTTTTCCCCTGCTTTTGAATTATTTCTGCGCTAAAAATTCTTTCTTCAAGGATGCCGATCAGAAAATGCTCAACCTCACTATATAATTGACTGCTCTGAATGGGTTCCTTTTGCAGCTCACTGGCTACCACACTGCACAGCAATTCAAGTAGCCCAAAATCCATCGGTTCAAACGCTTTTTTGGCCTCAACCACGGCGATATGTCCAATATTCTTATCATTGATTGCAATTTTATGTGCCATCCAGCGGGTTGGCGAATAATCAAATTCTTCAATGCAGGGGCTCTCGCTGGAATAAAGCCGTTCAAACACACCACTGTCATTGAGTTTTTTGATCCGTTCATAAGCATCAAATTCTTCTTCCGGCGCGGTGGAAGGCCAGGATGGATCACCAACCTCGGCATTTTTATTAAAAGCCACCACATTGTAGCCCATATCGCTGACAAACATCGGATTTCCCAATACCTCATAAGCGATATCAATGATATGCTGCAGGCCTCCGCATGATAAAAGAGCCGTCATCAATTTTGCTTTTTTTCGTTCGAAACGCCGTTTTTGCATGCATAAGGTTCTGATCATGTGAGTCGTTTTCTGTTCATCTGGATGACTTTTCACCCGAATTCGATTTGAGTCTTTCGCGTTTTTCTTTTCTTTCATCGCTAACCTGCTTTTTAAAATTATAAATCGCTTCTTTTCGTTTATATTATATGTATTCAATACTTAAAATGCAAATCAATCTGTTGTCATTTTGCAAATAAAATACTCACTATTTTTTGCTGAATTGACATTGTTTTAGCTCATATTCCTGATAGAATTAATCTAAGTAAACGATTTACAAAAGAAAGCAGGTTTGAAATGAATTCTAAATACGCAAAGATGTTCACCCCGATTAAAATTGGTAATATGCTTGTTAAAAATCGAATTGAAACCGCTCCAGCGGCGCCGCGGTTGGCTTCCCCGGAAGGACTGGTAACCCCGGAGCTGATCGAATGGACCCGGGCTCTGGCCAAAGGTGGTGCCGGAATTGTCACTGTTGGTATTTCGATGGTCACTCCGCCCTTTGGACACATGAACGGTTTCTGCGTGAACATCGGCGACAACAATGTGGTTCCCGGTTTAGCGGTTCTGGCCGACACGGTCCATCGTTATGGCGCCAAAGCCTCCATTGAACTGGCGGGATTTGCCATGGGTCATGATCTGCCCGAGGAAGGCAAATCGCCCATCGACATAATGTCCCAGGAAGAAATAAAAAACTGGATAACCTTATTTGCAAATGCCGCTGAGCGGGCCATGAAAGCGGGTATGGATATGGTCCTGATCCACGGTGGCCATGGTATTCTCGTCAGCAATTTTTTCTCGCCCCTGTTTAACCACCGCACCGATCAATATGGTGGCAGTATCGAAAACCGGGCCCGCTTTGCCTGTGAGTTATTCGATGCCATTCGCAGTAAGGTTGGCCATAAGCTGGCCATTGAATTTCGCCTGAGTGCCGCTGAACTGGTTCCCGGCGGCGTCGAATTGGACGAAACCATCGCTTTTATAAAAATTATTCAGGACAAAATCGATCTGGTTCACGTTTCCGCCGGGATGCTACTGGATGACGAAATGGTTCCGATCACCACCCAGCCTACCTATCTAAAACGTGGTTATAATGCCCACTATGCCGCCAGTATTAAAAAAGCGGCGGGAATTCATATTCCGATCACCACCGTTGGTTCCATTGATCTGGATCTGGCTGCCGAAATCATTGAAAACAACGAAGCCGACATGTGTGCGATGATCCGTACCGTTATTGCCGATCCCAGCAGCGTCAACAAAGCCCGCACCGGAAATGAAGCGAAAATCCGTCCCTGCATCCGCTGTGTACTGTGTCTGAATCGTACCCATGGTATGGAACCACTCCGAGTTGCCTGTGCCGTTAACCCCCAGGCTGGCCGGGAATGTGAATTAAAAGATATCAATAAACTGGCGGATCAAAAGAAAAAGGTGGTCATCATCGGAGGTGGTCCAGCTGGCATGGAAGCGGCCAGAACCGCCGGCGACCGTGGCCATGAGGTCATTCTTTTTGAAAAAAGCGATTGTCTCGGGGGTACCCTGCGGCTGGCGGTTGCTCCGAATTTCAAGGCTGATCTTAAAAATTATCTGGCCTGGACGATCCGCATGACCAGCCAACACCCCAATGTTTCGCTGCGACTATCCACCGCGGCAACCCCTGAAAACATCATGGCCGAGTCCCCGGATGCCCTGATTATTGCCGTCGGTGCCGAAAGCAATATCCCCGCCATTCCCGGTTTAGATGGCAGCGATGTTGTTTGGGTCGGTGATGTCGAATCCGGATCGGTTGAAGTCGGTCATAATGTGGTCATCGCTGGCGGTGGCTTAACTGGATGTGAAACCGCTTTGGACCTGGCCCGGAAAGGTAAAAATGTCACGATTGTCGAAATGGTCAGCGAAAAGAAAATGCTTGACCCTTCACCAATTCCGATGACTGCTATGCTGCAGCTGCTTAAAAAAGAAAATGTGACCATCCTTGCGAGCCATCAACTGATTAAGGCTGTGGATCATGCCGTTCTAGTTGAAGGGAGCGATGGTCAAAAAGAAGTGGATTTTGATACCCTGATTCTTTCCCTGGGTGTTAAACCAAACCTGCTGGAAGTATCCAAATTTGCCAATCTTGTTGATACCGTTTTCTGCATCGGTGATTGCACCACCAGCCAGGGAACCCTCTACACTGCCACAACCGCCGGATATAATGCCGGTTTAGATATCTGAGTATTGATCGAAAATTATTTCTTATTCCGTTTCATACAGCGAATCCGTACCTTTATGTCAGGATTTACCTGCCGCGATTCAGTGATTTTCTGCAAGGCTTTATTGTAGGTAAAGTCATCCAGATCATTAGCTTTGAGATAAATCATGGTCATTTCCGGAAGAACCGTAAAACAGCTGGTAATCGCCCAGGCAACGGCCATCTTTACATAGTAGTTGTCGCAGTCAATGGCATTAAAGTTTAGAAACATCGGCTCCAGATAGCGGTCTTCGACAAAATAGGTAATAAACATCACCACCCCGAAACGGATCTCGTAAACTTCTTTTGACTTGAGGTATGGTTGTAAGAAAAGCCATACCTCCTCTTTATGCTTTTTTGTGAATTTCAGACCCGTGCAGAAGCTGTCGCAGATTGACCAGTTGTCAATCTTTGGGATGAAGTCTTTTATTAGCATCAGCCGTTCTGGCAATTCCACATCCGCATACCCGATCACCATTCCCTGTAGCAGGGTTTCCTCAAAGCTGTCAACCTGAGCTGTTTCCAAATAGCTTCGCCAGTCTGCTTTGGCAATTCTTTTGCCGATCTTCCTAAGTGCTGGCAAGCGCACCCCCAGAATATTATTGGTTCCCGGCGTCAAGCCGCTGGAAAATTTACGGTATTTCTCATCGACCAAGCCTAACAGCTCCGCTCGTAAAAATTTTTGATCCATCTTTATTAACCCCCTGTTATTTCAGATAAAACAAAAGCCCTTTTTAGCTGCAACCGTAATTGCCGCCAAAAATGGGCTTTTGCTGTTTTTTATTTTAATTTCAACGGTAAGCCAGCAACCAGTAGATAGGCTTCATCAGCCCGTCCGGCCACCAGTTGATTCATCCGGCCGGCAATATCACGGAAATAACTACCCAGCTTGTAGGCCGGCACCAGACCCAAACCCACCTCATTCGAGACTACAATCAGGGTTTTATCCTGACAAACATCCAGTAGTTTTTCCACTTCAATCTTAATAGCACCTTCGATTTCGCCCACCTTTTCCATCGCGCAAGTGTCATAATCAACCGGAAAATCTAACATATTATTGGTAGTCATCACGGTCAGACAGTCAAAAAGAACAATCTCGGCTTGCAAAAAAACGGGATTGTCGGTCATTGTCTGAAAATCCTTATATTGTTCGATGGTTCCCCAATGATCTGGCCGCTGCGCCTGATGTTTGGCAATGCGGTCCTTCATGCCATCATCAAAGGCGATCGCAGTGGCAATATAAGCGACCGGTTTGCCCGATTCCCGGGCTAAATTTTCGGCATAAGTACTTTTACCGCTACGGGCACCGCCGGTTATAAATATTAACTGACCCATAATTAATTCCTCCAGTTTTTAAGAAAAGTCAAAAGCTTTGTATTATCTGCTTCTTTTTTTATCGCAATCCGAAAATATGATTTGTCTAAACCGATAAAATCTTCGCAGGTTCTAAGCGACATACCCTCTTTTTCCAGGGCCATCTGCAGCTCCGCCGCAGTTCCCGTAAACAGTCGACAGAGATGAAAATCGGTATCGCTTTTATAAACCTTCAGTGTTTTGATTTGACTTAAAGCTTCAAATACCCGCTGAGCTTCTCCCTTTATATAAGTTTTAGTCTTTGCGGCATAGTCTTTTTCATCATAAACAGCCGTGGCTGCAATCAGCCCCAGGGCATTAATGGTCCAGGGTTCTTTAAAGTGCTCCATTTTTTTAATCATTGGGGCAACACCGACCCCATAACCAATCCGAAGTCCCGGCAGAGCATAGAACTTCGTCAACGATTTTAAAATAAAGACCGACGGTTTCGCTTCTTTAACCAATAACAGGCTGCCACTTTCTTCAGAAAAATCCATGAAGGATTCATCCAGAAACCAATTAATTTCCGGAGCCGAATGCTCTAACATTTCTCTGATAAAACCATTGCTATGAACCCGACCGGTGGGGTTATTGGGATTGCATAAAAAAACCGCCTGGGGCTTTTCGTTTTTAATGACCGCCGTTAATGCTTCCGGGTTGATGATAAAACCATCTTGCTCTGTTACGACATGATGAACCACCTCCCAGCCATAAAGCTTTAAGGCCCGTTCATATTCATTAAAGGTTGGCTGAACAATCAGCGCCTTTCCCGGCCCCATGCTTCTGGCAAAAAGGTAGATCAGCTCAATCGCACCGTTACCGAGAATGATATTTTCCGGTAGCACCGCCAGATCATTGGCAATCTTCTCGATCGCCGAAACGCCAGAGATCTCCGGGTATTTCACTAACTCGTCAATCCCGGCAATCAACTTTTCTCGGATTCCCGCGGGAATTCCCAAGGGATTAATATTAACACTAAAATCCAGCATTTCTTTGTTTTCGCCCTGATATCCGCCGTGTTTATTCATGTCGACTCTCCAATTATTAACATTCTCTTATTTAAATTTTTCTATTTAAATGCAGTGATTGCAAATTCACTTAGTGCAAATTCAATGATTTTTCAGTTTGCTAAAACGAATAAATAATCACCGCCATTAAGGTGGCCAAAACCATCAGGACCACCTCGCTGCCATACATAATGGTGATGGTTTCCCGAATATCCAATATTTCCAGCGGCGATTTAGCATCCCCAATGGTGGGCTTTTCCAGCGTTTCACCAAAATACTGGTTGGTTCCGCCGAGTTGTATACCTAAAAGCCCTGCCACCACCGATTCCGGATGGGCCGAGTTAGGGCTCTTGTGGTTGTGACGATCCCGCTTGAAAATGCGACAGCCGTCATTAAAAGTATATCCTAAAAACATCCCGGCAACGAGCATAAAGATGCTGCCGACTCTGGCTGGAATAAAATTGATGAGATCGTCAAATTTTGCTGAAGCATAGCCAAAATCCTTATATGGCTCCTGGATATATCCAACCATCGAATCCAGCGTATTGGTCGCCTTGTAGAGCATTACCAGCATCACCGGATTAAGCCAGGGCACTGGAATCAGGGCTCCCAGCAACAGATAGAAAATCGGTGCTAAAACCCCATCAATGGTATTTTCGGCAGTGGTCTCAACCGTTGCCCGGATGATTTCCGTTTCTTTGAGTTGTGAGGTATCCCGTCCGACAAGATAACCCACTTGAGTTCGGGAAACTTCAATATCACCACCCATTAAGGCGCTCATCACTTTACGCACTTCAATGGCCAGTGTTTTTGCCGCCAGAGACGTAACAATCAAGTACAGGTTAAAGATGATATACAGATAAATATTAATGCTGTAAAGCACCCACTGCAGGCCAAAGACAATCGCGCCCGTCAGACCCAGAACGAAAAATAGCAGTAAAAATCCTTTTGCTCTTTTGTGCTTGCCATGATTCAGTTTTTTATTTAAAAAGCCAATGGTTTTCCCCATGGCGATAATCGGATGCGGCAACCAGGGGGGATCCCCGATTAGCCAATCCAGCAACACGCCAAAGAGTATCAGTAAAAACCAAAAGCCTCCCCCTAAACCCAGGGGAAGTCCTTCAATTAGATTCACTTTTTAATTTCTCCAATGATTTCCATTATTTTTTTCATATCTAAACTCGCTTCTACCGTCTCTGCCAGAAGATCATATTGTTCTTCTTTAAAGGCCTTAAAATCAAAGGCAGTGGGACCGGCTTCTAAATTCTTTTTCACGCGCAGGGCTTCAATGATTTTTTCCCTTAATCCATCGTTATCAAAGATCCCATGAAGGTAGGTTCCCATCACCGTGCCATCTTCGGCAATCACCCCATCGACGGTGCCATCAGCAAGTATTGCAAAAGGCTTAGCCTGATCCAGTGCTTCGCTGGTGCCCATGTGGATTTCGTAGCCTTCCACATCCATGTCAGCCAACGCCATTCCCATGAAGTTACCTAAAACCTTGCCGGTTGTTCGCACCGTTCGTTTCTCTTCTTCAATGGTGGTGACAATATTTAAAAGTCCCAGTCCATCAATACTACCTTTGGTTGACTCTACCGAGAAAGGATCACGGATTTCTTTACCCAGTAGCTGATAACCGCCGCAGATTCCCACAATCGGTACCCCGCAATCGTGGAGCCGATGGATTTCATCACCCATTTTACTGTTGATCACATGACAGGTGTCATCAATGGTATTTTTGCTACCGGGAATCACTAATAGGTCCGGGTTAGCCAGCTGCAGATCGCGCTGGTTACGATAGTATTCCACCTTCACATCAGGATGCATTTCAAAAGCGGTGCAATCGGTAAAATTTGACAGATGCGGCAGATAGACCACCCCAATCGTGATCAGGCCTTCGGAATTATTATCAAACCGTTCGCTGACACTATCTTCATCATCAATGACAAAGCGCTTGTAAGGGATAACACCCAAACAGGGGACATTAACCAATTCTTCAATCATTTTGATGCCGGGCTTTAGCAACTCCACATCACCGCGGAATTTATTGATGATAAAGCCTTTAATTCGGGCCCGTTCTTCGGGTTGCAACAACATAATTGTACCATAAATCGATGCAAAAACACCACCCTTGTCGATATCACCAATCAGTACCACCGGGGTATCAACCAATTCTGCCAGTCCCATGTTGACAATATCGTTATCCCGCAAATTGATTTCGGCGGGACTGCCGGCGCCTTCGATCACAATCACATCTTTGCCCTCAGCCAACGCGTCATAAGCCGAAATGACAATTTCGACCAATTTGGGTTTATGGGCATGATAATCCATGGCATCCATATTAAACTCAGCTTTTCCCATCAGAATAACCTGACAACCCACATCGGAGTTTGGTTTAAGCAATACCGGGTTCATTTCAACCTGAGGTTCCATCCGGGCGCACTCCGCCTGGACTACCTGGGCTCGACCCATTTCCTTGCCGTCTTTGGTGATAAATGAATTAAGCGCCATATTCTGGGATTTATAGGGTGCCACCTGATAACCGTGGTTATCGAGTATCCGGCACATGGCAGCAGTGATCAAACTTTTTCCTACTGATGACCCGGTGCCCATAAACATAATATTTTTTGCCATGTTTTCTCCTTTTTTTCTTAACTTTCTGTGGTGATTAAGATACTGACGTGAGCTTTTTTTCTAATGATTTTTCAATGCACAAACAACGGCGTCTTCAACGGTGGTGACAGACCGAGGATAGGCGACGGCGGGGCGACGGATAAATAGGATTTTGGCATTGACTTGTCGGGCCGCTTCAACCTTTTCACGGATGCCGCCAATATCGCCGCTATCTTTGGTGACGACAAAGCCGATCTTGTATTCTTTCATGGTGGCGACATTCATTTCAACCGAGAATGGGCCCTGTAGAGCCAGAATATGTCGGGGCTTGTAGCCCAGGTTTTCGCACTTTACTAAAACCCCGGCTGTCGGCAATACCCGGATATAGGTTCGGTTTTTGGGCAGGCCTTCAAAGGCTTCCAGTTGTCGACTCCCCGTGGTTAAAAGAATATTCTTATCACTTTTCCCCATCGCACCGATTAAATAGTCGCGTGCTTCCTCATAGGTATTGTAGGCCACACTATCATTTCCTTCGTCGATGTTCGACGGCCTTTCCAGCCGAATATAGTCCACATTCATGGCATCACAAGCCCAAATGGCGTTTTCAGAAATTTCCTGAGCATAGGGGTGGGTGGCGTCAATACAGAGATTAATATTGTAAATGGTAATCGTTTCCCGCAGGGTGCTGGCGTCCAATTGTCCTGAAATCTTGGTCAGAAGGGGGTTTTCAGAGATCTGATCGGTGGCAATATTGGTCAGTGACGAATAACAGACTTCCTTCCCTTCTTCAAGCAGAAGATTGGTTAATAAGCGGCTGTCGAGGGTTCCTCCCAATACCAGTATCAAAGCTGATAACCTCTCGGGGTAATCATTTTTAGTTGATCCCTAGTCACATAGGTTTTGGAATTACCGATGATAACCATCGAAAACATATCAATATCTGCTTCGTGCATTTTTTTGAGGGTTGTAATCACATAAGACTCGTCCTTACGTTTGGCATTACGAACAATTCCCACTGGGGTTTCCGGAGCTTTATATTCTAGTAAAATTTTCTGGGCACTTTCAATATTGTGGGGACGGCCTTTGCTTTTGGGATTATAGAGACTAATAATAAAATCTCCTTCACCGGCGCAGTGCAAACGTTTTTCAATGACTGCCCAATCAGTGAGCAGGTCGCTAAGACTAATGACGGCGTAGTCATGCATCAGCGGCGCACCGAGGGTTGAAGCGGCCGCATTGGCGGCTGAAATACCGGGAATAATTTCAACTTCCACATCACTATTTTTTGACTCAACGATTTCTAACATAATGCCGGCCATCCCGAAAACACCGGCATCGCCGCTGCTAACCAGGCAGATTTTTTTGCCCTGTTCAGCCAGTTCCAAGGCTTTTTCACAACGGTCAATTTCGCGCCGCATTCCGGAAGAAAGGACTTCCTTGTCGCCAATTAAATCGGCAATAATATCGATGTAGGTTTTGTAGCCGACAATAATATCAGCATCAGCCAGGCTGGCTTTTGCCGCCTCGGTCATATGTTCATACAGTCCGGGACCAATCCCTGTGACATAAATTTTGCTCATCTTTTCTCCTTTTTTTAGCAAGGTTTTTATTACAATAGTGCAGTGCTGCTTTCTTATCCGTTTGTGCGAAACAGACAGCAAAGCAATTATTGTTTGTAAATTTTCTTATTTCTAATTTTCATCCAGCCACACCGATAGAGTGATTCCGCCCAGTTTCTGTTTTTCCCGCAGGCATTTTCCAAATCCGGAGGCGACAAAACCACAGGGTTCGGAAACGGCATATAAACCGGTTGTTTTGAAAACGAAATCCGATCCTTCAAAACGGCTTTGGACCATTTGCACCATTTCATTGGGGATAATGACTTTTTTAGCCGCGAAAAAGGCACAGGCTTCGATAATTCCCGCTTCTTCGGCTTTTAAGCCGATGGTGGCCAGAGATTTAATCCCTTTGACATTAAGATTCAGAGACGCTAAGGTCTCCTGGATCGCCGCGATGATCCGTTCTCCCGGGGTATCCCGACGACAGCCTACGCCCAGCACCAGTTTTCGGGGAACCAGCTTAACACTGGGAATTGGCAATTCTGCTTTTTTTGTATCCAAAGTCGTAATAATAACGCCCAGATATTTCGTTAGCTCGGTTAAATCTGCCACCGTTTCGATGTTCTTAGGCAGGATAACCGCATCCAAATCACAGTTTTCCCGATTAACTAAAGCAATCGGGTCACCATTTAGGATCAAGGCTGTTACGTCTTTGGCAGCCGTAAAATCATCAATCGCACACTTAATTTTCTGGGCCAACACATCCACAGCCATGGTTCCTTTCACATCGGTGCCAGTGGTAATAACCGCCTGGGCCGAAAGGCGTTTAGCCACCAGCCGAGCGGCATCATTGGCACCACCCAAATGACCGGACAGCAGACTAATTACAAACGCCCCCTTGGTATCCATCACCAGAATTCCCGGATCAGAGGATTTATGCTTTAGATGGGGGGCTATCGCCCGGACGACAATGCCGGTTGCCATAATGCAACAGATGATCTGATACGCCCCGCTAATGCTGCCCATAAAGGTAGAAATATCCGTGGTGATGATTTTGGTGGTTTCGTTGGCATATTTTTCCTTGGTGTAGATGTGGCATTCGCGGTCATCCAGATGTTCTGCCAGCCGCTTTGCCAGGGCCACGCCATCTTGTGACAGGGTGACTATGGCCCATTTTTCTGTTTTCACGGTTTTACAAAACTCCTTGACGGTATTCATGGGTAAAGCTGGGATCATAAAGCTTGGATAAGCTGTACTGATCGCCCAGGAAATCACCTACTAAAATTTGGGCAGTTTTGGTAATATTTTCATCTTTGACTTTCTGAGCAATGGTTTCCAGGGTGCCCATGACAATTTTCTGATCTTCCCAGGTTGCCCGTTGGATAATGGCAATTGGGGTGGTTGGGGCGTAATGTTTCATGAGTCGTGCCACTACATCATCAATCATTTGGACCGACAGAAAAATACACATGGAAGCCTGATGCGATGCCAGATCTTCCAGCTTTTCTTTTTCCGGAACGGGGGTTCGACCTTCCAGGCGGGTTAAAATAACCGTTTGGGATACATCCGGCAGGGTAAACTCTTTTTTAAGAGCTGCTGCTGATGCGACAAAGGAGCTGACTCCAGGGATCACATCAAAGGGAATTCCGAGTTCGTCAAGTCGGTCCATCTGTTCACGGATAGCGCCATAAATGGAGGGGTCACCGGTATGAACCCGGGCAATTTTCTTGCCTTCTTCGGTTCCCCGTTTAATCACGGCGATGACATCATCTAAGGTCATCGATGCGGAATTAAAAATTTCGGCATCGGCTTTGTGACCGGCAATAATGGCTTTATTGACTAAAGAACCGGCATAAATAATAATATCTGCTTCATTAACAATTCGTTGACCCTTAACGGTAATCAGCTCTGGATCTCCTGGGCCTGCACCCACCATATACACTGTATTCATCAAATATTTCTCCTAAACTTTATAATGTCCCTACATTTCTGTAACGGGCTGTGCTTTTTTTAAATGATCTAAAAACATGTTCTGAATGCCGGTGTATTCACCCAAACCTTCGAGGATACACTCCACTTTAAACCGCTCTTCTTCAAGAACCGCCTTCCAGGAGTCTTCATCATCACTGGCCATGTCATTAATGGCGTGATCACCAGCCACCAGCATAAAGGGCGCCAAATAAATCTTTTTGTATTTCTTCTCCTGAAGTAATGGCACAATGTTTTCCAGCTCCGGGAAACCTTCTACGGTTCCCACATAAACATCCTCATAGCCCTTCATTTTAAACATATAATCCAGGCACGGATAGGTTGAATTGGCATGGTGGTCGCTGCCATGGCCCATATAGACCAGGGCTTCGCCTTTTTTGAGTTTGGGCATTTGTTTCATCACGATGTCCACTGTCTCTTCATAATCTTCCACTGTGGTTAACAGTGGCCGACCCAGGGTCAGAGACTTAAAATCTTTTTCAAAGGCCTTCAGTTCTTTTAGAGTGATATCATACTCATGGCCGTTGATGATGTGGGTGGTTTGACACTGCACATGGGTATAACCGGCTGCCTTGAGTTTTTTTAAAACTTCCTGGGGAACATCAACTGCTTCACCATCGCGTTTCTTAAGTTTATTAATGATCATCCGGGAGGTAAAGGCGCGATAAAAATCATGGTCCGGGAAAGCCTTTTGTAGATGCTTTTCGGTTGCTGCAATGGTTTTTTTTCGGGTTTCAGGGTAAGATGTACCAAAACTGATGACCAGTAATGCTTTCTTTTCCATTAAGTGATTCTCCTATTTTATGTTATTTGTTATTATAGAACTTGGGGTAGCTTTGCTGACGATCCTAAATACTAAACTGTTTTCGTACCGGCAAGGTTTGTCAAATGTTACCGTGCCGACCAATTGTTAATCTGTTGTTCGCCGCGGAATCGGACAGCAATGCCGTGTCCGCTCCGATGCGTACAACATGATGTAACAATTGTCGGTACTACATCATTTTTATCAACAGCTTTAGGCTGGATCAATTATGTCTATTTCTAGGCGCCTAAAAAAACAAAGTATTTGGTCTAACAGCAAAGCTTATTAATGCTTGCATTTTTTTACTTATATTTTTTTTAATGCCTGATAATGGTCAGCGATGGTTTTTTCGAGGTCCGCTTTGGTGTGGGCGGAGGAGAGGAAAATGCCTTCGAATTGGGCTGGCGGCATCAGGTTACCGGCATTAAGCATCGCTTTGAAATATTTGGTATAGGCTTTGGTATCCGAGGTCATCACGGCAGCGTAGCCATCGATGGGCACATCGGTAAAGAAGCAGCAGGTCATGCCTTTGAAACGGACCATCTGGGCTTTGACCCCGGTTTTTTTAATGTTGGCCTTAAAGCCGGCTTCTAACAGCTTGGCGTTTTCTTCCATTTCGGTATAAACTTCGGGATGATCCCGCAGATAAGTCAGGGTGTTGAGTCCCATTTTCATGGCAATCGGATTCCCGGACAGGGTTCCGGCCTGATAAACGCCGCCTAGAGGGGCCACGGTTGCCATGATATCCCGACGTCCGCCATAAGCGCCGACGGGCATTCCGCCGCCGATGATCTTCCCTAAGGTGGTCATATCCGGTTTAATCTCCAGGACTTCCTGGGCCCCACCGTAAGCCAAACGGAATCCGGTGATGACTTCATCAAAAATCAGCACCGTTTCTTCGGCTGTGGTAATTTCTCGCAGACCTTTCATAAAATCCAGATCGGGTGGTACAACGCCCATGTTCCCAGCCACCGGTTCGACGATGACAGCGGCAATTTCGCCAGGGTTTTCGGCAAAGAGCGCTTTGACACTGTTAATGTCGTTATAGGTTGCTACTAAGGTGTCCTTGGCCGTTCCCGGGGTCACCCCTGAGCTGGTCGGGACTCCAAAGGTCAGCGTGCCGGACCCGGATTTAACCAGCAGTCCATCAGCATGACCGTGGTAACAGCCTTCAAATTTAATGATCTTATCTCGTCCGGTATAGCCTCTGGCGACCCGCAGGGCACTCATCGTGGCTTCGGTTCCGGAACTGACCATCCGCACCATTTCCATAGACGGATAGGCTTCGGTGATCAACTTAGCCACTTCAACCTCGATGGCGGTTGGGGCCCCAAAACTGGTGCCTTTCTCCAGTGCTTCCTGAATCCCTTCAAAGTAAACCGGTGAGGCGTGACCTAAAATCAGTGGCCCCCAGGAACAGATATAGTCGGTGTACGCGTTACCGTCGACATCATAAATCTTGGCACCTTTGCCATGGTCAATAAAAACCGGTGGCATGTCCACCGATTTAAACGCCCGCACCGGACTATTGACGCCGCCGGGAATATATTTTTCTGCTTCAATAAATAATTGTTCTGATTTTTCTCGATTCATAATATCTCCAATAATAATTATTTCACTATCATGTAAAACTCAGGTGTTCGCTCCCTACCGTACCGACCAATTGTTAATCTGTTGTATGCGCGCAATTCGTACAGTTGCTAATTCACTAATCGTCGAGTAATCAGTCGCTGGCTCGCAACTGTTCGCCTTGAGGCATACAACATGATGTAACAATTGTCGGTACTGCGTTTGTCTTAAACAATAGATTCATGACTTATAAATGATTTGCTGTTATTGATAATCCTTCAGCATGGCCTGCAGTTCTTTGGCAAAATAAGTGATGATGATATCGGCTCCGGCCCGTTTGATACTAAGCAGGCTTTCAAAGATCGCCCGACGATCCATCAGATCGGCATCGACAGCATTTTTAATCATCGCATATTCGCCGCTGACCTGATAGGCGGCCATCGGTAAATAGGAAAGTTCCTTGCTCTGGACGATAACATCCAGATAAGGCATGGCTGGTTTAACCATCACAATATCGGCACCTTCAGCGATATCCAGAACCATTTCCTTTAAGGCTTCCCGGGAATTGGCCGGGTCCATCTGATAGCTGCGACGGTCGCCAAAGGCTGGTGCTGAGTTTGCGGCATCCCGGAAGGGGCCGTAAAAACTGGAAGCAAATTTAGCCGAGTAGGCCATAATCGGAATCGACTCATAACCGGCTAGATTCAGGGTTTCTCGCATATGGTCAATGCGACCATCCATCATATCCGAAGGAGCGACCATATCGGCTCCAGCGCGGACATGACTGAGCGCCGTTCTGCTTAAGGTCTCTAAGGTCTGGGCTCGTCGGATCTCACCGTTTTCTTCAAAGAAACAGCAATGGCCATCACTTTTATATTCACACAAACAGACATCGGTGATCACATACATTTTTGGATCAACCTTTTTGATCACCCGAATGGCTTCCTGAACCAAACCATCATCCACAAAGGCGGGAGTGGCTTCGTTATCCTTTTCATCGGGAACCCCAAACAAAATGACATAACGGATGCCCAGTTCTTTTAGCGCCAGGGTTTCGGCCTCCAGCATATCCAAAGACAGATGGTACTGATCTTTCATGGAGCCGATTTCTTTGCGCACGCCAGTTCCGTCGACGATAAACAGTGGATAAACCACATCATTCATGGACAGCTGGGTTTCTCTGATTAAATTCCTGACCGCTGTATTTTTTCGTAATCGTGTTGGCAACATCTTGCTGACCTCCTATTTACTTCTAGTTATTTGCATGTCCCGTACCGACCAATTGTTAATCTGTTGTCTGCTGCAAGCTCGGACAGGCTCTGCCGTGTCCGCCTTGATGCAGACAACATGATATAACAATTGTCGGTACTACCTCGGCTTTTTTACTCAAATCTTATTTCTGAGCATCCTTCAAAATCGCATCCAGCATTCCCTGGATGGTATATGTTTCGGCTTCGATGTCCACAGCGATGCCCAGTTCCAGGCATTTCTTTGAGGTTTGGGGGCCGATTGACACCGCTTTTGCCGAGTTGATCGCGTTGATGTGCGCGGCGCCGATTTTTTCGACAAAAAACTCGGCGGTAGTGGAACTGGTAAAGGTAATATAATCAATTTCTTTGTTCTTTAACATTTCCAGTGGATCAACAGTGGCGTGATCTTCGCGGATGGTTTCGTAGCTTTTCACCTCGTCGACCGGACAGATTTTAGCTAGTTCTTCAACCACATAGATCCGAGCATTTTGGGAACGGGGAATCAGCACCCGGCTGTCTTTATTAAGCAACGGCGCCAACCCGCTAACTAATTCTTCGCCGACATATTTATCCGGCACAAAATCGGCCTGGAGGCCCCGGGCTAAGAGGGCCTTTTTAGTTCCTTCACCAATGGCGGTGATATGCAGATTGGCAAAGGCGCGGGCGTCTTTGCCACAGCGGGCCAGGGAGTCAAAAAAGATTTCCACGCCGTTGATGCTGGTAAAAATAATGTGACTGTAGTCCTTAAGGCACTTTACCTTTTCATCACAGGCCGCTTCGTTGATGGGGACAATTTTGATGGTTGGAAATTCAATCGCATTACCACCCAACTCAGTGATTTTTTCAACCATCTGGGAACTTTGTTCCCGGGACCTTGTGACGATAATGTTTTTTCCAAACAATGGTTTTTGATCAAAGAACCGCAGTTTTTGCCTTTTATTGACGACTTCCCCGACCACAATCAGGCTGGGGGCGGTGATTTTTGCTGCCGTTGCAATGTCGTAGATGGTGGTCAGGTTTCCGGTTACGACCCGCTGATAGGGGGTCGATGCCCGATGAACCACAGCCACCGGCATTTCGGGATTCATGCCATTTTTAACCAGTTCGTCACAAATCTTTTCCAGATTCTTGACGCCCATCAAAAAGACGATGGTGCCTTTTAACTTACCGAGCACCGGCCAATCCAGATCCGATGAGCCATCATAGGCGTTGGATTTTAAATGTCCGGTGATGACATGAAACGAAGACACGCAGTCCCGGTGGGTAATCGGAATCCCGGCATAAGCCAGTCCACCGATAACCGAGGTAATCCCGGGAATCACTTCAAACGGGACGCCAGCATCATAGAGGTCTTCCCCTTCTTCGCCGCCACGGCCAAAGACATAAGGATCTCCGCCTTTTAAGCGCAATACCAGTTTGCCTTCTAAGCCTTTTTGGACAAGTAAGGCATTGATATCTTCCTGGCGCATGGCATGATTGCCAGCTCGTTTGCCGACATAAACAATTTCGGCATCTGCTCGGGCATCATTTAAAAAGCTTTCATTGACCAGGGCATCATAAACCACCACATCGGCTTTGGTTAAAATAGCCTTGGCTTTAACGGTTAAGAGACCAGGATCTCCGCATCCGCCACCAGCCAGATAAACCTTCCCAACTTTTTTATGCACTGCGGTATAACATGCTGCTGCTAATTGTTTTCCCAACTTTTCTGCCTCCTCGGGTGTGCCTTCAATCGACTTTGTGACCACATGGCTACCATCTTCCAAACCATAAAGTCCATAAAGCACAATGGTGTCTGCTTTTATTTCACAAAATGCACCAACCGGAATATGACAGCTGCCGTTTAAGGCCTTTAAAAAACTGCGTTCGGCACTCATCTGAATGATCGTGTTGTGATCACTAATGGCAGCCATCAATTCTTTGACCGTCTCATTATCTTCCCGGACTTCGACTGCCAGAATTCCCTGAGCCGGTGCCGGAATAAAGGTGTTCTCCGGCAAGGCTACCGTCTGATAGGTGCTATCATTAAGCCGACCAATCCGCTTGAGACCAGCCGCGGCCAGAATAATACCATCTAACTGCTGTTCCTGCATTTTGCGAATCCGGGTATCGATATTTCCGCGAATGCCAACGATTTCTACATCCGGCCGCAGTTTTTGTAGTTGACTGATCCGGCGTTTGCTTCCGGTTGCTACGACCGCACCCTTTGGCAACTCATCCAGTGAAGAAATCTGATGGGGCGTCAGCAGGACATCCCGGGGATCTTCCCGAACGGTTGGAACCGTCAAAGCTAAGCCATCGGGCAGTTTTGAGGGCATATCCTTCATGCTGTGAATGGCCATATGGATGTCGCCGGATAGCAGCGCATCTTCTAACTCCTTGGTAAACAATCCCTTATCACCGATTTTATCAAGCGGTTTATCCTGAACCAGATCGCCTTTTGTTTTAATGATCACCATCTCGAAGTTTATTTGCGGATGGGCTTTGGCCAGGACATCAATCAGCCACTGGCTTTGGGTTCGGGCCAGAGTACTGCCTCTTGTTCCAACTTTTATATTCATTTCTCTTATCTCCAATTGTCAGTTATTTCCTAGTTTTGACCTGAGTTCTGCATTGGAACATCGGGACAATTCTTTAAGTTTTTCAGTTTTTTCATTCGGCGCACCATCACCCGCTAAAACAGCCTGTCGCAGTAATCGCAGTAAGGCTGTTTTTTCGGTATAGCTTTCATCGTAGCGGTCGGCCAGATCGTCGATAATGTGCTTCGTTAAAGAAGGACTGGCCCCTTCGGTACAGACCGACAGGGTTAAATCACCCCGGCGAATAACGCAAGGAAAAATAAAATCCGAATCCTTCGGATCATCGACCCGATTGCACCATATTTTTTGGGACGCACAGTCTCTTTTAATTTGTCCATTGAGCTCATGATTGTCAGTTGCCGCTACTACCAAATCGACACCAATGAGCTGCTCTTTGTGATAGCCGGAATCAATCCGGGTTAGCTGACCATTCTCAGTTTTAATGATCGACTCCAAAAAAACAGGACTCACCGCGATAACCTGCATGCCGTTTTCCAACAAGGTGACAATCCGTCTGGCAGCAACCTTGCCACCGCCGACAACCAGAACCTTTTTGCTTTCCAAGTTAAATAATAGCGGTGTCATCATTTTGTTGATCTTCCTGTGTTTTTTTGTCTTGAATTCCCGGGAACAGATAGGTCACGGTTTTTTCAATGCCAATAATTTGTTCTTCACACTCCAGTGACTTTAGTTGTTTAATCGGCGGCATCACCATTTCCCGAAATTTGGAGCGGATCACCTTAGCCAAATAAACCGCTTCTTTTTCACTTAAGGTTAATCGGCCGCAGAGGGTTTCAATGGTTTCCTCAGCCAGTTGCCGGGAGGTTTCGTTTAAATCACGAACCATATTATCGACCTTGGCGTGGGTCACCCAGGACAACAGACCATCGATTTCATCCTGAATTTCGGCCGCTATTTTTTTTGCAATCTTGACCCGATAAGCCATTTTTTCATCCATCATATTTTTAAAATCATCAATGGTCAGCAGTTTTACCTGAGGTAAGCTGCCAACGGCTTCTTCGACATCCCGGGGCAGTGCTAAATCGATCACGGTTAGCGGTTTACGCAGCGATTTCATTTCCGCGGCCTTCAAAACAACATGAGGCGATGCGGTGGCAGTAATAATCACATCCATGTCGGGAATGACTTGATAGCGGTCTTCATAATGGATCATCTGGACGTTTTCATGAATGGCCTCGCACTGATCCATATTATGAAAGGTACGGTTAGTCATGTAGGGGTTACAAAAGCCTTCGGCCTTCATATAGCGCAGTGCCAGCACACCCATTTTCCCGGACCCGATGATGAGTATTTTTTTATCGCCATAATCCTCGGGATACGCCCGTTTGATATGCTTTACCGCGGTTGAGCTTAAGGATAAGGGGGTTTCGGATATTTTATAATCGGTTTTCACTTTTTTAGTAAAGGTTATCGCTTCCCGAAACATTTTCGTCAGGTATTTACCACAGCCCTTGATGGCCTGGGATTTTTCCAACGCATCCTTGACCTGACCCAAAATCTGATCTTCGCCCAAAATCATCGAGTCCAAACCGGTAACCACCTCATAGAGATGGACCATCGCTTCCCGCTCTTTTTTAACAAAAAGATAGGGTGCCAGTTCCGCTGATTTTTCATGAAGATAAAAATCGGTTAAAATTTCCCCAGCCGCATCCTGGTCTCGGGTCGAGACGTAGATCTCACTGCGGTTACAAGTTGAAAGAATTATCACCTCGGCTATATCCGCTTCATTCAAAAGGGTCTGGATGGCCTCATTCAAGGTGCGATGAAGAAAAGCCCCTTTTTCCCGAATTTCCAAAGGTGTATCCTTATGATTAATTCCCGCTACTACCAGTTTCATCCACTTGAACCTCCTTTTTCTGATTTCTGATTGCTTCTTCCAGGGCAGCAATGCTGCGAAACCCTTTAATCCCCAGACACTGTTCCAGCCGGGTCATGGTTGCCTGTTCCAAACTGGCGGTTTCCAGGGCTTCAGTATTTTTAAAAACCGCAGTGGTTTCACCTTCTACCAGCACGCCGCCATGATGGAGCACATAGGTGTAATCACAAAATTCATAAATAAAATCCATATCATGGCTGGATAAAATAATCTTGATGCCCTTAGCCAGTGCCCCTTTGATGATCGCTTTGACCCCAGCCTTGCTTTTAGGATCGAGCCCTAAGGTGGGTTCATCCATCAGGATGATCTCCGGTTCGACGGCTAAAACCCCGGCCATCGCCACCCGTTTTTTTTGCCCATAACTGAGATAATGCACTGGCCGATCGGCCAAAAGTGTGATGCCGGTGGCTTCCATCGCCGCCTTCACCCGCTCATCGATGACCGCACTAGCCATGCCCATATTCCTCAGAGCAAAGGCCACATCATCATATATGCCGGAATAAAAGACCTGCTTATCCGATTCCTGAATCACCAGCCCAATCGATTTGCGAAATTCATAGAGATTTTTTTTCTTATAGGATAAGGGTTCTTCTTTAAAAAAAACGGTTCCTTCCGTTGGTTTGATCAACCCAATCAGCGCCGACATCAAGGTCGATTTTCCAGCTCCGTTTTCACCGATCAGGGCGATGCAATTCCCTTTACTTCCGTCAATAGAGACACTTTTTAAGGCCTTAGTGCCGTCCGGATATTGATATGTCAAATTATTAGTTTTAATCATTTTTCAGACCTTTCCGATAGCTTACATGAAAATCTCCCTGATATTGCTTTAATTCCAGGGTTTGTGTCATCTCCTCGTAGCTCTGAATGGCCATGAGAAACAAATTGCTTAACATCATTGCAATGGATTGGATGGCAACTTTAAAATTGCGATAGCCAAACCGCAATTCCTGGGCAGTTGCCATGACTTTAAGTTTATCCCAGTAATCAAAGATGAAGCGGTAGGTTAAAACAAATATTTCTAAAAAAGTATTGCTGATATGGGCTTTTTTCATGACTCCGGCGATCTGCATCACCGGGGTTGTGTAAATTAAAAAAAGCATACAGGAAACTCCTGCCATCGCTCGACAGAAAACCAGGCTGGCCAGCACCAGATTGGTGGCAGTGATACCGATGGTAAACTGAAAAAAGTTAAATGCAAATAAATAATCACCACTACCACGACTTCCGCTGGCGATGGTAAACAATAACGCCAGGGCTCCGGGGATAATAAAGAGGGAGTCAAAAATCAGGGTATGCAGATAAATCCGCACCGGAATTTTTGCCCACAATAGGGTACACCCCACCATAACACCAAAAACCCCTGCCATATACAGGGGTTCATTGATGAAGAAAACCGAAAGGAGCATGACTAACGAAACCACTACCTTCACAGTAGGATTGGCATTGTTTAGTTTATTGGTATGGGCAAAACGATCAATCATGGTTGTCTCCTTCTAAGATGCAGTTAATATTTATATAAGTCGCCGGACTTCAGGTTGGTGACAAACTCCCGTACCGACCAATTGTTAATCTGATGTATACTGCAAGCTCGGACAGGCTCCCGCCGTGTCCGCCTTGATGCACAGGGTCTGACCCCTAGGTCACAACATGATGTAACAAGTGTCGGTACTGCTTTATCTTACTATTTACACTGATTTATCGGCTTTTTCATTTTTTTTCGACTTTTTATAAAGGTAGAAAAAGCAGATTCCCAGACCGCCGACACCTAAAATCTGTTGGAAGAGGAATAGGTTTTCTTCCATCTCGCCGGGATCAAACAAGCTTTCAAACCAGGGCACATAATTTTCATCGATTGCGGTGATGGCTGTTCCAGCAGCATCATCTGCGCCTGAAAACTCAGCGTCCGGCAAAGCAATCTGAGGGATAATAATCAGTGCGCCAATTAATAAAATCAGAACAACCTTAGTTATCGGTGAGAGTTTCATTTGAAATAATCCCCTTTTCTTTATATTGGTAAATGGCGTTAACCACCAGTACGGTTAAAATGCCTTCGATAATTGCCAGTGGTATCTGGGTAATCGCAAAAATACTTAAGAACTTAACAACGGAAGCTACAATCCCCCCGACCGGGTCCGGAAAGGCTAGTCCCAACTGGATGGAGGTGGTTACATAGGTTGCCAGATCGGCAATAAAGGCGGCTAAAAAAACGGTTAAGGCTTTGGGAACATTGATTTTTGACAGCCCTTTGTAAATCCCGTAAGCCACAAAAGATCCGACAATTGCCATCGAAAAGGCGTTGGCACCCAAAGTTGTCAGCCCGCCATGAGCCAGCAGCAGCGCCTGAAACAAAAGCGCAATGGTACCAACTACTACAGTGGCAAAGGGTCCCAAGAGGATCGCGCCCAAGCCGATCCCTGTCATATGAGAAGAACTCCCCGTTACCGAAGGCAGTTTAAACGCTGATAAGGCAAAGGTAAAAGCCGTTGCTATGGCTAAAAGAACTTTTTGCTCAGGTTTGTCTTTGAATATCTTCCCAACCTGATAGAGTCCGAAGGCGATAAACGGCAGGGCTAGCACCCACCAGAAAACAGCCCAACCAATGGGTAAAAAGCCTTCCATAATATGCATAGCGTTTACAGGCTGGGCAGCCAAAACAACCATTAAAAACGCGATTCCCACAACGGTCATGGTTTTTTTCATTTTCTCCATGCTAACCTCCATTTTATGATAATTTACCGAAAAAAAACCTTTTCCCCACAATACTATGGGAAAAAAGGTTTTATCATTACACATATCCATCAATTCTATGATTCACACCAAGAACCAACTTTTGTTAATGTTACTAACTTCCCTTTTCCCTGGAAGGACACTTTAGTACATCATATTAGTAGGTTTCCTGACTTATAGCTTTTATTCTCCTCGCCTTCCCAGACAAAACGTGCCCAGTGGCCAATTTAAGGAGACATAACTAATTACAGTGACCGGATCGTTCTGGATTCTAACCAGATTCCCTCAATGAAATTTTTCATCCTAAATGATTTTTTACATTTTTATTTAATTGTGGTTATATTATAACATGGATACGATAAATGTACAGTTTTTTTTAAGTGAATTAAGGCTAAAAGCAGTTTTACATGTAGCTTTGATGCCTCCCTCTATTTTTTTACAAACCTTCAATAAGGCCCATTAACTGCCCCTATTACGATAGGCAACACTGATCTTTTAATTAAATGAACTGGGAGGGATTCTTATTAACCAATCGTTGTAACTATTAATGAATCATCTTATAATAGGATCTGGCCGTGAGTAGATAAACCCCAGTATACACTAAAGCATAAACAACAACCCCCACAAGCGTGCATAAAAGAATTAGGGGTATATTGGTCAGCCGGAAGGCGGCTAACATTTTAGTAATAACCGGAAAGGCAAAAGCCACGTGGATGATGGCTCCGGCCAGGGGCAGAAAAAATACCATTAAGATCTGCTTGCCAATAGTTTTTTTAACCTCGGTTTTATCCATCCCCACCTTCTGCATAATGACAAACCGTTCGCTGTCTTCATAACCTTCAGAAATCTGTTTAAAATAGATAATTAACACCGTGGCCATCATAAAGAGGGAGCCCAGAAATACACCCAGGAATAAAAAACCACCAAATATTCCATAAAGTTCTGCCAGTGATTCATAAATATTTCTTATCTCAATATCCGGATTGAGCTGACTAACCGAAGCCCTCACCTGTTTTGAAAAATGGTTAATATTATCTTCACTGCCACTGAGATTAAACATCATGGCGTGATGAATCGCTGGTGACTCACTGTCAGCATTGTCTTTATTGGCATTCATGGCCGTGTAAATAGTCGACATCATCTGTTCGTCATTGACAATGATATAATAGCTATTTCCGGTAATCAATTTCTTTTTGAAGTCCATCGGCACTGATTCGAGCTGTTCAACCACCAAAAACAGATTTTCGCCAAAAACCACGGTTTGTTCCTGGTAATTCTCACCGGCTGAAAAAATCATTACTTCATTTTCTGCCAGGGTTTTGTTTTGATTCGTCATCCGGTTGTAATCTTCTAGCGGTACCGTGGTAATCTTACTGATCGTATTATAATACGTTAGATCCAAGTTCTCATCCGTTACCATATCCGGCAGAAAATGGCTGCCCTCCTTAAAGGCCGTAAAGGTACTCATATCAAAAGACAGTTCATTTGTTGTTTCCACCTTGGCACTGGTCTTTTCGGCTACAACAATTTTTTCAATCTCCGAAAAATCGGTGGTTTCAGCCGCACCAATAAAGCTCACATCCATGGGATAGTAATCCCGCCGCATACTTTCCTGACCGATGTATAAGGATACCGTCGTGGAGATCGTGACCAATACCATGGTGCTGAGAATACAAATATTAGCCAGACCGACAGCATTTTGTTTCATTCGATAAATCATCCCGGAAACTGAAATAAAATTTCGGGACTGGTAATAGAACTTTTTATTCTTCTTCAAGCATTTTAGCAGTGTGACGCTCCCCGCTGTAAACAAAGCATAGGTTCCGATGATGACAAAAATAACGGCCACAAAGAAAAGCAGTATCGCTTCAATGGGATCTTGCACTGATAAAGCAATCGCATAGCCAATTCCCAGCGAAATCACGCCGATGAGCGTCATCAGCCATGAAGATTTTGGTTCTTTTTCACCATGCTCCCCACCTCTTAATAAATCAATGGGGTTGGTAAGCTTTACCTGCAAAAAATTAGTTAATAGGGTCAAGCCAAAAATAGCCAGAAATACAACCGTCGTATATAACAAACCCATCTGATCAATCTTAAAAGCAAGTGGACTTTTAATATGAGCAAGGTTAAGAAGGATTAGAAACATCAGTTTCCCAATCAGGACCCCACCAAGGAGCCCTAAACTCAAACTGATTACCGTCACAAATAGCGTTTCATAGAATAACACTCTGGCAATATGCTTCTTTTCCATTCCCAGAATACTGTATAATCCCAGTTCTTTTTTTCGTCGTTTAATCAAAAAACTGTTGGTATAGAAGAGAAAGATCACCGCAAAAATGCCAATAACAATAATCCCGAGGAATAATAATATTTTCAAGCTTTCCGAACCTTGCATTGCGTCTAATCCCTTATTGCTTTGGATTGAAACGATGGTATAAAAAGCCATAATCGATCCGATACAAGTCAGTATATAAGGGATGTAGGTGTTCCCGTTTTTCTTTAAATTGACCAGCGCCAACTTGGGATAAAAAAACTTATTCAAGGTTCTCACCTCCGGTTGCCAGTATCGACAAGGTAAAGGATATTTTCTGATACATGTCGTCGTTACTCATCGAACCCCGATAGATCTGATTGTATATTTCGCCATCTTTGATAAATAACACCCGGTTGGCATGACTGGCTGCTGCCACTGAGTGAGTAACCATCAGGATCGTCTGACCCAGGTCATTGATGGTTGAAAAGATCTTTAGCAGATTCATCGCCGCCTTGGAATCCAAGGCACCGGTGGGTTCATCAGCGAGCACCAGTTTGGGCTCGGTAATCAGTGCCCGGGCCACTGCGGCCCGCTGTTTTTGCCCTCCGGAAACCTCGTAGGGGAATTTTTGTAGCAGTTCCTCGATTTCTAATCGCTGCGAAAGGGGCTTAATCCGGCTGTTCATTTCTTCAAATTTTTTCTGAGCCAATACCAGCGGCAAAAAGATATTATCCTGAATCGAAAAGGTATCTAAAAGATTAAAGTCCTGAAAGACAAAACCCAGATTATCCCGACGAAAGGCCGAAATGTCACTGTCTTTGATAGTGACAATATTTTTACCGTCCAGAAACACCTCCCCACTGGTGGGTTTATCAAGCGATGCCAGAATATTGAGCAGGGTTGTTTTTCCTGAACCGGATTCTCCCATGATGGCCACGTATTCGCCCTGTTCAACCGAGAAACTAACATTAGACAGCGCCTGTACCTGATTCCCGCCAAACCGGGTGGTATAGATCTTTTTTAAATTCTTTACTTCGAGTAATCGCATTATTTTTCTCCCTCTATGATTTGAAATTTTCTTATCGACAACTAAAGTATAAAGGAAACGCAGCTGCCCTGCCATCGCTTCGACTTACATTTCGACTTCTAATCTTACACTTTTGTAAGGTTGTCTTATAAGGCTTCAAACCGCTTAGTGGCCAGATCAATGCTGACTCGGGTGCCCTTTCCCACCTGGGAGGTTACAGTAATTACGTGGGAGAGCTTATTTAATACTTGCTGACTCAAGTAAAGACCGATGCCGGTAGATTTTTTATCCATTCTGCCGTTGTAACCGGTAAAGCCCCGATCAAAAATCCGTTTAATATCTTCTTCTCTGATTCCAACACCGGTGTCAGAAATAATTAGGTTTTTTTCTGAATGTTCATCCAAATAAATGGATATCTTCCCCTGATTGGTGTATTTCAGAGCGTTTGAAATAATCTGTTCCAGAACAAAGATCAGCCATTTTTCGTCGGTTAGAACACGGCAATTCATTTCTTCCAACTCCAACGATATTTTTTTATTGATAAAAATAATGCTATATTTTTTCACCGCCTGTCTGATGAGGTCTGCCAAATCATACTCAACCAACAGCAAATCTGATGACATACTTTCAAGCCTTAAATACTGGAGCACCATCTCGACGTATTGTTCAATTTTGAAAAGTTCCTGGGCATAGGTGCTGGTGCGTTCCCTATCACCTTCCTCCGTCTGAAGTAACAGTCCCATTGCTGAGATAGGGGTTTTAATCTGATGGGCCCATAAGGTGTAGTAGTCAATCATATCCGTTTGCCGGTTATCGAACTGGGAGATCAGCTCAGCCCGATTCTCCGCCAATACCCGGGTCAGGGTTTGATAGTCTACTTCCAGCAAATCCCGAGGCTTTGGTAATTCCCCCACCCCAGCGGTGGCCCTACTGATCGCCTCTGTCAGGCGCTGATGCTTTTGATAAAACTGCACAAAATCCAGACCGGCAAAAACAACGGCCAGAGCCATAACCAGTTCAGTACTATAAACAATCGGCTCCAGCGGCAAATAATACAGGGCATATACCATGGCAAAGACAAGTATGAATAAGACAAAGGCGACCATTACCTTAATCCGACTTTTCAAGTAAGCACCCAATACAAATAATATTTTCATTTTACACCTCGATTAATCCCCAATTAAATAGCCGACGCCTTTTTTAGTGGCAATAAAATCGGCCAGCCCGGCTGTTTCCAATTTCTTGCGCAGCCTGGCAATATTTACCGTCAAGGTGTTATCGTCCACAAAGCAGTCGCTGTCCCAAAGCCGTTTCATAATCACATCCCGAGAGACCACCTTGCCCTTATTTTCCAGTAAAATTTGAAGGGTTTTAAACTCATTTTTACTTAGCTCCACTTTTTGATCCACATAGATAATGCTGGCATCATTAAGATTTAGAATCGCGCCCTTATGTTCCAGTAGGCTTACTTGGCCCTGAAAGGAGTAGGTCCGCCTAAGCAGAGCTTGAATCTTTGCCACCACCACCGCCAGATCAAAGGGCTTGGCAATAAAGTCATCGCCGCCCATGTTCATTGCCATAACAATATTCATGTTATCACTGGTCGACGAAATAAAAATAATCGGCACCTTAGAAAGCTTGCGGATTTCGCTGCACCAATGGTAGCCGTTAAAAAATGGCAGGGAGATATCCAAAAGGACAAGCTGCGGATCATAGGCCACAAACTCATCCATAATATGATGGAAATCCGCAACGATTTGGGTTTCAAGTTCCCATTTATCCAAATGATTTTTTAGTGCTTTTGCTATAATCTGATCGTCTTCTACAATTAGTATTTTATACATACCGAACCATCCTATCCTTTTCTGACCGTGGGCAAAGTAAAACACTGATGCTTTGTTGCCGCTTTGTTGCCGCTTAACTCCCATTATAAATCAAAGTAGCCCAATTTCAAAATCGATCTGAAATTCGACTGTCAGATTTGTTCTTATCGATAACGTTAAAACTCCCCATTGCATGACGGGGAGTTTTTTTGTATCGCTAAAATTTATTCCACACTCCAGGCTTCCACATTGGGGATGGAGTATTGCTGACCATCATCAGTGGTGTCGGTATAAAGGTATTCAACAGTTCCCCATACGGTTACCATTTGGCCTTCAACAAAGGGGGATTCTCCAGAGTTTAAGCGATAATAGACCTGTACCATTTGATTAGGATCATCGTTTAAATCCATGATAAAATCACAGAAGTAGTGTTGATTTTCAAAGTTTTCATAAACCTGATAAACCCGTCCCGTCATCTTGACCTTATTTCCGGTTTCATTTTTAGCCGTTTCAACTACATCGGCATAAGATAACTCTGTGGTCTGAGCTTTAAACGGATCCAATCGGGCCTTTCTCTGGACAGTCGTCTCGTCGTAATAGCCCATGTCAAAATTACCCTCGTAAATTATATCGCCATAATAATTGTAAAGCGTGCCCTGTCCATCATAACGATTATCGGTGTAATTGCCATCATATAAGAGCTTCTTATCAAGATACTCTTGTCCCGGCCCATTTAAAAGATCATTCTGATAATTACCTTCCTGTGTGAACCCATCTTCCCAAACGGTTTCTCCCATTCCCTGAAAATGGCCTTGTTCCCATGTACCGTCATAGGTCCAGGCAACTTCAGCATCATTGGAAACCGTAAACACGCCAGTTCCCTGAGGCAAACCTTTTACCAATTGGCCGTTATAGGTGCCGGTTTTTTCGCCAAATGATAAGGCTAAGGTAATTTCCTGGTTTTTTACCGACTCCGATTTATTGCCAAAAATGCTCGGAATCAGCGAGCAGCCTGACAGCAATAGCGCTAAGCCAAGGGCTGTCAGTATCAATGTTATCTTTTTCATCATACATTCCTTTCAAAACTAAATGTTTGCAAACCATTTGCTTGGTATTTACCCATTCTTTCACCAGTCATTTGTTTTTGCCAAAAATTTTTATTAAAGATCGTCAACCTCAACCATCTGTTTTAGTTGGGTCAGAAAGGCGGCCATCCACTGATTATCCTGACGGATGTATTCCGGATGGGCTAAGACCTCTTTTGGCAACTGGACATAATCATCCGGAACCATTTCATCGCCGCAATTTGCAATCAGATCATTAATAATCGGCAGGGTGTTTTCCAGGTGAAACTGAAAGCCAAAAACTCTTTTGTTATAAATGAAGGCCTGATTTTTGCAGGCGGTGCTTGCGGCAATGACCGTGGCCGCCTCAGGCAGCTCGACAAAGGTATCACCATGCCAGTGAAAAACCACCGGGTTGTCCGGAAAAAATGCAAACAGCGGTGACACTTTGGCTTCTTTAGAAAACGTGATCGGGAGCCAGCCGATTTCTTTTTGTTTGTTCTGAACAACCTTCCCGCCAATGCTATCAGCAATTAACTGACTGCCGAGACACATACCAAGGACCACCTTGTTAGCTTTTATGGCGGCTTTGATCAAATTTTTTTCGGCCCTCAGCCAGGGGTATTGATCTTCTTCATAAATGTTCATGGGACCTCCCATCACCACCAGCCAGTCAAATTCATTTACCTCCGGCAGTGCTTCATCGTTATACAATTGCGTCGAGGTAATAATACTTTGATTGGTTTTTGCCCACACTAGAATACTGCCGGGATTTTCAAAGGGTACGTGCTGTAAATAGTGAATTCTCATCTGTGACCTTCCTATCTGATTATTGATTATTATCCTTATTTTTATGCAAGTATACCATTTTAAACGCATTTTTTAAATTTTTTTATTTAAAGGCAAATAAAAAAAGCACAACCAGAACTGGATGCACTTTTTTTATTGGTACTCAGATTTTTGGCCAGAAAAATCTAAGCAGAAATGAGGAATAATATTCTATCAAAAATGTAAATTAATGAAAGCAAGGTAAATTCGGGGATGTCACACACCATCCCCGAGGAAGGGAATTAAATACTGACTTGGAGATGTCCTTCTATTCGAAGAGATTCTACTTTTGGCTAGGAGAAATTAACCAACTCCCAAGAATCACACACTTCCTGGGTTCGCTTGCAATCGTTGTCGACAACAAGACGAAAAAAAATCCTTCTCCAGTGGAGAAGGATAAAAGAATCATACTTACAAATTTAAATATAATGCTCTTACAGCCCTCTAAATCGGAGGTTGTTAAGAAATCACTACAAACAGGTCTTCTGGCTCAACAATCAACTTTCCATCTCCCTTCCCGTTAAGTTCTTAACAGTGGTTATGAGACGGTCATCATGTTTTACAGCTGCGATTACAGCAAAGGATTTACACCTTTTTCCCTTGAATATAGGACAAGTTCACTATTTAATTAAGTTTATTTTACACCAGGTTGCACTTCTTGTCAATAGCATTTTGAACCTTTGAGTCGTTAATTTAATTCAGCATCCCCAGTGATAATAAAAATCGGGTTGGCGGCCTTTAGCATCGTTAAACCACCAATGCCTTCGCCCCGGCTGATGCCCACTTGAACCAGTTCTACATTTTCAAAATACTGGTTCATCAGGGTGGTGGCCTGGGCGGCGTTCTCCAGGGTGACAAAATTGGCAATGACCCGACCACTGGCCCGGAGATTGGCCTTACACCACTGAAACAGGCCTTCCATATTACCGCCGGAACCACCGATGATGACCCGATCCACTGGCTCTTTAATTTCAGCCAGCACTTCTGGCGCCTTACCGGGGATAATGACCACATGGTTGGCATTAAAATGTTCTTTATTCTTTTTTACCAGTTCCAGCGCCGTTTCTTTGGCTTCCACAGCATAGACCTTACCATGGTCGGCGGCATAAGCTGCTTCCATAGTGAGACCCCCGGTGCCGGCGCCGATATCTACGACCACATCGCCGGGGTTTATCCCCAGCAACGAAATGGTGAGGATGCGGATTTCGCGTTTAGTCATCGGTGCCTTACCCCGAATATAGGCCTCGTCCTTGTATCCTGCTATCTTACTCATTGATGACCACCACGACTGCCAGCCCTTCCTCCTGATAGCTCAGGGCTTCTGTTACGGTTAAGCGGGTTATTTTCTCATTAGGATAGGATAACTCTTCACCAACATAAAGCAAGCTGTTTTCACAACCGACTGATTTAAGAATCCCGGCAATAAACGCAGTATTATTATTTTTGTCAGTAAGAATGCCCAGCTTTTTATTTTTTGCCAGAGCTGCCGCCAAATCCTGATCCCGGCCATGAAGGCTCATCAGCTTAGCATCTTCCCAACACATTGCCAGTTTGGCAAAAAAATACTGCAACGAACTAATCCCGGGGATGCAGACAATGTCCTTTTCCGGTACTACTTTTTTGGCATAGGTCAGCAGACTATAAAAGCCGCAGTCACCGGAAACAACCAGCGCGGTTTTCTTAGTCTTGTATACCTGGGCAACCTTTTCCATCAGCTCACTTAGGGGGGTTCCCTTGCCGATAAAAAGCATTTCTTTACCACTGGCATCAAAACTTTCAGCATGGCGGGTGCCACAGAGAATCACTTCTGCCGCTTCAATTTCTTTTAATGCGATCGGCAGTATATAATCCGGATGTCCCGGTCCCAGTCCAATAATTTTTAATGGGTACATAATCGTTTCCTCAACTCTTCTGCGTCTTTGCTTTGTCCTAAAAAGCCATGGATCTTGGAAAACAACACCACTTCCATTTCAATGGTGCCATAAACCCGATCGGTGACCTTTTTCTTTATGACCTCGGCCAGATGATCAAAATAGTCCGGCAAATTTTTGCTCAGAATTAAATCGGTTGCTTCATCGGTGGTTTTAGAGGTCATGATTTTTTCCATCGTTTTCTGGGTTGCGCCGAGCAAACCGGCGTGGGCGGTTAGAATTTCCATCCGTCCGTCGGCAACACTGCTATGGGTATTAAAAATCCCCCCAGCCAGCTTCACCAGTTTTCCCAGATGGCCAATCAGCAGAATCTTATCAAAACCCATCCGTTCAGCCTCATCCAGCATAAAACCGATATAATTACTGGTTTTTACCAGTACCTCCTCAGAAAGTCCCAGTTCCTCGGAAAAGTCTTTCCCATAATTGCCGGGGACAAAGATGATTTCTTTAAAGCCTTTGGCATGGAGCACTGAGAGTTCCAGTTTCAGGGACGCCTTAAGGGCATCTTCACTCATCGGCTCAACAATCCCGGAAGTGCCGATAATCGACAGTCCGCCTTTAATCCCCAGCTTGGGATTAAAGGTTCGTTTGGCCAGTTCCACACCCTGGGGAATGGACAGCTCGACCCGCCAACCTTTCGGTAAATCCGTGATCTGACGTGCGGCTTCAGAAGCTAAAACCGTTTTAATCTCCCGGGTAATCATCTCCCTTGGGGTCGGATTAATGGCCGGTTCACCCGGAGGAATACTGAGTCCCACTGAGGTGACCGTACCGACACCAATACCGGCTGCAAACTCAATTCCGGCCTGGTCTGATGGGGTGATTTTCGAAAAAACCTTGACGCCATTGGTCACATCCGGATCGTCCCCAGAGTCTTTGATCACTGAGCAGGAGGCTTCGTTTTCTGAAAAAGTCTGATCGTGCAGCACCAGATCCAGGGTCCAGCCCTTGGGTGTACTGATTTCAATGGTTTCCCATTTCTGTTGATTTAAAAACATTAACAGTGCCGCTTTGGTGGCGGCGGTGGCGCAAGAGCCGGTGGTATAGCCGTAGCGCAGGGTCTTGCCATTTTTTTCAATGGTTTTATTTAACATGGCTTACCTCCCTTACTGAAGGGGATAATTCTTTTTGATTAATAAGGTCGATAAATACGGGATCTTACCTTTTAAGACATCAATATCCCGGACCACTTGCTGGGTGTCCATACCGATGTTGGATACCAGCACAAAGCTTTTTTCCAGCCCGCGGGCTTCCAGTTCCTCAGCCATCCAGGCATTATTGGCGGAAATTTTCATCACCACAATATTCTGGTGGGCATCCAAAATCGCCCGGATTTCTTCTACTGGCTGAGTCATCGCCACAATCCCCAAGGATTCTTCTCCCTGGGTCAGGGGAATATTGAGTTGCGCCCCGAGATTGCAAAATGACGGCACCCCTGACAGGGTGATCACTTCAATACTACGTTTTAGTAGATATTCCATCACATAAGAATAGGTGCTAAAGACCATCGGATCACCCAGAGTAATAAAGGCGACGTCCTTGCCCTGATTAAGCAGCACTTCAATTTCATCGGCATTTTCTTTCCATTGTTTTTGCAAGGCTTCCCGTTCCTGAGACAGGGAAATCATCGGAAAATTCATTTCCAGAACTTTTGACAAATCGGAGATATGACTTTTGACAATTTCAAAGGCAACACTGGTGCTGCCCACTTTTTTTACCGGGGTAATCACCATATCACAGGCATCTAAAACCTTAGCCGCTTTAACGGTGAGCAGATCGGGATCGCCGGGGCCAACTCCGATGCCATAAAAATTTCCTTTTTTTGTAGCGCTCATCATTCTTACCATTCTCTTCCCAGTTGATAAAGCATGGCATTAAGAATCGCCGCCACGACCGGACTGCCGCCTTTTCGTCCGTTGATCCGAATGATGGGACTGTCAATCTGATCCAAAGCTTCCTTGGATTCCGCCGCGCCGACAAAACCGATTGGCGCACCGATAATCAGGGCTGGTTTGGCATTGCCAAGCTTGACCTGTTCAATCAGGGTATATAAGGCGGTTGGCGCATTACCGATGGCAAAGATGCCCACACTGTCGTCCTTCAACGCTCTTTCCATGCTGACCGTGGAGCGGGTGACGCCGCGCTTTTTGGCTTCTGCGGCGACATCGGCATCGTGGACAAAATTGACAATTTCAATGCCGTGGTCAGCCAGTGCTTTTTTATTAACTCCGACCTGAATCATCCGGGTGTCGGCATAAATTTTCTTGCCCTGTTTCAGTGCTTCGATGCCACTTTCATAACCGTTGTTTAAAATTTCCAGTAAATCCGCATATTCAAAATCAGCGGTGGTATGGATGATCCGTTTAACCATCGGGGCAATGGCTTCCGGGAAAACCTTATCGCCCATTTCAGCGGTAATAATCTCAAAACTACGCTCTTCAATTTCTCGGGGGTTGTTAATGTATTCCATTTTTTCTCACTTTCTTAAGTCGATTTATTTCTTTATTATTCAAAGCTCTATGATCACACCTCTTCGGTGGTTATTTTTATTCCGCCCGGGATCAGGCGGTTTTGGTAGATTTCGGCATAGGCCGATTCGGGAACAACCTGCTTGAATGCATTTAGAAACTCAGCTTCTTGAAAATCACCATTGTCATACATGACGCCAATCACTGTGCCGCTATGACCGATGACGGTTCCCAGACCACCAAAATCCCGAGATAGGCCAATCAAATCATCGAGATAATTCTTTTTTAAGCGTTTCTGGTTAAGAATAGCGCTTTTAGTACAGGCCGCGCCAATCTCCTTGAGGCTTTCGGTGCGAACCCCTTTTTCAAATTGAGTGACAATTTCGACAAAGATGGCTAAGTCGTCTGAGGAATAATCATCCTGACTTTCATTAAAGGTCATCGTATCAATGCCACCGTTAAAATCAATGATTAGGATATCTGCTTCCACGGTGCCATCAAATTCCTTTAGTACCGAGCCACTGAGATGATTAAAAAGGTTTAAGCGCTCAAACATCAGATTGTCTGATGGCTCAATACCGGTGCAAAGCGAACCGATCTCCTTTGGGATCAGATCCAGACCAAAATAAGCACAAAGCCCGGCAGCCATTCCGGCAATATCGGCAGTGCTGCTGGCCATTCCCTTTTCCACGGGAATATCACTAACCATGGAAAAATGCAAATGTTTTTTTTCCAGCTCTGGAATCGCAAAGCGCCGAAAAACCGCTTCGACCTGTTTTCTGGTTTTGGGCTTTAACACCTCAAGATTCCCCGGGCCTTCAGCAATCGTAATCCGGGAATAGCGGTCAATCGGGCTGGATACCAGACAGGGACTGCCATCATACCAGCCCTGAATATATTCGCCACAGGTGCCCGGGGTTTCGACCTTAACCCGCCTCATGCCTGCCCCGCTTTGTGCTCCAGAACGACATTTAGGAGACTGCTTAAAAACATCGGGTTGCTGTAAAAATGAATATGCGGATAACCAGCCAGGACATTTTTCTGGCGGTACCCACAGGTCCAGGTTTTCCCTTTTTTGGTGATTACATAGGCCGTCGGCAAGACTTCATCACTAGAAACCAGGCTGTGATGAAATTCATGTCCGCGAACCGCAATGCTTTTTCCACCAAGATAGGCCGAAATATCAACATATCCAAACCGCTGCAACCGTTTGGTCATTGTGGAATCGGCATCGAAAAATCCCACCGCCGGATTCGTTTCACCGCTGTTTAGAGTCATCGAATTGGTCAGATACATAAGCCCCCCGCACTCCGCATAACAGGGCAATCCGGCTTCCAGCTTATCCTTGATATCAGCAATCATCAACGTGTTGGCGGCCAGCTCGGCGCCGAATATTTCCGGAAAGCCACCACCGATATATAAACCATCGAGATGCTCTGGGAGACGCGCATCATTTAAGGGACTGAAAGTAACCACTTCCACTCCGGCGTTTGCCAGGGCTTTAAAATTGTCATCATAGTAAAAATTAAAGGCCCGATCTTTGGGAACGCCAATCCGCAACCCCTGATATTTATCGGCATAAGCTAAAAAGGGATCGATAAAAGCACTCACCGGTTGGTCATGCTTGCTAATTTCCCATAATTTATCCAGATCAATATAGGCTTCGGCCAACGCTCCGGCCTTGTCCACCTTTTCCCTGAAATCAGCAATCTCTTCCACCGGTACCAGCCCGAGGTGACGACTGTCCATGACAATGTCCGGATTATTAGGAAAATAACCCAGGCAGGTCACATCATTATAGGCTTCAATCATTTCTTTTAACAACAGGTAATGAGACTTTGATGAAATGCGATTGATGATGACCCCCACAATATTCGCTTCGGGGTCAAAATCGACATAACCCTTTACCAGTGCTGCGGCGCTCTTAGCCATGCCCCGGCCATCAATGATCAAAATCACCGGTGCGCCAATGGTTTTGGCCAGATAGGCACTGCTGCCCACCTCCGACTCCAGACTATGGCCGTCATAGAGACCCATGACCCCTTCAGCAATCCCCAGACCATTTTCTTCGTCCAGCCGTCTAAAAAAGAGCCCCCTGATGATTTCCTCGTCCAGCATCCAGGTGTCCAGATTAATGGAAGGTTCACCAGTAACAAAGCGATGAAACATCGGATCAATATAATCCGGACCGGTTTTAAAAGGCTTTACCCGGAGACCCCGCTTTTTAAAGGCCGCCATGATGCCCATGGTAACCGTTGTTTTGCCAACATTGCTGCTGGTTCCCGCCAGCATAAAATAATTCATATTTCTGTCTCCTTTTTTTAATGACTTGTATCACACGCTTATATTGTTATTAAAATTGCTCTATACGTTGAATTAAAGAATTTTGCAAATTGAACCGGTAATTGTGCAGTATGCGGGCGATTAATAATCGCCCCTACATTAAATATTTAATCCGACTCATATATTAAAAACTTCACCGCACAGCGGCTGCTTCCAGCCAACCATTTGCGAAGCTATTTTTCATTAATCAGGGTCCGTTCTTTGATCATTTTTATAAACTCCTGATGACTATTCATTTCGTTGACCGTTTTCTTCTTTTTGATAAGCTCAAGCTGTTTAACCAGCTCGCCTTCGGTAAAATCGTTGTTCAGACAATTTCGATGGAAATAAAGCTCACCCCGCAGGTTTTCCAAACCCATCAGGTTATTAATATTACCATGACCAAAAGGCAGATCCGAAATCAAAATCAGGTCACTTTCTGCCATCACCGCCAGGTTTTCTTCCTGCTTTTCCCTGCTGATGGCGGTAAAAGGACTTTCTTCAACCATCGGAATCCCCAGCACATCACAGATGGTCCAGTCATCACTGCCCTGGTTGACCACTCCGGCTGTGACCTGATGGCCCATGGCCTCCAGTTCTTCTAACACCTGAGAAGCCTGATTGCCTCCACAGATCACGTGAATTTTCAAACTGCGATAGTTTTCCGATTCCTTAATCACCCGCAGTGGGATAATCTCCGGTTTACAAAAAAGCTTATTCTCCTGAATAAACATTTTCATTTCATAGACTTTTTTGAGATTGGCTTCGGTGATTACTTCTTTCGGTGTTCCGTCGATGATGACCCGGCCGTCTTTCATTAAAATAAGCCGGTTGCAATATCGGGCCGCCAGATTGATGTCGTGAAGCACTGCCACCACGGTCATCGATTTTTTTAAATTCAGGTTGCGGATCAGCTCCATCACTTCAATCTGATGGTGGATATCCAAAGCCGAGGTGGGTTCATCCAGAAGAATGATATCCGGTTCCTGAGCGATGGCCCGGGCAATAATCACTCGTTGCTTTTCGCCACCGCTAAGATTATTATAAAACCGTTTTCTAAAATTTAAGGTCTTGGTAGCCCGCATGGCCTCGGTTACAATATTATAATCATTCTGAGTTTCTCTGGTGCGATAACTCAGATAGGGGTTTCGCCCCATCAGAACGATGTCCTCCACGGTAAAATCGTAGTCGATATCAAAAGACTGGGGCACCACGGCGATCATCTGGGCCCGTTCCCGTTGGGTATAGTTAGTATTGTTCTTTTCTTCCAGGGTAATCACCCCGGATTTAATCGGCAGCAGTCCGGACAAGCATTTTAACAGGGTTGACTTGCCGGTGCCGTTAGGACCAATCAGCCCGACAAACTCGCCCTGGCAGATGGTCGCGCTAAATCCCTGTAGGATATCTTTTTCGCCATAACCGGATACCACATCCTTGAAATCGAGCATGATTCTTGGCATTAACCGTTCCATCTCAGAGCCCCCCTTTTTTTCTTTTGCGGAGCAGATAAACAAAGAAAGGACCGCCAAAGGCGGCGGTGATTACACCCACCGGAATTTCCTGAGAGGTCACCGACCGGGCCAGGGTGTCGCAAAGAATGAGAAAAGCACCGCCAAAGAGCACTGAAAAGGGTACCAATGTGCGGTGTTTGGGACCGGTGATCATGCGGACAATATGGGGCACAATCAGCCCAACAAATCCGATAATCCCCGTGGCCGCAACCACTGCTGCCGTTATAAGGGATGAGGAAAAGAGGATTTTCTTCTTAAGCGCCTCGGTATCAACGCCCAATTGAGTGGCCGTTTCTTCGCCCAGCAGCATAATATCCAGCTCTCTGACGGAGGTTAACATGATGACGCAGCCAATCACTACATAGGGCAATACAATCAGGACCTGATCCCAACCCTTACCATTTAAACTTCCCATCACCCAAAAAATAATTTGCGTCATGCTATCATTATTAAAGATCATCAGTAATGACATAAAGGCTCCCAGTGATTGGCCAATGGCGATGCCACTGAGTAAAAGCGTGGCCACCGGCACCTTACGACCGACCCGGGAAATATTATAAACCAACAGGATGGTTAAAAAAGAACCGCCAAAAGCCAGGATAGCAACCCCATTGGATCCTAAAAAATTACTGGAGAAATTCATCACAATACCAATCGAGGCACCCAATGCCGCCCCGGAGGATACCCCTAAAATGTAGGGGTCGGCCATCGGATTTTTAAAGATTCCCTGATAGGCAGCCCCGCACAGTGCCAAAGCACCACCGGTCAGAAAAGCGAGAATGACCCGGGGTAGGCGAACATTCCAGATAATCGCCGTTGCGCCCTCATTGATATTTTCCATCCCCAGATTAATATGAAAGATCTGATTTAACAGAATTTTATTGGTATCCCCAAACGAAATGGTCGTAATCCCCGTAAGGGTGCACAGATAAATCGTGCCGATGCAGATTGCAATCGACAATGGCAACGCGTATTTTTTCAGTTTTTTTTTCATGCTGACTCCATTTTCTCCATTTAATCTGTTCACTCCTGAATTCTCTCTTCTTCATCTGATAAAATTCAGGGGCGAACAGATTTCACCCCTACCAATTTTGGTTTAACAGACACTTTATTTTGCAAATATTTCCGGATAAATATCCTTAGCCAACAATGCCAGCCCCTGTACAATCCGGGGGCCCGGTCGTTGAATTAAATCGCTTTCCGGGGTTAAAAATTCGTAATATGCGATCTCGTTATTTTTAATCGCGGTAACCTTGTCAAAGCCGGGCGTCGCCTTTACCTGTTCTGGTGTGTTGTAAAGGGAAATATACACATCCGGATTGCTCGCAATAATTTGTTCAGTACTAAGCTGAGGCCATGGCGTAGCTGCATCAGCAGCGATATTTTTGGCATTAAGATCAATAAGCATTGCATCCATCATCGAGTTAGGACCAGCACTGAAGAAGTCACCCACATCAATAAAGACTGATTTCTGGGTTTTAGCGGTTTTGGCCCGATCAACGATCACCTGACGATCCGTCATCATTTTTTTAACCACATCCCCAGCCGCATCATTAGCGTTTGCCACTTCACCCGCAATCACAATATCTTTCATAACCCCATCTATACTGATCGGACTAAAGAGGATGACCTTTGCACCCGTGGCTTCCAGTTGTTTTCTGACATCATCGGAAACAAAATCTGAAGCCAGTACTAAATCGGGTGACAGAGCAATGATTTTTTCCACATTGGGCGCATTGTAGTCACCGATGCTCGGCACGGTTAGCGCCTGTTCGGGATAATTATCATACTCGGTGCGACCCACCACCTGATCCCCTACACCAATGGCGAATAAAATCTCGGTTGCAGCGGGAGACAGTGAGACAATTTTCTGGGGTTCTTTTTCAATCTTGACGGCGTTTCCAAGATCATCGGTTATTGTCACCGGATAGGTGGTAGCACCGCTTTTGGGTGAGACGCCGGAACCATCTGCGGATGACTCGCCACTCTGGCAGCCGGTAAAGGATACCATCAGCGCTAATACGGTAAAAATCACCAACAACCTTCTCATACTTTTCTTTTTCATTTTCTTCCTTCTTTTTCTTTATTTTTTTGCTTTTTTCGCAAAAATAAATCCAGCTTCCTGTGGAGGCTGGATACTAAACAAAAGGTTTAATTCTTTTCTTCCCACCGAAGAATTTCTATGATTATGAGTGTCCTGACTCTTGCTTCATCCTCAGTTCTCCCTTCCCATCGGTTAGACAGTGGATTAAAAACGTCGTCAGCAATTACAGTAGCGGGGGCTGTAGGGGTCTTACACCCCTTTCCTCATCACTTTCCTATTATATTAGTGGAAGTGTATCATAGAACGGGAAATTTTTCAATTGAATATTTTAGCGAGCTTCATCCCAAGCCAAGCATTTGATCGTCTAAATTCTAGTTATTGAAGTCCTTTATTTTTTCGCAACATTATTTACGTATTCTGTTCGAAACTCCTGGGATTGGCAATAGTGATCCACCCGGGAACCCTTTATGCAGCGAATTATGGTATCATTTTTATTAATAATCCATTCGCCGATTTCATCAATATTATGAAGAATAGTCAGATATTTAAGCCGCGAGCAGCCATGAAAAGTCCATTTTCCCAGCCGCTTGACACTACCGGGAATGAACACCTCGGTCAGGTTTTTACACCTAAAAAAAGCACTCTCTTCAATTTCTGTCACGCCCTCTGGGATCATCAGTTTTCCTTCCAGTCCGGAAAAATAGAATGCTTCTTTGCCAATAAAGGTCAGATTTTCTGGGAATACCACGCTTTTCATATTCTTGGTCCGATAAAAGGTGCGTCGTTCAATCCGGCTGACCCCATTGGGGATCGCAATGGTTTTTAATTCCCGACAGGATTCGAAGGCACTTTCTCCAATACCGGTTAAGCAACTACTTGGCGAAAGTGTGATCTGAGTCAGGGCCAGACAATTTTTAAACGTTCTCGGCGGAATTGACCGAATGCCATTCGGGATTTCGATCATCAACAAATTGGTGCAGCCCATCCACGCTGCTTCCCCAATTTCTTTGAGCGTTACTGGAACATGAAGGGTTTTCAGGGCCGTACAACCTTTAAAGGCATTTTTATCAATTCGAATCAAACCTTCCGGTAAGGTCAATTTTTTTAAACTCATCTTATTTTCAAATGCACCAAAACCAATCGCATCATAGTTTTCGTTGATGACAATTTTTTCCTGTTTATAAATTCTCACCTGATTCTTTCCCAATGTCCTGATCATCCCGCCTGCTCCTCATCATTATTTATACAAACACCGTTATTATAAATACTCCGTCTGATACTCGTAATTTTGACAATACTGATCGACCCGAGATCCCTTTTTACAGAATATTCTAACACTTTTTCGATTGAAAAGCCATTCACCCAAATATTCCGGGTCACTACGGAAAGTTACTTTTACCAGTTTTGGACAGCCATGAAAGGCCCATTTCCCGATGTGCTTTACACTTTTGGGGATTTCAATTTCCTCAAGAACTTTACATTTCAGAAAGGCACTTTCTTCAATTGACTCCAACTGGTCATTGAGCTCAATTGATAATAGTCCACAATTGTAAAATGCTTCTCTACCGATGCTTTTTAAATTCATCGGCAACTTCACCGCTTGCAAATTCTTGCATCCACAAAAAGCTCTGAAATTGATCGCTTCCACTTTTTCCGGTATAGAAATTCCAGCTAATGCCTCACATTCCAGAAAGGCACTCTCCCCAATGTACTCAATATTGTCATGCAAAACAAGATCATTCAAAGACCGGCACTTCTTAAAGGTCTTTTCTTCGATCCGCCTGACCTGCCAGGGGATATCGATAGTTCTTAGTCGCAGACAATCGTAAAAGGCACCCTTGCCAATGCGCCAGATTTGTTTTGATAGTTCAATCCGATTTAACATGGTGCAACCCCGGAAGGCTTCATTGCCGATAATTTTGACGCTGTTTGACAAAACTACCCGCCGCACCTTTGTGATTCCTTTAAAGGCACCCGTGCCAATCTCCCTAAAGGGTTCCGTGACCTCCATCTGTTTGTTTTTTATACTTTTCGCATCGCTGCAATCAAAGAGACCCTCTTGTTTTACTCTCTGATTCACATGCCATACCTGGGTTTGCCGCGTTTCTACTGCTTTACTATACTCTTCCATTTCGTCATTTCTCCATCTCAGCATCCGCTGTCATCATCAAAAGAAACTCTCCCTGTCACTTTTGATCTTTTTTCACTAAAACAAAATCTATTTTGGATCAATCAGACCATATTTTTTCTTGATCCGTTCCAATTTTTCAATCATCGGGTTAGCTGCAACAAATAAGAAAAACACAGTGGCACTGGCATGAATCAAATCAAAGGGTGCCCCAGTGATATAAGTGGCTAAAATCGTTTTCCAGTTAATAATGCTGGACCACATCAGCAAGGATGCCATATTCATAATTCCGCCATAGATAAAAAAGGTTGCCAGAAAGCCATACAGACAGAGCTGACCCTTGCTTTTTTTCATGGCACCCTTCTTTACCAGAATGCCCGCCAGAAAACCAATAATACCGAAGGCAAACATCTGCCAGGGGGTCCAGGGGCCTTGACCAAAAAAGAAGTTGGACACAAAACAAACCATGGCTCCCACCAGAAAGCCGGATTCGGCACCAAAACAAACCCCGGCAATGATGACAATGGCCACCACCGGTTTAAACTGTGGCAACATGAAAAAGGCGGCCCGTCCAGCGACACCGATAGCCGCCAGCACGGCGATGATAATCAGCTCTCGAGCCTGGGGCTTACGTCCTTCAAACACCATCAAAAAAGGGATGCAGGTATAGATAATAATAAACAGGCTGATAAAATAATATTTACGATCTTCCATAAAATAAATACCAAACCAGATCGTCAGAGGAATCATCATCAGAATCATCATCAGGGCGGCCCATGTCCGTTTGCTCAGCCTTCTTTTGCTCAGATTTTTTTTGCCAGGTGGTTCGACCTGTTCTTCAACCTCATCTCGGTCATCTAGAAATTCATCTGACAACATGTAATCACATCCTTTACTGTAATTGCATTTTCAAAGATATGCCGGGACATCCGGTTTGCTGAGGTGGTATAAAAACTGTTGCCCGAAAAAAAAGCCCGCGGTGAATTACTGGTGACAATACTGCCATCAAAAAACAAGCCGCAAACATCCCCGAACAAGGCACAAAATTCAATGTCATGGGAAACCATAATAATGGTCACCCCCTGTTTTTGAAGTGCTCTCAAAATCTCGCCCAGTTCCCGCTTAAAGTGGTTATCCAGGCCTTTTGTTGGTTCATCGAGCAATAGAATCTGCGGTTCCAGTAGCATGATCTTGGCCAGGGCCAGCCGTTGCTGTTCGCCGCCGCTGAGGTCGTAAGGGTGCTGATCCAACAAATGTTCAAGATGCATCAGTTTAACAAACTTATCCACCATTGTTTTTTGGTTCTGATCGCAGTCAGAGGTGCTACCTTTTATCGCTCTGGTTCCGCCAATCATTTCATATAAATCCCGTTCCACCGTCTTTTTAACAAACAGACTTTGGGGGCTTTGTGGCAGTACCCCCAACATGCCATGAAACAATTCTTTATCGGTTAGCTTTCTGACATCTCGGCCATTAAGTAGCACCTTGCCCCGATACGGTTTGTTGATCCCCGAAATCAGCGATAGTGAGGTTGTTTTCCCGGTGCCATTTCCGCCTACCAGACAGTAAAACTCGCCTTTTCGAACCCGCAGTGATAAGTCTTTAACCACATCCGGCAAGTTCTTATCATAGCGAAACCAAACCTCTTTAAGCTCCACGACCGGGTCACTTAATGCTGGCTCCGGGGTTTCCAGCGGCATGACTGTTTTTAGACCCGGATTATTGCAAAACAGTTCGCTCATCCACTTGCGGCCTTCTCTCACCGTAATCGGGCATTCCAGATCCGATTCCACCTCGGCAAAAATCTGCATCGGGGCCGGCATCGATAAAAACATATCGTGACCAAGGGTCCGTAGTTTTTTTCCGATTTGGCGGGGGGTTCCCGTGGCGATGATTTCGCCTTCATCCATGACCACCACCTGATCGGCAACCGGGAGAACATCCTCCAGACGATGTTCGGTCATAATAATGGTGGTTCCCAGTTCGCGGTTGATTTTTTTAACCGTTTCCAGAAAATCCGAAGCTGCAATAGGATCAAGCTGAGAGGTTGGTTCATCCAGAATCAGCACCGCGGGATGCATGGCCATAATCGAGGCCAGATTCAGTAGCTGCTTTTGTCCCCCGGACAATTCCACGACATTGCGTTTAAACCAGCCCTGGATGCCAAAGTAGGAGGCCATTTCAGCGACTCGCAGACGAATGGTCGGGGTATCATAGCCCAGGCTTTCAAGACCAAAGGCCAGTTCATGCCAGACCTTATCAGTGACAATCTGATTTTCCGGGCTTTGCAGCACGTAGCCAATTTCCTGACTCTGGGTTCTTAAATCGGCTTCTTCCAGGGGTTTTTCCCGATACAGGATTTCTCCGGTGCGTGTCCCATAAGGGGTCAGGACCGACTTAAAATGCCGGAGCAGGGTGCTTTTACCACAGCCACTTTTGCCGCACAGCACCACAAAATCCCCCTCCTCAATGGCTAGATTCATATTTTTCAGGGCCGGTTTATTCATCTCCGGGTAGGTAAAGCTCAGGTTGTTTATTCTTAATACTGTCATCCTTTAATTGATTGATTGATAAAAATCATCAATGCCTCCTTCTTAAAGATCTACTGTAAAGATCAACGTCATTCACGTTCTTATTTTTGTGTGTTTATGGTGCTTCCACACTCACCTGCATTTCCATATGGAACTCTTTTTCCGGTATCACCGCCTTCATTTTTTCCCATCTCAGGTAAGACAGACCGTCTACTGCCACTGGCATCAAACAAAAGGCTCCAAAAATGAAATAAGTAAAAAAACTAAAAAAGGTGACCGGGTTAATGCCACTTATAACAATAGCGGGATTATATTGAACAAAGGTGTTACCCATCGATACCCCGACAATAAACAACAGCAGCAAGCCCAGCATCATTGCCAGCATTCCCTTATCCCGTTTATCAAAACGATAGAGGGAAAAGGCCGTTCTACCGCTTAGCCCATAGCCTCTCGCCTTCATGCTGTCCGCGGTTTCAATGGCATTTTCCAGCGCCCAGGTGACCATAATCGAGAGAATGGTTACCCCATGTCTGGCCCGCATTAAGATATTACCGTTGGTAATATCCCGACCAATGCATTTCTGTCCATTACTGATCACCTTAAGCTGAGCCTTGAATTTTGGTACAAACCGCAAAACCATGGAAAAAATCAGCGACAGTGCCGGGATGATTCGCCCAAACAGATAGATAAACTTGTCCGATGTCATAATAATGTTATAACAGGAAAACCAGATTATCACCTGGACCAGCATCACCGACATCACAATGCCATAAATGATGGATTCCAAGGTGATGGGATTGCCATTTTTCAAGTAAAACAAGATGGTTACCCCAGCATGATTAAAGAGCGGGTTAATCAGCGCTACAATAATTAACATTGGCAGCATAAATAAGAAATTAAATTTCAGCACCTTCTGCCAGCCTTGAAGCACCATAGAATAGATGATTGCCGATATAAGCGACACGCCCAAAATCACCGGGTGATTAAAAAACACACTGATGGTCAGGACGACTACAAAATAGAAAAAATTTATGATCGGATGATAGGTCGAAAAAGCATCTTCCATTGACACCCTCCTTAATGATTTGTTGATAAACAATTACGAAACAAAAAACATTGAGCGGCCATTGCTTTGCGCCAAAGCGGGCGCAAAGCTGATAGCTCCTACTTAACTGACAAGATTCACTTCTTAAATCCTACCACATGCTATTATCCCCAACATCTCTGCCCAGATCGCAGGTGTAAACCCAGTTAATGACATCACCCTGTTTGACGGCGTATTGACTGCACCCGTAATTGGGGAACCAACCATTGACATTATACATCCATCCGGAACGCTCCCCACCGTCAAACTCATAAAGCTGGTTGATACCCTCAACATAAGCGGAGTTATAAGCCGGTGTAAAACTGGATTCCATGTGAATACCATTGTCCCGACAGACCCGTTGAAGCACATCGTGAACCGATTCTCCCGCGTTAAAGCTCACTTCCGAGGGGTAAAGAATCCAGCCGTTGGCCGGAACAAAGGCACCCTTTCCTGAAGGCAATCGGTCCATATGATCGAGCAGGGTCGAACAATTAATTGAAAGGGTACAGACATTGCCAGCCGAACTGCTACTGCTTGAACCATCCGCTGCTGCCATACCGTCTCCTGTTGTTCCTGATTCACCTGAACTGGCATTCTGGATCGGTGCAATGGTTTTGCCAGCCACAACATAATAATCATCTCCAGTCTCAATGACCTTAAAGGATAAGCGAGTCGTAGCTGATTGGGGATCAAAGGTGGCATTACTCATCTTAGCAACGCTTCCGGCATTGACTTTACACAGCGCAGCACTGTCTGCGTCCCATTTTTCCGCAAGGGTGATGGTTAAGGTTGGAACGGTAATCAGCCCGTTACTCCCAGCTATTTTCATCCCAATGCCATAGGGCGCATTTCCGGCCCCTGCTTTAATTCGATTAAGGGTGTCACCCTGGGTGCTAAATTCAATTTTCAAGTTCTGATCAACCGGGTTTTTGATATCCTTACCACTAAACGACCAAACGTAATTGATGCCATTTTCCCCGGTGCCCGAAAAAGTTACCGTTCGATCCTGACCGGCGATGGAGCGAAACTGGGCCGCAGTAATTACGCCATCCTCCGGGATCGCAGTATCATCTGCTAATTCCACGACATCCTGTGACTCCGCATCACTGGATAATGCTGCATTAATATTGCTGCACCCCAAGGTTGTTACTGCCATTAAAATAAACATAAGCAGTAGCAACAGCCACCTCTTTTGCAAACCTTCCTTCATGTTCTTCTCCTCAACAATTCTTCCTGACTCATTTTAGTCATTTTCTATGCCATCAACAAACAACGTCGTACCGGCAATTGTTATTGATACAGACCGAATTTTATTTTTACCCGCTCCAGCTTCTCGACCATCACCGGACCCAACATCGCCCCAAAAAACGCCGTCCCCAGCGCGTGAACCGCATCATAGGGTACACCGGAAATATATAAAAGCTTCATGGAGCTCCAATCCATGGCCATTCCGGAACCAGAAACACCGACTGACATCACCAATGCAGCGATGTTCATGATTCCCCCATAAATGATGAAGGTCGTCAGAAAACCAAAGACCCCGATGGTTAGCCGATCGACAGGTAGCCGCTTGTGCTGAATCAGAATGCCAATTAAAAGACCAATAGCGCCATATCCATAAAGCTGCCACCCCATAAAGGTCCCGCCTACATTGAGAAACAGGTGCATCAGCAGGCCAATTAGAATTGCGAAAAGCACACCCATAACCGGACCCAAAACGATTTTAAAATCGCTTTCCTTTTTAACAAATTCCAGGTCTTTATTAAAGCAGAGCCCCGCTAAAAATCCCAATAAGCCCCAGCAAAACATCTGCCAGGGGGTCCAGGGTCCCTGACCGGCAAACATATTTACCACCAGCCGGGCCATGGCCCCGGTTAGAAATCCCTGTTCCGGACCCAGACAAATTCCAGCAATGATAATCAGTGCACCGCCAGCCTGGAACGGGGTAATCATAAAAAAGGCCAGATTCCCACAGGCAGCAATGGCGGCCATTGCTGCAATCAACACCAGTTCCCGAGCTTCCGGCTTTCTATTTTCAAAAGACAAGCCAAACGGAATAAAGCTGTAAAAAATAATCAGCAAACTAATAAATAAGTATTTCCGATCCCCCAAATAGGTAATCCCCACCCAGATAGTCAGGGGGATCAGGATAAAAACTAATAGTGATGAAATCAGGGTGCGATTCTTAAAAAGCCGTGTCCATGGCGAATTTTTAATTTTGTTATCAACCGTATTCATGCCCGTTTCATTCTCTTTTTCTTAACCAGATACATGGTTGCTCCCACAATACCGGTCAGTAGAATCACAACACCGCCAAAAATCATCGGACCATTGATTTGATCAATGATCATGGCCCCAGAATTTTCCGCCTCAGCAGTTTTTGCGTTTGGAGTATAGGTACCATCAAACGACCAGGGTGTAAAATTCTCAGCAGACGTTCCACCCTTTGAAGCAGCCGTCGCCGTCGTGCCGGTAGCAGATCCGGCGGCCGTTGTTCCACCACTCGCTTTTGCAACCGTACCACTTCCGCCTGATTTTGTAGTACCAAAACTCTGTTCATATTCTTTTTTTATATCATCGAGGCTTTTTTCTTTGTCAATGACTGGGTTAAAGCCATCGGTAATCCCAAAAATCCAGGGTTTCCCACTTTTTAAGCGATTATAGGAAATCATCGCTTGCATGGCCTGATAAGAAGCCATCCCATTGAGCGTGCCGGGTTCGCCGCCACCGTTGCCGGTACCGCCGGCTTTTATATGCATAAAGCCGCCTCCGTCGACATAATAGTTCATCAAATCGGATAAGATCCAATGATCACCCTTGATAAAACGGGGATCAGCGGCGGGATCAATGCCCAGCGAGGTCAATGCTAGAATGACCTGGGATGTGCTCTCAGAGGTTTCCGGTGCACCAAAGGTGCCATAACTGCCGTTGCTATTCTGAAGTTCAGCCAAGGTGTTCACGGCCCGGTCAACGACTGGTTTAACATCTTCCCGATCTTTATATTTCGCCAACGACTGAAGCGTCATCGCCGTCACATCCGTATCCGGAGCCGCATCAGCACTGTCTGAATACAGTGAAAAGCCACCCCGGACCCCGGCACTGGTTACCACTTCCCGATCCAGAATGGTTTGAATCAGAAGTTCCCGGGTGGTTTGCACACCCGTTGTATTGAGCGGTATCTCGTAATTATTTGAATCCAACGCAATCAGTGCCCAAACATAGGCCATCATGCCACCCCGCTTAATCTGGGTAAAATTGGACAGTTTACTCAGCAGATTATAACCACCAACATCGGTAGGATCTTTGCCAATGGCAGTTAAAGCCAAAATGGTTTTTGAATAGTCGGTATTGGTCCGATCACCGGAAATTGATCCGCCCCCTTCGTTTAACTCCTTTACCACATTACTGTAGAACAGTTCATAATAGCCTTCCGGCACCGCATACCCCCCTCTGGCAAAGCAGACGGTTTCCCAGAGACCGCTTTGAATGGTCGGATTTGCCGCTGCTATTAGCATATAATCCGATGTTTTCTCCAGCGCTTTGGTGATTTCCGGTTCCAACGGATTAATCTGTTCGGTATTGATCGTTGTTTGCAAGGTTTTAAGGGAAGTTCTATCCACGATAATTCCCAGCAGTGAAGGATTGACGCTTTTGAATTCAATTCGATTTTCTAAAAGTGTATACTGGTCTTTGTCAATCACTGTAACGGTTCCATCTTTTTGCTGGGTAACAATGCTTAACTGATCATAAGCCAGAACATCGTTACTCACCGATAATGATATGGTTAATCGCTCATCTGAAGTAGGCATATAGTCCAGGTTGTAGTTTGTCATATCTTTTAAGGATATGGTGTATAAATTTAATAATTGGGTTGATTCCGAACTAATTTTTTCGTTTTTCAGCAGCTCGATAAATTTGCTATAGGCTATCTGTGTAACCTTAACCTGATCCACCTGTTGACTGACATACCAGGGCGTATCAACAACAATATCGCCGCCTGCCTTATTTTGTGCTTTCACTCGTTTCTGAAGCCCCAGAATTTTATCTTTCACGCTGGTGTCCAGGAGTCTCTGCTGACTTTCTGCTAAACAGTCATATGCTTTTCCCAGTTCTAAGAATGTTAAAAACTGATAAGAACCAATCGTTAACGTCTGCTCATCAATGTCTGAAGTCGCAAGCTGGATCTGCTTAACAATCTCTAGTTCCGCCGTATTTAAGATCTCACTATTTTCAACCAGCCCCTGCTGGTCGGTATTTAATGCTTCATAATCTTTGCGGGCAGCGGATACCTGTTTAACATCAGCCAGCGTTAATGCTTGAGGTAAGTCTGCAATGGTTGCCATGACGATTCTTGCAGCATTCTGATTGTTTTTTTTGATCAGCTTGATCATTTTTTCGCAGGCCGTCAGTTTATCAAGTGCTTCTTTGGGAACAAGACTTTGTTGCTCAGCGGTTAATCCACTGACAAAATCAGCTCTCGCCGATACCACTGCCGCTTCGTTTATTAGCTTAGTCTGATCGGGCTCTGGGAGCAGATTAATGGCGGCAATCACCTGATTTGCCAGCGCCTGATTTACCTCCAGTTCAGCCATCCGATTGAGCAAAGCCGTCAGCTTCTCGATTGCCGAAACACTCACCAGCCGCTTGGTATTTTCGGGACTAACCTCGTACTCGGCTTTGATCGCTTCCAGCATCGGCTTATCCGAAAGCACCAACGCTTTAATTTTTGGTAAAGCGTTTATTTTTGCCGTGATGCCATCCGCCAATTCCCGCGGCGTGGCCACCGTCACCTCACACTTCGCGGTGTGGCCACCGGCTGTTTGGGCAGTAATCGTTGCCGTTCCCTTGCCAGTTGCCGTAACCAAACCCGATGTGGATACCTCCACAACTCCAGTATCCGAACTTAACCATCGCACCTCTTTTGCGTCCGTTGTGCTCTCCGGCGTATAAAAGACACTCAACTGATGGATTCCCGCCGTCTCCAGGGCCAATCCATTTAAACTAAGCTTAATACCGGTCATCGGGATGGCTCTTACATCGACCAAACAGGTCGCGCTTAAATCGCCACTTTGTGTTGTTGCCAAAACCGTTGTCAGACCTGGCCCCATCCCGGTAACCACACCATTATCATCAACCATCGCCACGTCCGGATTAGCGGACTGCCAGTTCACTACTTTGCCAAGGGTCGCGTTTTCCGGATAAACCGTCACCTTTAGTTCATAGGTTTGAGCCACATTCATTTCCAGATTTCCAACCGATAGCGTGATTGACTCAGCGGGAATTGGCTGTAGCGTTTTTAATTGATCTGTCACCGCATCGACGGCCCCCTGTGAGGCCTGTAAGTTCTTCGCTATACTCATGGCCTGATCATAGGCATCACTAAAAGCCGCATCGGTCATAAACTGATTAAAATACGGGCTGTTCCGTACTTGAGCTAAGGCTTCTAAAAGTGGGTCTTTGTCCGCCACAAAGATAGCTGGTACGTTTCCAGAAAGAGTCTGCCCCAGATCGGCACCGTTTCCCCATAATGAAAACTGCACCCGGATAACATCGCCAGGATTCGGAACATAGCCTGCCATTTCGCTGCCGATCAGTTGATTGTTAATCGTGCACATCCACGCCGACATGGAGTTGTAATCGCGTTCTCCGAGTTGTCCAGGGGACAAAAGTCCAACTTCATTTAAGCTAGCCTGGGTTGGCGATACCTCATTATTTTCGTTAACTCCCATTGCCGAAATAACAGTAGGTACCGAATCGCCTGAAGACTGCGCTCCAACCACCGCATAAAGCCGATCACCTTGCCAGATCATCTGGTTTCCGACCACCCGATCCAGGATACTGCCAAGACTTTCACCGCTGCCAACGGTTACCTTAGTCGGTGCTAAAACAAACCCATCCATTAGCGTCAGTTTTTCCACCGTTACCGTCACGCTACTCTGCTGTGGCTTAACCTCTCCGACTGCTAATACCATCGCGTTGGATGTGAGCAACAGTGTTACACTTAACACAAAGGAGCTGACTTTTTTTATTAAATTGTGTTTCATTTTTTCACATCACTTTCATCTCAACGCAATCATTGATTAACTTCTATCCTGACAACTCCAGCCCGCTTAAGCATCATTTACTTCTGTTGGCTTGATTAGTTATTGGTAACAAAAGGTCTTTCCGTTGAGCCCGGTGCTGCTTCGCCAGCGGGTACAACCACAATCCGAATGCCTTCCAACCGGTAGCCAAAGCCCGCGGTTCCGGCACTTTCACCATTTTTAGCCCAATCCAGCCAGCCAAAATTCTGGGCATGAACCTGGTAATATACATCAAACTGCCCGGCATCTGCCCCTGTCAGATCAATGTCAATCCCTTCTAGTCGCAGGCCCCGTCCCTTGGTGCCACTCATTACACCATCAGCTTTCCAATCGTTTTCCCAACCGATGTTCTCGATATGGGTTTTATACCGAATGCCTAAATCATGGCCTTCAGTTCCACTGAGTTTAACTTCAATCCCTTCCAGTCGTAAGCCCCGACCGGAGGTTCCACTCATCACCCCATCTGTTTTCCAGATTTCTTCCCAACCAACGTTTTGAATATGGGTATGATAGGTGGCACTGACGGGCTCAGTTACCACGGGAATAGCGGCTTTTAGTTCATTATATAATTCACGCGCTTGTTTTGTCGTTGCTTCAAAATTCATCATCATTTTGTAGGCCTGATCATACAATGTTTTAAACTGAGTATCCTGTAGATACTGACTTTTTTTGCTGCTGGAGTTAATCTCTGCCAGCAGTTTTGTCAGATCGCTTTTGTCCGTTTGATTAATGGGTGCCATTCCGCCCATAAAATCCTGACCTAAATCGGCACCGTAACCCCAGAGGGTGAATTGCAACCGAAAAACATCGCCATTAGCTGGCGTATACCCGTCCAGTCCATAACCGGGAAAAACATTGTTAACCGAATACATCCATCCGGACATGGGGCTGTAATCTTTCTCTGATAGCCGATCCGGGTAAGTCAGACCTTCGGCCAGGGCCGTTTCTGTTGTTGGTGCGTCGCCAAAATCCTGATGGGATTCCATTTTAGAGATACTGGCGGGTACATTGAGTTCTCCAGTCTGAGCACCGTAAATGCCAACCAGATAATTACTTTTCCATACAATTTTATCGCTTCCTAAAAAACGGTTTAACACTGTTATTCCGGTATCCCCAGTATAAATAGGGATTTGCACCGGTTCGACATAATAACCTTCGCCCAAGGAAAATTTTTCCACCGAAATACTGATGGTTCCGGTCTGTGCCTCTTCCTGAACCGGCACATTCTCTTCGGCTTGCACCGGTCCTGAAAAAAGCAGGACGGTCATCATTAATCCCAGCATCAACATCTTCTTCATTAACTTCTTCATCTTCTCCCTCACTTCATTAATCAAAATTTTTTTACATTTTCCAAACAATTACAAAAAAAGAGCTCCCGTCTCAATCAAAAAATGACTGACGACAGAAGCTCCAGAATATGCTGTAGAACTTTGTTTGGCATGTATCCTCAAGTGCGAAGGATTATACCGGTTAATAAAGAATAGGTTCCCGACTCATGCCCAAAGGCAATTACGGTAGCGCATCTGTTCAGGACTTTCACCTGGATTCCCCTAAGATAATTTGATCGATAAATCTGATCACCTTATCAAGCCTAATAGAATTGACTGAGATCAAACTCACCATTCCCGGCATTCTTTATAACAATTATTAAGTTGTCAAAATAATCTTATTCAAAATCTTTTTACTTCGTATTTTGAATAACGAAACTCCAATTAAATTCCAGTCAGTAATTAACCGCATTTAATAGATCAATTAAATATTAACACCAGGAATCTGAAATTGCAACCGTTTTTTAGTTTTTATTGCCATTAATTAGTACCATTTAACAAAAAACTATTTATTATTCTCTTTTCAGTAATTATTCTGCTCTGGTCAAATACATCCCATAGCCTGATTTTGAATCGCCATGTAGGCATCCAGACTTTCATAATCTTTGGCCAACAACTCATACACGATATATTCAGGCGTCACCGACTCAATAATATTTTTAACCAGTGGATGATCAAAAGGCACATGCCAGTCAATTTTTTTAATATGTCCCACCGTTTTAAGATAGCGTTCAAACTGATCTTCAGTTGCCAGGATTTCTTGATACTGTGTACGATGATCTGATAACAGATAGTCTCCTGGTAATGACAGATTCACATGTACGCCCTTGATCCAGTCTTTTAAGCTACCCAGCTTCTCAATGCAATCCAATATGTATTCGGCACCTTCTTGAGCTGTTTTTAGCTTGGGGTTTGTGATCATCAAATGACTGAGATCCAGCATGATGCCTTTATTTTCATAGTTGATCTGATCCAGAAACCGCTGGGCTTTGTCCCTATCTAAGAGGGTTAACCCCGGCCACCATAGATTTTCGAACAGCAGCAGTACATCACTATTGGTATCAAAAGCCCGGTTGACCAGATCCACAGTTGCATCCAGTACCTCATCATCGGTGTAATCAAAAGCCCCGGTAAATGAATGCTCCGTGGTTACGTGGGAAACGTGATAGACCATATACTCCACCTCAAATTCCCGGGCTCGCTGATATTCCTGCCGAAAGGCCTCCACCAGAATGTCAGGATGGGTACCGCCATAATATTGACGAACCCCCTTCATCCCACCAAACATCTCCGACACCTTTGCCATATCATTTTGATAAAATTCCAGCCAGGTGGGAAAATATTTCAAGTGAAGTCCTTTTAATATCTGTCGTGGTAGCGTATCCAGATAATCTTCTTCATAACAAATCAACTCCACACCATCCAGTTGGTGTTTTTCTAAAAAACTCTGCACATTCTTCCAGTCGCCTTCAAATTTTTCCAGATCGCCGGAGTAATTTGAAATATTCATCAGAATCATCTAATGCTCACCTCCTTGATTTATGCTGGCATTATAACCCAGTTTACCTTAACATCAGTTGTTGTTGATAAAGGCTAAGTCATTGGTTCCTGTTTCTACCGCCGGAGGTGTTTCACCTTTTGGCACCACCACAATTTTGATGCCCTCCAGTCGGTAACCAAAACCGGCGGTTCCGGCACTATCACCATTTTTAGCCCAGTTTAACCAGCCAGAATTTTGCGCATGAACACGGTAGTACACGTCAAATTTATCGGCATCGGCTCCGGTTAGTTTTATGTCAATGGCTTCCAGGCGTAATCCCTGTCCTTTGGTACCACTCATGTCGCCATTGGCTTTCCATGCGTCTTCCCAGCCGATGTTTTCAATATGGGTTTTGTACTCAATACCCAGGTCTGCATCACCTTGTAGTTTTACCTCAATGCCTTCTAAGCGAAGCGAACGGCCAGCGGTACCACTCATCTTTCCATTGGCTTTAAACTCTTTTTCCCAACCATCATTTTGAATATGGGTTCGATACAAACAATTGACGGTCGGAACCGTTGGTTCAACGGGGTCGGTGGGATCTTCCGTTGCTTCAACCTTCGCTTTAACCGCATTATACTTTGTCATATCAATGTTGCTTTTCTGACTCGCCGTTAAATCGAGCGAACCAAGTACTGCATCCACCGCATCCAAGCCTTGCTGAGCTGCTGCCTTGTTGGCTGCCGTGATTGCAGAGGCCTCTGGCAGGGACCAAATGGCGTCATTCACCTTAACGGTAGAATTGCTGACATCGGTACAGTCAAAAAGCTTATTCTGATTCCGATAAGCTCGCACAATGGCTTCATAACCCCTGGCGATCTGACCTTCATCGGCAGAGAAGGATTTATTTATGTCAGTCAACTGATCCAACATGGTGTAACCATTCTTTATAAACTCTGCTTGAAAAATATCAACATTTCCGGTTCCTAACATGATAAAACTTTGGGCATTGGACCAGGCATTATTATATTCAATACCACTGTAAAAGAGACCCGTGTAACCTTGAATCCTGGTGAAATAAGGAATAAGCACCGTTTCCATTGCCTGTTTTACATCGTAAAACTCATCGCCAACCTTGGCATTGGGATCATAAAATGGTGCAATCGGTTGAAACTCCATGATATACATATCAACTAATGGATCGCTGTGTGAAACTGACCCCGCTAACGCATTAGCTGCCAGTTCGTGAATATAGTCATGGTCACGGTCCGGCAAGTAATTATAAGAATCAATGGCAAATTCACTGACCTGTTTAACAAAATACCCATCGGATGGGTTCTTGCCATTGGTCAGCATTTCAATCAGATTATAGCCGCCAACATTTCTGGCATCATAACCCATGGCGGTGATTGCCAGGGCATCCTTGGCTACCTCATTGGCATCAAAGCCTTCGTTTAAAGGCTTGCCTTGAGCATCTTTTTTGTCTGATTTCTGATATTTCTGCACAAAGGCATCATAACATTCGGCATAAAAGCCACTGTGTGGCGTATAATCGGCCCGGGCTGCCGTAAAGATCAACCATGAGCCATAGGCCTGGGTTGTTGTTCCAAATACCGCATCCTGTCCCGATACCGTAGACGGCAAGCGGTAAACCAGTGAATCCTGAATCAATTTTTCAGCCGAACTGATCAATGCTTCCTGTTTAGCGCCATCAGGTACCGTTGTGTTGCCATTATAGCTAAGCGAAGGCATGTTGGCTTCAAAATCTTTCCCAGCTAAGGGTGTTCGTTCTTCTTCGTACCAGTAGGTCAATTGATAGTTACCAGCCAGTGCTTCGTCATACTCAATGAGGTACTGATTCAAAAGTGCCGGAATAGCGCCACTAAAATCATAAGCTTTTGATTCCAGCCCACTAAACATCAGTGGATTTTGGATTGTACTTTCCGGGTACATCGGGACCAGTTTGGCCTGACTTTTATCAATAATTGCCTGACTCGCACTGGTACCATCTGCCGCCACTAACTTAGTCGTGTAGCTGGCTAGCAGGAATTCATCATAATTCTCATTGATTCCCTGAGCCGGAACCACCTTGTTTTCGATGGTGTAGACCACCTTCACCGCAATGGCTGTTTTGTTATCGGCGGCTTTGACCGGCATCATCCACCCTAGGGCAGACACCAAAACTAAAATCAGCAAACCGGCCATTAGCCAGCTTTTTCTTTTAACGTCTTTTAACAAGCTTTTCATTTTTTCACCTTTCATTACTTAGTTATAAATGCATTACCCGCAGTGCCCTCAGCCGCCACTGGTGCCGGTGCACCATGGGATACTACCTGTATTTTTATACCTTCCAGTCGGTAACCAAAACCTGCCGTTCCGGCACTCTCACCGTTTTTAGCATAACCCATCCAACCCACATTCTGGGCATGCACCTGATAATAAACATCAAATTGATCGGCATCAGCGCCAGTCAATTGAATATCAATGGCTTCCAGACGTAAACCCTGTTTTTCTGTGCCACTCATTTGCCCATTGCTTTTCCATTGCTCTTCCCAGCCCAGATTTTCAATGTGGGTCTTGTATTCCACACCAAGGTCATACTCGGCATTTTCTTCCAGGTTTATCTCAATCCCTTCCAGCCGCAGTGATTCGCCAATCGTTCCGCTTACCTCCCCGTTTTTCCTTAGCGTTTGCCATCCCTCATTTTGTACATGAGTCCGATAACTAGCGTTAACACTAAAGGCGGCAACGGCATTGTTAAGTTCTGCGGTTGCGACATTTATTTCGTTTTGTGATGCAACCATGTTTGTCGATACTGCAATGGCATTGTCATAGGCCGTTTTTATGATATCATTACTTAAATAAATTTCTTTCATCTCGGTGTTAACGATAGCAACTGCTTTTAAAAGGGCATCCTTATTACCGATTATCACCTTCGGTTCCGGTGAGCCCCATTCATAACCAGTCAGATCAGCTCCATAGCCCCAGTAACTAAAAGCAATCCGGACAACATCGCCGTCTTTAACCACATAATCGCCCATACCGACATCCGGACTGAGGTTATTGACTAAATACATCCATCCTCCCTGTTGACTGTAAGAGGTGGTCCCTAATGCATTATCCGTGCCAGCATTTCCAAAGGCTTTGGCTGTTGCGGTATCACCACCGCCAAGCTTTTCGACAATATAATTGGGGATCACCACCGATTCTACTCCGGCATCAGTTCCTTTAATACCATTGATGTAAACCTTACTCCCGATAATGTTGTCAGGCCCAGCCAATCGTGAAACCAGATCAAAGACGGTTTCACCTTCTGTAAAGTTGATCTTAACCGGTTCGATGAAAAATCCCTGGCCAATCGTTGACCGCTCCATATCAATAACAACCGAACCACCGGCATTGCCGCTTTCCACCTCGTTAACCGCTGCCATAACCGACAAGGGTGTGAACATCCCTAAAACCAATAGAATAGCCAAAACCCCATTTGATTTCTTAAACATTTTCATTTCGCTTTTTCTCCTTCTTTTTAAATGATTATCAAACCGTTGACTCAAGCTTTGTTCCCTCTCTATCCCTCCTTGTTCCAAACTGTACTAATTACAATAACTGATTTTTATCTTAATGATATAAGCGAAAAATCAACAAAAAAAGAACTTCCATCCAAGTCAAAAAATGACCTGTGATCGAAGTTCCAGTAGTTGCTGTAGAACTTTTTGTTGCTCAACCGCCTTAATTGCGAAGGTCGATTGCTGTTGCTAAAGAATAGGTTCCCGGCTTATGCTTTTGGCAATTACGGTAGCGCATCTGTTCGGGATTTTCACCCGGATTCCCCTGAAGCAAACAAAAAGGCCTTGCCTGCTTAAGCCTAATGGAATAATGTGATTGACTAACACCATTCCCGGCATTCTTTATGACATGATTAAATTTTACACCACTGATTGTATAACAAACAGCTTTGCATCTTATTATATAAAGCTTATCATCTGCTGTATGAAATTGCAATATTTTTTATTAACAATTGCTTCATTTTAAAATATCATCACTCGAAAATAATTGGTGTCGTTTTGAGTTTATAATCCTCAAATAACTATTTTAATTTTTGACAAACTAAGGTATAATAATATAAATTAAAATGATCTGCAAGATGAACTCGACATATCCGATCGTTGAAAGGGGAATTTATGACTAACGAAGAGACTCGACATATCCGATCGTTGAAAGGGGAATTTATGACTAACGAAGAGACTCGACATATCCGATCGTTGAAAGGGGAATTTATGACTAACGAAGAGTTTCAAACCATTGTGCTAAAAAAGTTTGATACCATGGAGGGTCGCTTTGATACCTTGGAATCTGATTTAACTAGTGTCAAAACTAAGTTAGATGCTGTCGCCGATCAGGTTGCTGTTTTAACCGAATTCAAAACTGATACCGAGCAATATTTCACCGACACCAAAGAGACGCTTAATTTCATTTTACACAAAGAATTGCTAAATGAAAAAGAAGTGTTTTTACTGAGAAAAAAGCAAGCTCAATAAAATGATAGCATAAAAGAGCAGCCAACACGCTGCTCTTTTTTTATTTAAGTACTACCGAACGGACCGGTTTTACAATTGTTTTTCTGGTCGCCATTGAAGCCTCCCATTTTCTTTTTTTTATACAAAAAAAGAACTCCTATTTATATTTTGGGATGAAGGCTAAGCCTCCATCCCGTAGGGGTCTGTGTTTGTTTACTGCCTTAACTGATTCGTTTATTACTCAGTTTTTAACCAGAAACGCGGTCTCAATGCTTCCTTCTTCTGGTGTCGGTGCGGCTTGTCCTTTGGGTACCACAATCACGTGAATACCTTCCAGGCGGTAGCCAAATCCTGCTGTTCCGGCGTCTTCACCGTTTTTGGCAAAGGCCATCCAGCCGGTATTTTGAGCATGCACCTGATAATAAACATCGTAGTTTTCGGCAGCGGCTCCGGTTAGTTCAATCCGGATCGCTTCCAGTCGCAGGGCTTTCCCTTCGGTACCGCTCATGATGCCATCGGCTTTCCAGCTGTCTTCCCAGCCGATATTTTCGATATGGGTTTCGTAGCGAATGCCCATGTCGACGTCAGCGGTATCGGCTCGCTTAATTTCGATCCCTTCCAACCGCAGAGATTGTCCCTGGGTTCCACTCATGGCACCGTTATTCTTCCAGTCCTGCCAGCCCACATTCTGAACATGGGTGCGGTAACTGAAATCAACGGTGGGGATCTCAACAGCCTTTGTTGCCACGACGCCAAACTCGGAGAAGGCATTGACTTTAAAGAGCAGTGATTTTCCATCGGCGGACAGGATTGGGGTAATCCATTCCACGGTGCCGTCGGTTTTCTTATGATAAATCTTATAGCTGTCATAACCCTGCTGGTCATCGCCTAACGGCATCGTCAGGGTGACAAAGCTGTCGGGATTGTTATTAAATTCAGCCAACGCTTCGTCACTCATATCTGGCTTGATGCTGTAGAGGCTGACGACCTTGGCATCTTTGATGCCGGCTTCTGTAGCTGCCTTTTCCGCTTCGTCGGTCTTGTCGGCGTCGCCGCTTTCGGGTTCAACCTTCAGGCCAACGCCTTCAGGGAGACCAACCACTTCAATACCGGTGGCTTCATCTTTTGCCGGTGGCGTTGCCGCTTCCAGCTCGGCAATCCGAGCTTCAGCCACAGCTAACGCATCCAGGTTGGAGACCAACGCTTTTTGAATGTCGGTCAGTTTGTTATAGGCAGTGCGAGCTGCCACCACATCAGCCTTGCTGCCCAGGGCCAGTTTGTCGCCAGATGGCAATCCACTAATCTGTCCGCTGACAGCTTTAGCCGCGGCCTTGTCGGCTTCGGTGGCTTCGCCAGCCAGCAGCTTGGCCATTTGTGTTTCGACGGCCGTCAATGTACTAAGATTCGTGACCAGCTTTTTCTGGGCTTCGCTTAACGCGTCATAGACAGCCCGGGCGGCAGCAACCGCATCTTTGTCGGTCAGTGCCAGCTTATCCACTGCTGGCAAAGCGGCAATCTGATCACTAACAGCCTTGGCAGCAACCTTATCGGCGGCGGTCTGAAGCTCGGTGATCTTGGCTTCAGCGGCTGTCAGGGTGCCAAGGTTGGTCACCAGTGCTTTCTGGGCCGTTGTCAACGCATCATAGGCGGTCCGAGCGGCGGTGACAGCGGCTTTATCAGTTAAGGTCAACTTGGCCACTGCCGGTAGTGCAGCGATCTGATCAGTAACAACCTTGGCCAGCTTAGCATCATTTGCCGGATCTCCTGGTTTATAGTCGGCAATGGCTTTGTTCAGGGCGGTGGTTGCGTCGTTAATCGGTTTTATTTTTGCAGTCATATCCTGTACAATAGTCATGGCTGCTTCATAAGCTTCACTGATGGCCGCGTCACTTAGGTAGGCGGTATTGCCATTGACCTTGGCCAATGCTTTAAGAAGGGAATCTCGATTTTCAGGAGTAAAGCTCATTTCGTAAGTAACATTATTTCCGTCAGTACCTTTTCCCGTTACATCCGCCCCGGTTCCCCAATAGGTAAAGGCCAAACGAAGTACATCTCCATTTTTTAAGGTGCTACCTTTCATCCCAACACTTGGGGAACTATTATTGACAAAATACATCCAGCCAGAATAATCGCTATAATCTTTTTCACCAAGGGTGTTGCCTGATTGCGTTTTCCCATGCGATTTAGCTGCATTGGTATCGCCGGCATTTAACTCATCGATTATATACTTCGGTATGGAGACAGCACCAGAATCCGCACCTTTAATTGCTGCAAGATATCCGGGATCATTACCGATAACCATATTCTCGGCACCTAACAACTTCTCAACGGCATCCCAGGCAGTATCGCCCTGCTTAATAGTTAGGGTTTGAGGTTCAATATAGAAGCCCTGCCCGATAGTGAAGCGCTCAATGGTTACAGTAATCGTGCATTCCGGTGTTAGGGCAATGATTTTTGCTTCTGCTGCTTCCAGCTGGCTGAGGTTCGTAACTAAATTTCTCTGATAAGTGGTAAGTGATGTATAAGCTGCTCTGGCCGCATCAACAGTTGCTTTTTGACTATAGCTTAAAATGCTACCCAATGCGTTAATCTTTTCAATCACTGCATTAGCAGCCTTCTGATCGGCACTAATTTCTCCTGCCCCTTCCAATGCTTTAATTTTCGCTTCACTATCAGTCAATTTTTGAAGTGTTGTCGCACTGATAAGCAGCTTTTGACTTTCCGTCAAGAGATCATAGGCACTTCTTACTCCCATAACCGCCGTTTTATGATCAATGGTGATCGATTCCAGTGAAGGTAAGGCATTAATCAAAATCGTTACTTCCCCGGCAATGTCACTATCATCCAGAATTAAGCTGCGGTTTGTGACAAGTTTTTTCTGGGTATCGTTAAGGGCATAATAGGCCAACCTGGTCGGCTTTTTTGCATCTGAAGTTGCACCTGTCGGCAACGCACTTATTAAACCAATGACATAATCTGCCTGAACCTGATCACTGCCAATAGTTACATCTGGTTTGATGGTTGAGTCAACTAATGCAAGAGCATTTTTTAAGGCATAGTAGGATTCACCTAAACCAGTTACAATATTTTCGCCAACACTTTGGGCGGCTGTTTTTGTGGCCGTTAATTTTTCTTTTAGATTGTCCTTTTTTAATCCATCATCTGCAGAAGCAAGTGCTGTCTCCGCCTGTGCAACCAGTTGATCGACCTCTTCTCGTGTCAAAGCGGCCCGCTGCCAGACACTGCTGCCGTTATAAACGTCACCTAACGCAATAATATATTGAGTGCTATTAAGACCGACAAACTCATCTCTCTCTAGATAAGTTAGGGCACTCTTATCGCCATTTGCCCATAGCGCTCCGTTAATATCTAATCCCGAGGCCGCCAAACCAGATACCACACAAGAATGAGTTAAAATATTATAGTTCGTATACTGTGGATTTTGGAAAGCACCATTATAGTCCCCTTCAGTTTCCTGGTAATTCTTAATATCACGAACTGCTGAAACGATTTTAGCTTCGACTCCCGGGACATCGTTATGGCTGGCCAATGCAATCAAGGCCCACCCCCGCATATCCAGATCAAAACTGCTACTGGCCGCCTCCGAAGCTACTTTATTTATGAGTATATCCTGTTTGTTGTATTGAGCCCCGGCAGCATCAAGGGCCATCAAGGCCCAGATATTGCTCCCCCACGGACCAAAACTGCCGCCTTCCCCTTGCTCTCCTAAGAGCTTTTCGACATAGTTAATACCATGGTAATTATACGGGTTTTCGCCGCTGAGTACCAGCTCCAAAATAATCGCACCATAACTGGTTGCTGATGTGGAGTTGTGGGTTTCGACATTATAGGCATATTTCCTGTTCAGATCGCCATTGGCTGCCGCATATGCAAAAACATCCCAATAAGTATTGGTCAGTTGATCTCCTTGACTTGCTTCAAAATTCTTTATGGATTTATCCAGTAACGTTTTTGCCCGCTGTTTAGTATCGTCTGAAACAGTTTCTTTAACCAGGGGAAATTCGAAATAGTAAGCATTGCTAAAGGAAACTCCATCGGAAGTTGCGTCGACCGTAACGATTAACTCCTGTGTGTCAGCACCCACGGTGATTGTATTATTATTTAATACTGTTGTATCGGTAACATCGAGTTCCGTCCAGTTTTTGGAAATTGCCGAAATCTTCGCTCCCTCTGTTAGCGTAAATGTAAAACTTATGTCCTCACTGCCTGTTGAGGTTACCAGATAGCGAGACAAGTCACTTTTAAATGATTGATCCAAGGTCGCATTAGTGATTTCTACCCCTTCCATATTGGCTCCACCTTGCGTCCACTTAATATAGATATCATGGAGCTCTTCTTTTGTTTCATCCCCATTAGCCGGAGTAATACTAATCGAAATAGGCGTTTCTTCGTTTAATACGTCAGGATCAAGGTAAAGAAGATAGCTCCCGCCAACTTTTTGTGTAGCGCCATTAATCCCAATGATAGCGTTCGTATCAGTTGGCAAAACTTTCGCACACAAGTATTGATCCGTGGTTTTTAAATCAATATAGTTTTTCCCATTTTCTTCATAAATCTTATGTTCTTTAAAAACTTCACCGGGTTTATTTGTATTTGGTGCCAGCGCCCGATATAATTGAATCGGCTCTTTTAGTGAAACATCTTCGCCAGGTGTTACCAAGTAGGTATTATCACCTTCACGCATTAATAAAATCACTCGGGTTGAATAATTGATTGGTATATTATAAGATGAAGATGGTCGTACTTCACCATCACTTCTACTTCTAATCTGTAAGATATTCAGTCCCTGATTTAATACCAGCTCCTGACTAATGCCCGTTCCGTTACCATCAACACGAGACCATGCTCCCCCATTAATAGAGACATAATTACTATTCTGTTGATAAAACTCACTTAAATACTCTCCACTTTCAACATAGGGATAGGTTGTCGTGACTAATCCACGTTTTAAAGATAAACGAATGGATCTAATCTCATCCGGCAACTGATTTTCCAAATTGATTCCAGCATAACTATCCGCTTTCACGTACTGATAGTCATCTTCGAGTACCGCCTTTGTTTCCCCATTATAGAGCGTAATATCTTGATAATCGATTTTTCGATCAGAACTATGTGATGCTGGAGAAATACCCGTTCCGTTATCATTTAAGATTAAATAGTAGACCTCGCTTTCATTGTTATCTGTGACAGTTATTTTAAAGCAGGTCATTCCATAATGAACGCTAAGAAAATTATCAGGACTTGGCACTGGACCAGTTGTAATAAAAGGGTTTTCCGGCTCAATAGGCGTTGCCCCTAAAGCTATGCCTGCCCCCGTATAACCCATGGTATAATCAATCGCCAGATTCTTTTCATTCAGATTATTTGGATCAGACAAATCACTAATTTCTACGGTTGCAGTGGGCGATTTTCGTTCACCGGCAATAAACAGATAACAATTTTTAGTATTATCTTTTATATCTGCATAATAAATGTTATGTTCACCATCCAGCAATTGGGGCTGAAAATACGTCGTTCTGAACGCGCTAATTTTTTGGTACATATTGAAATCAGTGTAAGGCATCGCTGATTTCTTTGTAGTTCCAATGGTTAAACTTTTTAGCTCTGATGAATAAACAACCGGGGCGCTATCATCCAACTCCTCGGCATGAATCATTTGAGGAATTACTCCCCCTAATATAAACAATAATAAAAATACCGAAAAAAAGACTATATACTTCTTTGTTTTCATTCACTTTTCTCCTAAAATAATTAATAGCTTATACTTAAAAACAGGCTATATAAAAACTTATATAACCTGTTCGTTTTTTTACACAGTTAATTCATTCTACCAAGTAGTTTCAACATATTTATAATCCCAAACAATCGTATCATCATCATCTAAAACAACATTGCTAGCGTAAAGATTGCTTTCCGAACCATTGATATACAATACCCAGCTATAACCATGCCAATAAGACTGACCTGGTGTCCCGCTATAATATGATTCAACTTCGCTCATTGGTGTATAAAAAAACTCGTTTACATAATATCCTGTGCCTACAGAATCATAACCATATGTCATTCCGTCGAGTGACTGAGATCCCATTGCATCATAATAAGCTGAGATGGTTGCATCAAAAGCTGTTGGCGTTCCAGAATTGGGATAATTTGCTGGAAGTGGTGCTAAAACCGCAGCTGTATCATCAACAGTTACTGACATATCTTCCAGTGATGAATCAATGGGCACACCATCTTCACAAAAAGAAACCTTCACAGTTACCGGAGTAGCTGCTTTTACCACATTCATTCCCGGCAATACCACCATCGCTAATGTCAGCAACGTCGCTAGTACCAACATCATCAACTTATTCTTTTGCAAACTTAAACTTTTAAACATTTTAATCCTCCATAAATTTTGAAATTTTGCTTAAACAGCAATTTGAATCTTGACATCACTGTCAATAGAGGGTAAGCTAAATTATAATTATCTAATGTGACTTGTTGTCACCCACCTCGGGAATCTGTCAATTCCTGAGGTTTTTTATTTGCCCTCGTTGCCAAAAACCATCGTTGAACCGGTGCTCCTGCAGTCAATTGGCCGGTTCCTCCAATCGGATAAGACTGCAGCTCTGCTCTTCCTGCTTTTTCACACGCGCCCCCTTTCTGTTTGTTAACCAAACCATGAAGCCCAATGCTTCACATCTATTCTCAAGGTGTAGCTACCTGGAGTATCTTTTTAAGAGGTTGTACTATTTAGTTTTCAATGATCATTTATTTTTCTTTATCTTAATGTGATAACCAAAAGCCTTCTTATTGATTTTGTAGATCTTTTTTAAGTTCTTTTGATTTCACCGTAAGCATCATTTTGTAGTGTTTGTGGATTTTTATTAAGCTGTATCCGCTTTGTCGCTCATAAGGTTTAGACAATCCGCAGCTTATCAATCCCCGCGCCCCAGCCCTCGTCAATCTGGTACAGTCCTTCCGCTTCTTCAAATTGATGGCGGAGGAGGCTTTTTTTGAGCAGATACTCATAGTCTCGGGTCGGGGTGGTAACAAAGATGGGTTTGGGGGAGCTGCTGAGCAGCCCAAAGTTAAGCTCTCCTGCTTTGCCTTTTATGGAATCAAACAGGGCTTTATGGACCCGGATTGGCGGTTTTGCGTTTTTCATTTTCAGGGTAATATCATCCTTGATCTTGTGGCCCAGATAGGTAACGATCTTATCATTGAGGCCAGCACTGAAAACAGGACGGACAGGTTTTTACAATTGTTTTTCTGGTCGCCATTGGAACCTCCAATTTTCTGTTTTTTATACAAAAAAAGAACTCCCATCAAAGCCAAAAAAGGCCTTAGACAGAAGTTCCAGTGTTGCTGTAGAACTTTTATGATCTGATCCACTCTGCGTTGAATCGTATCTGTCGATAAAGCTTGAGTTCCCGACTGATGCCTTGCGGCAATCACGGTAGCGCATCTGCTTGGGAATTTCACCCGATTCCTCGCGGTAAAAACATCACTGTTTTTACCATAGCCAATATAATTCGGCGACTTTATCATCTCATAATATTTAATTTATTGTTGCTCGTATCTTAATCTCATTTAAGTTACAAGGCAATTTTAACATTCGGTTTTAAAAATTGCAACCGTTTTTCGTTAATTTTTTCATTTCTGGTTTTCCACCGTAAACCCATTTTCCCGGCAATAGCGATCTACCTGGGAGCCTTTTTTACACACCACCGTTGTATCCAGACGATTAAAGAACCCACTACCCAGTATCTCAGGATCACCCTCAAAAACCGCCCGGTGCAGAAAATCCTCAATGGTTAGTTGCTCATGTCACGGATCAGTTCCAGTATTTCTCTATTCAATTTTATCTTTTACTCATTTAAATCTTAGTTTTTATTGTACCTGATCTGGTTTTAAGATGCTACAAATTTTTGGACAACGATAAAATTGATCACCTGCGGTTAATCCATAGACAAAAAAAGCAACGGCACAGGTGACTACCCCTGTACCGCTGCCCGGCTTAGTGTTACAAACGTTTTGCCGTGTTAAAAAGAAAGAAGGATTTTATCTAAAAAGTCAGCCAGTCGATACCAGACGGTTCCTTTTTAAACCATTTTATATTTTGGGATGAAGGCTAAGCCTCCATCCCGTAGGGGTCTGTGTTTGTTTACTGCTTTAACTGATTCGTTTATTACTCAGTTTTTAACCAGAAAAGCGGTCTCAATGCTTCCGTCTTCAGGTGTCGGTGCAGCTTGACCTTTGGGTACCACAATCACGTGAATCCCTTCCAGGCGATAGCCAAATCCTGCTGTTCCGGCATCTTCACCGTTTTTGGCAAAGGCCATCCAACCAGTGTTCTGAGCATGAACCTGATAATAGACATCATAGTTTTCAGCATCGGCTCCGGTTAATTCAATCCGGATCGCTTCCAGTCTTAATGACCGGCCTTCAGTACCACTCATGATGCCGTCAGCTTTCCATGAATCTTCCCAGCCGATATTTTCTATGTGGGTTTCGTAACGAATCCCGAGATCCACGTCAGCAGTATCGGTCCGTTTGATTTCGATCCCTTCCAATCGTAACGATCGACCCTGGGTTCCACTCATAGCCCCATTATTTTTCCAATCCTGCCAGCCTACATTCTGGACATGAGTGCGGTAGCTGAAATCAACGGTGGGGATTTCAGTTGGTGCTTCTGTTCCCACTACGCCAAATTCCGAGAAAGCACTCACTTTAAAGATCAGCGATTTCCCATCGGCAGACAGGGTTGGGGTAATCCATTCCACCGTGCCGTCAGTTTTTTTGTGATAGATTTTGTAACTGTTATACCCCTGTTGATCATCCCCCAACGGCAGTGTCAAGGTCACAAAACTTTCCGGATCGTTATTAAATTTGGCCAGATCTTCGTCACTCATATCCGGCTTGATGCTATAGAGACTGACGATTTTAGCATCTTTGATATCCGCTTCTTTCGCCGCTTTTTTAGCTGCTTCCGTTTTGTCGGTATCATTTGTTTCGGGTTCAACCTTCAGACCAACGCCTTTGGGTAATCCGACCGCTTCAATGCCGGTCGCTTCGTCTTTTACCGGCGGAGTAGCCTTTTCTAACTCGGCTAATTTCGCTTCGGCAGCAACCAAAGTATCCAAGTTTGTAATCAGAGATTTTTGAATATCCGATAAAGCATTATAAGCAACACGAACAGCAACCACATCAGCCTTGCTGCCCAGGGCCAGTTTGTCGCCAGATGGCAATCCACTAATCTGTCCGCTGACAGCTTTAGCCGCGGCCTTGTCGGCTTCGGTGGCTTCGCCAGCCAGCAGCTTGGCCATTTGTGTTTCGACGGCCGTCAATGTACTAAGATTCGTGACCAGCTTTTTCTGGGCTTCGCTTAACGCGTCATAGACAGCCCGGGCGGCAGCAACCGCATCTTTGTCGGTCAGTGCCAGCTTATCCACTGCCGGTAAAGCGGCAATCTGATCACTAACAGCCTTGGCAGCAACCTTATCGGCGGCGGTCTGAAGCTCGGTGATCTTGGTTTCGGCGGCAGTTAAGCTACTCAGGTTGCTAACCAACGCTTTCTGAGCGCTCGTTAATGCATCATAAGCAGTTCGAGCAGCTACTACCGCAGCTTTATCAGTCAGTGCCAGTTTAGTTATTGCCGGCAATCCGGCGATCTGATCGCTGACTGCTTTGGCCAGTTTGGCATCATTAGCTGTGTCTCCACCTGGTTTATATGCAGATATGGCTTTATTTAAATTAGTGGTAGCGTTATTGGTGACACTCGGCGACGAAGTCATGTCCTGCACTACCGTCATGGCGGTTTCATAGGCTTCACTGATCGCTGCATCACTTAAGTACGCGGAATTTCCGTTAACCTTGGCAATGGCTTCAAGCAGACCGTCTTTATTGGCCGGTGTAAAACTCATTTTAATCGGAGTCCGATCTATTCCACTTCCGATATAGCCACTTCCGGTTAAATCAGCACCGGTTGCCCAATAGGTAAAGGCTAATCGCAACACATCACCATCGTTTAATTTTTTTTGATCCATACCCACGTTAGGTGTATTATTATTGACAAAGTACATCCAACCGGAATAAGAGCTATAGTCAAATTCTTCCAGGTCACTGCCAGTGTATTTCTGTCCATAGGCATTGGCAACACTGCTGTCTCCAGCGTTTAATTCTTTTACAATGTACGAAGGAATGGTAGCCGTTCCGGTATCAGCACCTTTAATTCCGGCAAGATAACCCACGTTGCCAAGCAGATTCCCGCTACCCAACAACTTTTCAATGGCTGTTCTCGCCGTATCACCTTCTTTAATTGACAGGGTCGTTGGTTTCACATAAAAACCCTGGCCAATGGTGAAACGTTCCACGTCAACCGTAATCGTAATCGCTTTGGGCTCTTCAGTTTCACCACCTGGCTCTTCACCTGTTCCAGCATTTTTAAGGACCGTTATTTGATCTTCAAGGTCTTTCAGTTTCGCCAAATTGGTGACCAATTTTTGTGGATCAGGCAAAAGGTTATTATAAGCATTTCGGGCGGCTACAACAGCCGCTTCATCCGTAAGTTTTAACTGATCCTTTGCCGGCAAAGCATCGATTTGATCGCTTACCACCTTGGCTGCAATCTCATCAGCCGATAGACTTTTAGTAATTCCGAAGGTTGAAAAAGAATTGACTTTAAAGATTAACGATTTGCTATCATCTGAGATAATCGGGGTTATCCATTCGGTGGTACTATTAGCTTTCTGATGGTATACCCGATAATTGGTCGCTCCTTGCTGTCCATCAGGTATCGGCAAGATAATGGTCACATAGGTATCTGTTGAGTTATTAAAGGTTTCCAGATCTGCAGGACTCATATCTGGTTTGATATCGTACAAAGTTACGATTTCGATATTTTTTAACCCTTCTTTTTCGGCTGCGTCTGCTGCTGCTTTTTTCAGATCGACATCACTAATTTTATCTGTTATGGTCAATGCCGTTACAGTATTTGGTAAACCAACGACTTCAATGCCAGTGGCATCATTTTTTATACTTGATTCTTTTAACAATTCTATAATTTTTGCTTCCCGCGCTGCCAAGTCGCTTAAGTTCGTTACCAGTTCCTGCGCTTGCGAACTCGTTAATGCTTTATAAGCTGCGCGAACTGCCATAACATCAGCTTTATCGCTGGCTTTCAGATCGTCTTTCGCAGGCAAGTTATTAATTAAATCAACAATACCCAAAGCCGTTATTCTTTCCTGATTCACCTTGCCAATTGAAGCTTTTTTTACATCACTCAAAGCCTCATAAGCATCTTTTGCAGCCTTGATATCATCAGTACTACTCGTACTAGTTAGTGCATTCAGCAAATCATTTACCGGTTTGGTGGCCCCGACAATATCACTGGTATCAAAGATCTGGTTGCGACCTTCATACTGGCGAATGACGGCGGTAAAACCCCGAGTGAGCTGGGTGATTTCATAAGTCAATCCACCATAATTCTTGTTGTCAAAATCGATGAAATTAAATTGCGAATCCAGAACCGTGTTGCCGTTTTGAATGAAATGGTCATCAAACACGTTCATATTAAAACAACCCAAGGCAATCATCATCTGGGCATTGTTATAGGCATTTAAGTCATAACCGGTAGTGGTAAAGGAGCCGTCTCCATTTTGAAGGATTGGATTGTCACCACCCACGCGGTTATACATCAGGTTTTCAATCGCTGCCTTTAAATCCGTATTATCATTCATGTAAAAACCGTAATACTGGATAAACATGGCGTTATCCCCATTTGTAAGACTGCTGTCTTGCCATCCGTTAATATACGCTGCACCATTTTGCGCGATGGTTGCAAAATCAACGATGGGATTCTCCGTTGTAACTGGATAGCCCCCACCAACTAGGGCAAGAATGGCGGTCTCTTTTTGCAGTATCAAGCTATTGTTCAGATACGACTTATCTGAAATGATCTTAATCAGGTCATAGTCTTCAATATCCCGGGCATCATAACCGGCAGCGGTGATGGCCAGCACCAGCTTGGTCCAGGCGGTCACCTTCATATCGGTTGCCTCTAGGCCGCCTTCCTTAAGGGTATGAAGGCTGGTTTTGACATTGGCAAACCACTTGTCATAGAACGCGGTATCCCCACCGGGGACATAATCGCCCCGGGCTGCAGAGAACATGGCCCAAAAATCCTGCATGAATTCTTTGTCACCAACCGGACTGTCATTCACAGTAAGCGGCGTTAAATAGGCACTGCCATCGCCGATATATTTCTCAAAGATGATGGTGTTGGCTTCCTTGGCTTTGGCAATTTGCGCATCCTGTTCGGTTTTATTTGGACCGGCGGCACCGTTATCCACAATTCTTGCTTGACCAGTAACAGCGCCATCAAAAACAAAGGTATAGCCATCAGTACTGGCTGCTTCTGTTTCACCAACGGTAATGGTAGGCTGAGTATTATATTCTACTGTAACATCCCGCCAACCCAAATTCTGCATGCTCTTAAATACGGCGCTTTTGATATCGTTGGTTGGATCAAAGTTTATGGTAATTTTATATTTTTCTACCAATGCTTTTTCCGCTTCGCTCAGTCCTGCAAACTCCATCCCGGTTACTTTGGCGGTCAAATCACTGCCGTCATTCCATATTTTTTCTTCAAAGGTTGGTTTAACGGACAACCTTTTAACAGCGGTTCGTATATCTAAATACGGGTATCCATCATTCGTTTCTGGTGAAATATTCCATATTTTATCAAAATCCCATCCAGAAAACGTGGATTGATCTTTTAGCTCTGCCGTTGTCTTACCAATAACCTTCTCTGGCGTATCTTTATATGCCACATCACTTCCAAATACAACTGCCGGTGTCAAGTTTTCGCTGTTATAGTACGATACCCCTTGTCCAGTTCCTGATGAATACACCGCTAAGCCAATTGCAACCCTCCCCTTTGTTGCCGTTGGTTTGGCAAAATCTGAATTTGTTACTTTACCCAGTGAATAGCATTTATTTAAATCCCCTTGACCACTTGCATAGAATTGGTAAAGCGAGACCCCTTGTGTTCTGCCTTGATATGCTTCGATTTCTTCAGGTGTTCCATCTAATGTATAATTGATGCTGCTAATGGAGTTTTCAATTATTTCTCCCCCAGCACCGTTTGAGCCAGTAATACCAGCTACTGTTATTGTTTTTGTATTGGCGGCAGCTATTTTTATGTTACCTTCTACCTTAACATACTCAATTCTTCCATAATTGGCATCACATAACGGTGAACGCGCTGCCGTTGTTTCTGTTTTTGTTGTCCCATCATTAACAAGCACGTTGAGGTCTTTTATGATCCCATAGTTTCTTGGAATAATCGAACGTTGAGCAACAACTTCCAGATTATTTAATGTGATTTTATGCCCTAGCCCATCGAAAGTACCGTTGAAATTGCTATTATTGCTATTTATAATACTTAACTCATTACCTTCTTCGATTTGAATATCTGCTGTTAAAACTACAGTTTCATTAAGGTAACCGGTTGAACCGGTAGCTGCCAGATCGGCCCGGAAGCTTTCCAATTGCGCCAATGTGCTAATCGTGTAAACCCCATCTGTTTTAGTCAGACTGGGGGTATAGTCTGCTGCAAAAGCAGTTAGTGGAAATATCAATCCAATAATCAGTAATAAACCTAATAAAATTCCGTAATGTTTGAAGCTTTTCCCTTCCATTCGTGTTCTCCTCTTTATTTTATTAAATCCCCGGAATTAACCGGGGCTTTACATTAAGCATTTTTGCTAAAACAATTTATCCTAACACAGTTTTTTATAACTGGTTTAGAATGCGCTGACTGCTACCCAAGGGCCATTCGCATCCAAAGCAGTAGGTGCTAATACATAAGCCGTTCCACCCAAATCAGCACTGCCAAACATGGTAAAGTCAAGCTCAATATTATCGCCATTCGTTAAAGCGGTATCAATACCATAATTGGCATAGTTATCATTATTCAGTTCAACCATCCAACCGGAATTATAATTATAATCTTTTTCGGTTAAATAATCGGTGGTTGCAACGGTGTTAGTCCAAAAATGATTGCCGATAAAAGCCGGTGCAGTAATGTTGTCAACATTGCCTTTGAAGGCATAGTCTACATTATCTGGCGAAATCGCATCATAGCTGGCAGTACCATTGTCATCAAAGAATTTATTGGTGGAAGAATGTCCATCGATTTCCACGGCTTTAACATAATAGCCATATTGTGTTTGTACAATATCCACATCAACGCCGGTGGCAACTTCTGCCGCTTCAATGGCATCTTTTAAGGTTGGATTGTCTTTGTTAACAGTAACCGCTTGGGCATTAACCAATGTCCCCCCGTCCATTACTGCAGTCTTAATTGTAACGGTGGCATTTACTGGCGTAGCGGCTTTAACTACCCCCATTCCTGGTAATGCTAGCATTGCTGCTGTCAATAACGCGGCTGAACCCACCATCACTGCCTTGTTTCTCATCCAACTAATACTTTTACTCATTTTAATCCTCCATAAATTTTGCTTAAACAGCAATTTGAATCTTGACATCACTATCAATAGAGGGTAAACTAAATTATAATTATCTAATGTGACTTGTTGTCACCCACCTCGGGAATCTCCCAATTCCTGAGGTTTTTTATTTGCCCTCGTTACCAAAAACCAATTTTTGAACCGATTCTGCTGCAGTCAATTGGCCGGTTCCTCCAATCGGATAAGACTGCAGTTCTGCTCATCCTGCTTTTTCACACGCGCCCCCTTTCTGTTTGTTAACCAAACCATGAAGCCCAATGCTTCACATCTATTCTCAAGGTGTGTAGCCACCTGGAGCATCTTTTTTAAGAGCGTTTGACTTTTTTAGTTTTCAATGATTTTTCTGTCTATTTAATTGAATACGCTGTCACATTTGATGCGATCAGTTATTTTTGATTTTATGCCAACACAGTCAACCCTTGTTTTTTAGTTAATTCAGGCAATCAGCACCTTGTCAATCCCGGCGGCCCAGCCTTCATCGACTAGATACAGCCCCTCGGCTTCTTCAAATTGTTGCCGGATGGGACTTTTTTTAAGCAGGTATTCATAATCCCGGGTCGGCGTGGTCACAAAGATCGGTTTTGGTGAGGTACTCAGCAAGCCAAAGTTAATTTCCCCTTCTTTCCCTCTAATGGAATCAAACAGGGCTTTGTTTATCCGGATCGGTGGTTTAGCTGTTTTCATCTTTAAGGTGACATCATCCTTAATTTTATAACCCAGATAGGTAATAATCTTGTCATTAAGACCGGCACTGAAAATATGGATTTTTTCAATCAGATCCATCATATCGTGGACCACCCGAATGCGGTAGGTGGGGAAGAGCTCCCGAGTCTCGGCAATCTGATCTTCAGTTATTCGACTTTTGCTGATCCGTTCGTCTTCATCTCTGGCGTCCTCGTCCAACTCCAGAAAAATAATGTACTCCTTTTCCATTTCCTTATAGGCCATGGAATAAGGGCTTCTAAAGTGATGCGTACAGGATGGGCAGGTAAAATCAAAAATCCTCCCCCAAATGACCTCGTCTCTTAATGCAGTGTCTAGAGTAGCATTAATTACCTCATAGGCTTCAGTATTAAAAAATGCGCCACAGGACGGACAGGTTTTTACAATTGTTTTTCTGGTCGCCATTGAAACCTCCAATTTTCTGTTTTTTATACAAAAAAAGAACTCCCATCAAAGCCAAAAAAGGCCTTAGACAGAAGTTCCAGTGTTGCTGTAGAACTTTTATGATCTGATCCACTCTGCGTTGAATCGTATCTGTCGATAAAGCTTGAGTTCCCGACTGATGCCTTGCGGCAATCACGGTAGCGCATCTGCTTGGGAATTTCACCCGATTCCTCGCGGTAAAAATATCACTGTTTTTACCATAGCCGATATGATTCGGCGGCTTTATCATCTCATAATATTTAGTTTATTGTTGCTCGTATCTTAATCTCATTTAAGTTACAAGGCAATTTTAACATTCGGTTTTAAAAATTGCAACCGTTTTTTAATTCTTTTTTGTAATCTCGGTTGAATCAAACTGGCAATTGATCTGTTCGCGGGCAATCACGGATCGACATGACGTTACAATTTTTACTTCAACTTACATCGCTTTGGTTTTCCACCGTAAACCCATTTTCCCGGCAATAGCGATCTACCCGGGAGCCTTTTTTACACACCACCGTTGTATCCAGACGATTAAAGATCCCACTACCCAGTATCTCCGGATCACCCTCAAAAACCGCCCAGTGCAAATTGTCACAGCCATGAAAAGCCCATTTATCAATCTGTTTGACGCTTTTGGGGATTGTGATTTCCCGCAATCCCAGACAGCGCAAAAAGGCCCCTTCTTCCAGCACTTCCAGTTGTTCATTTAGCTTAAGCGACGTTAAACCACTACGATAAAAGGCTTCCCGACCAATTCGCAGTAGCCCCTCCGGAAAGCAAGCACTTTTAAGACTATCGCAATAGCAGAAGCTGCGAAAGCCGATTTCACGGCACTGTTCAGGAATTCTTATTTCCTCCAGGCTCTCGCATTCCAGAAAGGCACTGTCGCCAATCGCTTCGATCTGATCATGAAGGCTGATGGCTTTCATCCCACGACATTGCTTAAAGGTTTTAGGTTCAATGCGTTTAACCGTTGGCGGAATGATAATAGTTTTTAGGCGACAACAATTATAAAAAGCACCTTTGCCAATCCGCCTAAGCTTAGCAGGTAAATTGATGGTATTTAACATCGTACACCCCCGAAACGCCTCATCACCAATATAGGCAATGTTTTCGGATAGAACAATGCGCTTAACCTTGGTAATGTTTTTAAATGCCCCATAAGCGATTCTGGTATAGGCATCGCCCACCCGTATTTCTTTGCCCTTTAATTTTTTTACATCCTGTTCACTAAAGGTCTGACGTTTTACCTCATCGTGATCAGCCCGCCATACTTGGGTTTGCTGCGGATATGCTGCCTGTGTTCGTTCCAACTAATCACTCCTTTCGGTCTCATCTCTTGGCTGATTATAATATTTCTATTGTACCTGATCTGCTTTTAAGATGCCATAAATTTTTGGGCAACGGTGAAAATTGATTACCTGCGGTTAATCCATAGACTAAAAAAGCAACAGCCCAGTAAACCCACCCTGCACCGTTACTCTTTAAAATTAAAAGCTACTTTACTCATTCCCCAACAAACATTCTACCCGATCCAGTTCTTCCCAGGCAAAGCCCTCATCTTCTCTACCGAAGTGACCATAGGCGGCAGTTTTTAAAAACTGCGGGCGCTTTAGCTTCAGGGTTTTGATCATGTTATTAACCGAAAAGGAAAAACGGTCTCTGACCCGACTTTCAATAATGGCCCGGTCGATGTGTTCAGTACCGAAGGTGTTAATGCCAATGGCTTCCGGCTCGGGCAGGCCGATGGCATAGGCCAGGGACACCTCACAGCGGTCAGCCAGACCGGCAGCGACAATATTTTTGGCCATGTACCGGGCCATATAGGCACCAGTGCGGTCCACCTTGGTGGGATCTTTCCCTGAGAAAGCCCCGCCGCCGTGCTTGCCCACCCCGCCGTAGGTATCGACCATTATTTTTCGGCCGGTCAGGCCGGTGTCCCCCAGTGGACCGCCAATAACAAAACGGCCGGTGGGATTGATGTGAATTCTGGTGGTCGGGGTCAGCCACTTTTCGTCAATGACCGGACGGATCACCCGGTTTAAGATAACTGCTTCAATCTCGCTTTCGCTAGTCCCGTCCTGATGCTGAGCTGAGATGACAACGCTAGTGATGGTAAGGGGCCGCCCTTTTTCGTCGTATTTCATCGTAACCTGAGTTTTTCCATCGGGATAAAGCCAGACAACCTGGCCGGTTTTTCTGATTTCGCCAAGCCGCCGGGCCAGCTTACTAGCCAGATCCATAGTCAACGGTAAATAGTTGGCCGTTTCATTGCTGGCATAGCCATACATAATGCCCTGATCGCCAGCTCCTAAACCTTTTATCTGGCCATCTACTACCACTTCTTGTTTAACCCAGCGGCAGCCTCGGCTGGCGGGTACCCATCGGGCCGGTTCGTGCGTGGTAAACTGTTCCACCCCTCTGGCAATGTCGGACGATTGGTGATTAAGATTAGTCAGCACCAGACAGGTTTTAAAATCCAGCCCTTTTATTTCATTATCATAGCCGATGCCCTGAACGATCTCTCTGGCGATTTCGACCACATCCAGTTCCACCCGGGCCGATATTTCTCCGGCAATCATAATAGTATTTTTAGATACCATGGTTTCCACTGCCACCCGGGCGTCCGGGTCCTGTTCCAGATACCGATCCAGGATGCCGTCTGAGATTTGATCACAGAGTTTATCCGGATGGCCCTCAGTCACTGATTCGGATGTGACCAGGTATTCATTCAATTAGTTCGCCTCCTTATGCTATAAGCTTTTTTTATATTCTAAAACCGTAACATGTTCGTATTTTTTAAAGACCTTACTGAAATAGCTGGACTCGTTGTATCCCAGACGGTAGGCCACATCGGTCAGACTCACTCTATTGTCCAGAAAATACCACTTGGCCAGCATCATTTTACGCATATGAATGTACTCCATCACGCTGACGCCAAACTCCACTTTAAAGATCCGGCTAAGATACCCCTGGCTCACATTGCAGTCCTGAGTGATTTCTTTAAGCCCAATGTTTTCGGTAAGGTGAACTTCCAGATAGTCAAAGACTCCCATCAGAATGGGGTGTTTGGTGGTGGCTGAGTCCCGGTAAATCTGATCCATGGTTTGAAGCAGAACGTGTTCAAATTCTTTTTTATGGCTAAAATTTTTTTAGCTTGTCGTAAAATCCTTTCTTCAGACAGGCCATTGGCTTTTACCAGCTCGCCGATGATTTCCCGGTAAAGCATCTGGCTACTACTTGACAGATTTTTCACAAAAACGGGCACCCCATAATACATTTCCCGGTAGCTTTTATAATTTTGTAGTGCGTTGATGCAGCATTCAGGTTGCTGAGTGGCTCCGGTCTTTATTAACTGCTGCATCAGCAGTTCTTTAACTTTCGACTGAGAAATCGGCTTTAACAGATAGTCCTCAGCTTTCATTTTCATGGCTTCCTGTAAATAATCCCATTTGTTATAGGCCGTGAGCATATAGAGGCTGATGTCTTTGTCGATTGATTTAATCCGGCGTCCGGCCTCAATGCCATTCATTTCCGGCATCATGATATCCATAAAAACAATGTCAATGGCTTCTGTTTCGCAAATTTGCACCGCTTGTCTGCCGGTATCTGCCGTGTAAACCGCATCAAACCCGTCGATTTTTTTGATCATTCGGGTCAAGGCTTCCCGCATTAAATGCTCGTCGTCAACCACAAGTACCTTTGGCATCACTATCCCACCTTCGCCCTAAGGTCTTTGGGATACGTCAGCCGACAGCAGGTCCCTTTTCCTTTTTTATTTTCAATGACCACCGCATACTCGCTGCCATAGGTATCCACCAGACGCTTTAAGATATCACGGATGGTCTGAATGAGATTGTTTTCAGAAAAGAGTTCTTCCGGATGCGACTCGGTCAGGATCCTTATCCCACTTTTTCCTTTACCGTTGTCTTCAATGGTAATAAAAAGATCCTCCTGATTTTTGCTTTATTGTGTTTTTTGATACTTGTGTGTACAAGCGGGAGCATATTTGAAATAGTACGGCGCCTTCCGGCCACGGCACAGACGCTACTATCAAATGACCACAAAAAAACCGCTGCCGCGAATCGCTCTGATTCACGGCAGCGGTTTTACTACTGGCTTTATGACACAATTTTTAATTTTATCTTTCAATTTTATTTTTTTGCCAAACTCTTCTTAACCGCCACGGCAAAATCCAGGGGCTCTTTTTCGCGCCAGGCTTCATTGGCCAGCACCTCATAAGAGATGGTGTTAATGGTTGGCACGGTTAAAATCTCGGCCAGCACCTCATCTAGGGGAATGCTGCCTTCGCCGGGAATCCAGTGGCGATCTTCCTTAAAATCATTATCAGAAAGATGCAAGGCCTTGATTCGATGCTTATGTTTTTTTAAAATCCGGCCGCGATTCTGCTCTTCCAGAAAATCGTGGGAGCTGTCATAGCACATGCCAAACCGGGGCGCATTAATCTGCTCCAGCAGAAAATCAAGCAGATGCTGCCGGGAGACATTTTCCACCGCCAGATCAACGTTATATTTCTCGGCGGCATCCGCCAGCTCGGAGAAAAAAGCCAAACCCTTATCCAGATCCGGTGTAAATTCATCCAGATCATTGGTGTGCATCACCATCGCCGGGATTTCAAAATCCTGACAGTCCTTAATAAATCCAATAAACTCGGTGAGCTTGGGTTTTATCTCCGTCCGGGAGGCCGTCCAGATATCGCTATAGCCGATAAAGGGGGCATGAATATTGGTAATACCCAAGCCGTTTTTTCTAACAATTTCCGGGAACTCTTCTTTTTTCAGGGGCCACGGCTCAAACTCATCCTCCCACGAAATCATCGCCTCATCAAAACCGGCACCGGCAATAATTTTAATCCGCTCTTCAAAAGGCATAAAGTAACCAAACCAGGAAAACATACTATAATTCATCGGTGTCCTACCTTCTCTCTGATCATTTTAGAATTCTTTGGCGCTGTTCTATGTTCGATTAAAGAATTTTGCCAATGAAACTGGTAATTGTGCGGGCGAGGGTCTGACCCCTTGGTCATTAATAATCGCCCTTACATTAAATTTAATTTAACTTATATAGTATCTGCTTACTGTAACGCATTTTTAACTTTGTCTGACCAGCAGTCCCTAGTTATCTTTATTAAACTGCGCTATAATAAAGATATAAGAATTAACAAATTTAAAAACTGGAGACAATCTATGAAAAAACATTACAAGGGTATTCTTATGGCATTAAGCTTTGTTACCCTGTCCGTCATTCTTTATTTTTTGCACTTCTTAATATTTAATGATCCTCACCATATCTTTATTTACCTTCTTGGTGACATCGCTTTTTTACCGGTGGATGTGTTACTGGTTTCAATTATTTTTCACAAAATCATCCATGACAAAGATAAAGACGAACGCCTCAAAAAGGTGAACATGGTCGTCAGTGTCTTCTTTTCTGAGATCGGTGTTGAATTAATGGGCTTTTTCCGTAAAGAAGATACGCATTTAAAAGATTTGCAAGCCGTTTTATTAATCGAACCCCAATGGGATACGCGGGATTACAAAAACGCCATTAAGCAGATTAAGAAAATGGACACCCCTTTAAACTTCCAGGGTCCCTGTTTGTCAAATCTCAGCCGCTTTCTCACCTCTAAACGGAAACTTTTACTAACGCTGTTAGAAAACCCGATCCTGATTGAGCATGAAACCTTTTCCGATCTGATTATGTCTCTGACCCATGCCGAGCAGGAATTGGCCAACCGCAAGGATCTTAACCAGCTTAAGGATAAGGATCACGCCCACCTGATGACGGATATTGAGCGGGCTCAAAAGCTGCTGCTTTTAGAATGGCTGATCTATATGAACCACCTGCGAAAGTCCTACCCTTTCCTGTACTCCTTTTCCCTGCGTACCAACCCCTTTGATCCCGACGCCGAGGTGGAGATTAAGTAACTATAATCCTTACTCACTAATGGTTTCGACTGACTCGATGGTGTACTTTTGTTTGCTGAAGACCAGCTCCATCAGCATCGATAAATATTTGATAATTACCGCTAAAATTACAAAGACGCCGAAGAATCCAAAGACGATGACGAGCATCATCGAGGTATAACCAGAAACCACTTCTTCAGTAACATAGCTGACCAGTGTATAGATACCGATGCCAAAGGTAGCCACCATCATAAAAACCGCTGCCAACAAGGTCATCTTATAGGCCACGTTGGTAAATAAAATCAGAGAATCCGCTGCCATCTCTTTTCGCTGGTAACGGGTTTCTTTGTTCTGGGCCTTGGCACAGGATAAATCATTGTCATACTCAATGGTATCAATCTTTAAGCCGCAGTTGGCGTAAACCGCCTTGCGGTAGGGGATCGTCTTGCTCATCGAATGAACCCGATTGATTGCCCGTCTGGACAGCACCCGAAAGTTTTCTGTTCGCAGCGGATGGGGGCTGTGGGAATAACGGTTAAACACGGTGTAAAAAAGCCGGGATGTTCTGCGTCCACATTTTTTGGGAGCGGCATTGACGATATCAAAACCGGTGAGGCTGTGATTATACACCGCCATCATCAGGTTGGTATCATAATCCATCACCATATTGTCAAATTCAAAAACAAAATCGCCGATGGACAGATCAATTCCGGCATTCATCGAAAGCTCCACACCCTGGTAAAAACTCATATTGACCACGTTGATGACCGTCCCGGCGATGCTTTTCCCCATCTCCCTGATGACTGCCAGACTGTTATCATCCGAGGCGTCATTGACGCAGATAATCTGATAGTTGTAGAAATTGGCATTTAAAACCGCATTAATTTCTCCCAGAAAATCCCGGATTCGCTCCTCATCATTATAGATATAAATCACCGCCGAAACAAAGTTTTTTTCTTTGTCCTGGATTTCCACATTATCTTGTATTTCAAATTTACTTGCTCGTTTTTCAGTCATTTTTTAACACCTCATCCAAATCATAAACGGTATTGATTTTTCCGGACAGCACCGATACAAAGGTTGGTTTCTCGCTGACCTTTCGCAGTACCGTGGGTCGGGAGTCGTCCACCTCGGAAGCCTTTAAAATGGGCTTCATGGAATAGAGCGATCCGACATAGCTAAAGCCGTAATCTTCCTTTAGATATTTCTTGGCCATATTGGACATGTAGGGCCAGGCGGATTTTGGTTTGGCGATACAATCATTGCAGTTCCCCAGTTGTTCGGGGCTGCAATAACCCCGACTTTTTTCCTGACAATTAAATTTTGGCAAGCTGTCGAAGGATGACAGATGGGGGGTAAAGGTCACCGAAGTCAGAGAATGATACCCGGTTTTGCCAAAGGGCATCACCGAAAAGAACGGCCCATCCATTACCGTAATCCCCACCTCCGGTAGCTTTTCTTCTGGCTGGCAGAGAATGATTTCGCAAAGCTCATACTTAATTTTAAACGGCTCAAAACCTGCCAAAGAAAGAATCTGATTGGTTGAACCATAGGTGGCATTTAGCAGAAAACCGGTCTCATATCGCTCTCCCGTTTTTAAGGTGATTAAAAAGGTATCGCCCTGCTTTTTTATCGACGCAATACGGGCCCCATATTTTATTTCCACATTTTTTCGCATTTTTAGTTGATCGACAAAAAAATGTCCCAGAATCCCAGCGTCGTAGGTGTACTCCCGGGTCAGATAAGCCCCGTCACAAAGGCCTTTTTTAAAATATTTTTCGGGAATCACCTCATCACAGGGAATTTCCGCCGCTTGACAAAACTGGGTAAACTGTTCCCGGTTAGTCCAGCTAAAACTACCGCTGGTGGCATAAACCTGCTCAAATTCACTGTGAATGCAGAAATCATAATCCTTGATAAAACGATTAAAATAATGAGCCGATTTGATTGCCGTAGCATACGACCGCGGATAGTGATACCCCATATGGACGCGGGCCTGGTTGATAAAGGTAGCCCGCTGAAAAGGGGATTCTTCCCATTCCAGCACCAATACCCGCTCACCCCGCTCGCCACAGGTCTTAGCAGCGTAAAGGCCGTAAAGACCGGCGCCGATAATAATTTTGTCCCAACTGGTTTTGTTCGAATTGTTTTTGTTCAAGATCATCTTATTGCTCCAGTGCCGTTGGTACAAAGGCATTAATGGCAGCAACAACGGTGTCGATTTCTCCGTCGGTCATTCCATAAAACAATGGCAGGGATAAAACCTGATCCGCCAGTTTTTCAGTAATCGGCAGACTGCCTCTTCCTATGTTTAGATAAGCATAGGCTTCCGACAGATGTGGCGGAATGGGATAATGAATGATGCTGCCGATGCCCGCAGCTTCCAGATAATTTTTCAATTCGTCACGATAGGCGGTGGTAATGACAAACTGATGCCAGACCGTGGTTGAATGGTCCCGCAGTTTGGGCAAATGGATCACCGGATTGCTAATTTTGTTAAGATAGGTCATGCAAACGCGGTTGCGGTCAGCATTGAGTTGATCCAGATAGCGAAGCTTAATGTTAAGCAGCCCGGCCTGGAGCTCATCCAAGCGGGAATTGGTGCCGACGACCTTATTATAATAGCGCTTTTCGCTACCATAAAAGCGATACATCCGAAAGGCCTGATTAAGCTCGGCGCTGTTGGTGGTAATGGCACCGCCGTCACCAAAAGCACCAAGATTTTTTGATGGATAAAAGCTGAAACAGCCAATATCGCCAAACGAACCGGTAACCTGACCCTGATAGGTAGCACCATGGCTTTGGGCACAATCTTCCACCAGCCGGAGATTATGTTTTCTGGCAATGGCCACAATCTTATCCATTTCGCAGCTGGTTCCGTAAAGGTGTACCACCAGAATGGCCTTGGTCTTTTTGGTGATCTTTGCTTCAATTTTATCCGCATCGATACTATGGTAAGCGTCCGGCTCGACAAAAACCGGGGTGGCATCGTTAATGGTGATCCCCATCACGCTGGCAATATAAGTGTTTGCCTGAACGATGACCTCGTCTCCGGCGCCAATGCCCAAAACACGAAAAGAAAGCCACAGGGCATCTAAACAGTTCCCCAGGCCAACGCAGTAATGGGTGCCGATATAGTTTGCAAAATCTTTTTCAAAGCGTTCTACTTCATTCCCGAGAATATAGTTGCCGCTTCTTAGAATTTCCAACGCTTTATTTTCGTATTCCTGCTGGTGTTCTTCAAAATGCCGTAGTAAATTATTTGCTGGTACCTTCATCTTGCCTCCTCCGTTGTCAGGATTTGTCTCGCGATTTTAATTGAAATTTTTTTAATTCAATTTTTTCTGACGATCTTCTTTAATAAATTCTGACTTTAAAAATTTGATCCGCTTGAGATAGGATACCACAGTTTTAATAACCTTTACCTTAGTATCATAATCATCTTCCCAAATCACCGGAATATCGTGGACTTCGATGCCCTGACGCTCGGCTCGCAGCAACAGCTCAACGCAATAAAACCAGCCATTGTCCTGGCTGGAAGCGGCAATCAAGTCGTCAAAGGTCTCTTTCCGGTAAAAATCAAAGCCGCAGAGAGCATCGGTGAACTTATTTCTAAAAACCACATGCAAGAGTCCATTTAGTCCCCGGGAGGTAAATTCGCGGGATGGTTTACGACCAACCACCATGGAAGCTTGCATCAGCCGGGAGCCTTTAATGATCTGCACCTCAGGCTGGTTTTTAAAAATTTCTTTGACATCCTCGAGATGCACAATTTTGGTGGAAAGATCAATGTCCATATAGCCGATAATATCACAGCTGTTATCCGCCGCTCCGGTTCGCAGGGCAACCCCAACCCCCCGCTCGGGTGTTTTTAGATAATGGACCTCTTTGTACGTTTGACACAATCGTCGGCTGATGGCCTCGGTGGCGTCGGTGGAGCCATTATCAATGATGGTTAGTTGATAATCAAAAGGCTTGTTTTTTTTGAGAAAAACCAGGGTTTTTAAAATTCCCTTTTCCAGTCGCCGCTCTTCATCGAGAACGGGAAATAATATATTTACTTTCATGATTCATCCTTTAGCTTTATTGTTTTATTGCTATATACATTGGATTAAAGAATTTTGCAAATTGAACTTGTGCAGTCTGACCCCCTGGTCATTAATAATCGCCCCTACTTAATGCTAATTTTACTTATATATTATTCATTCACGATTCTTTTAGTTTGGGAATATTGATATCATAGGGCGGGTAAACCACCCCTTTTTCAGTGATGATCGCGGTGACATTCTGGTGCGGAGTGACATCAAAGGCCGGATTTTCCATGGTCACCCCATCCGGTGCCACTTGAACCCCGCCAATATGGCTGATCTCCCGGCAATCCCGCTGCTCAATGACGATCTCATCTCCGGATTTCATGGCAAAATCAATGGTCGAGGTGGGCGCTGCTACATACATCGGGATGCCATGGGCCTTAGCCAATACCGCAACCGAATAGGTGCCGATCTTATTGGCCACATCACCATTAGAAGCAATCCGATCTGCTCCCACAATAACACCGTCAATTTTGCCCTGCTTCATCATCCAACCGGCCATGTTATCCGTAATCAGGGTTACCGGAATGCCGTCAGCGTGAAGCTCATAAGCCGTCAACCGGGCACCCTGTAGAAAAGGTCGGGTTTCGTCGGCGTAGACGGAAATGTTTTTACCCGCTTCATGGGCTGCCCGAATCACACCCAGGGCTGTCCCGTAATCAGCCGTCGCCAAAGCACCGGCATTACAGTGGGTCAGGATGGTATCATTTTGATGGATCAACTCGGCGCCATGCCTGCCCATGTCACGACACATCTGAATGTCTTCAGCACAGATAGCTTGGGCTTCATTTTTTAATATCGCAACCAGCTCTACCGGTTCTTTATCGGCATTGGCCACCATCACATCTTCCATCCGCTTAATGGCCCAGAATAAATTTACGGCGGTGGGGCGGGTGGACGCCAGTAATACGCAAACTTCTTTCATTTTATCATAAAAAACGTCTTTTGGTTCATTTTCATATTCCAAAGCACCAAAATAAACACCGTAGCCAGCGGTTACCCCGATGGCCGGTGCGCCTCGAACGATCATATCGACAATGGCTTTGGCAATTTTCCGATAATCGGTATAAGAATGGACAATAAACTCGGTGGGAAGCTTGGTCTGGTCAATCAGCTTAAGCTCCCCATCTTCTAAATAAACGGGTTTCAAGCCTACACCTCTAACTTGTCGATGAGCTTAAAGATCAGCGCTTTTACTTTTTCGGTATTTTCATTTAAAACCCGGATGACATCCTCGTTAGTTACCGGTTTAATCTCCGGATGATCTTCCAGTCCGGCATCATAATCTGTCACCAGGGCAATGTTCACCACCGGTATTTCCTGTTCCATACAAAGATAGCCTTCGGGATACTGGGTCATATTAACGACATCGGCACCCATCATCGCAAACATCCGGCTTTCGGCCACGGTTGAAAAGCGAGGCCCGTTAATAATCACCACGGTACCACCAAAATGGGCGGTAATTCCACACTCTTTCGCCGCTTCCATGGCCAGCACTCTGAGCTTCTGGTCATAGGGATGAGCCGAGCTGATATGGTTGACCTTTGGTTTTTCAAAGAAAGTATCTTTACGGCCGGAGGTCATATTGATAAACTGATCGGTTACCACAAAATCGCCGGGTTTGATCTCAAATTTAAGACTGCCCACACAACAAGGTGAAATAATCGCTTTTACACCCAGGCTTTTTAAGGCGTATATATTGGCCCGGTAATTAATTTCTGAAGGGTTCAAGGTATGTTCTTTTCCATGTCGTGGCAAAAATGCCACCGTTTTTTCGCCTACCTTGACCAGGCTGATGTCATCCGAAGGTTTACCATAAGGGGTATCCACTTCAATTTTCTTCACGTCTGCACTTAATTCATAGAGACCTGAACCACCAATAACGCCAATATCTGCTGAATAATACATGATTTCTCTCCTTCTAATTGTTTAAGTATTTCACACGACTCTCTTTTACTATATTATCTGTTTATTAATATGACAACTGCTTTAGCGCAAATTAGATTGTGCCCGAAACGGCAAAATTCCATCCCAAACACAATCTAGATTGTCACCATTATTTTATTCAGGAATGTTAAGGGTGGACAGAGTCGATTTTTTGACGATCGGTTCATCCTCATCATCAAGTAGGGCTTTAAAACCAAGCCACTGATATTTGGAATCATCCTCTTCTTCGACTGGTTCTTCTTCAGTCGGCTCTTCTTCAGTCGGCTCTTCTTCGACTGGTTTTTCCTCAACTGGCTCTTCAACTACCGCCAAATTTTCGGCCGGTTCCTTAGTCCTTTTGTCATTCACCGTCAGTTCCGCTTCGGTTTGATCATAATACGGGGTGCAATCATCTTCTAGTGCAACTTCGATGTTTGCAACTGGTTCTTCTTTTGCCGCCGGTACCGCTTCACCCTCCAGAATCAGCTCGGTCATTTTCGGGATCGGACGTTTAACTATTTCATCGTCGTCAAGAGCGGCTTTAAAGCCCAACCATTGATACTGGGTATCATCCTCTTCTTTCGCAATTTGTGCCTCTTCCGGTTCAGGTGTCTGTGCTACTGTCGCCGCTTCTTCTGGTTTGACTTCCGGGGCGGACTCTTCATCATAGATTTTTTGAGCTTCCACTTCTTCCGTCGTTTTTTGTGGAATCGGTTCTTCGACACCTTGCATGGTGACTGTGTAGCCCATTTTCATGGCTACTTCTTCGGGATTTTTATCAGCTTTGTAGCCAACCCAGCTTTTCTGCGGTCGATAAGGGGGAATCTCATCATCGATGATTATTGCCTTAGCCTTAACTGCGGCACTTCCACCGTGGATGGTTTCTTCCGGTTTGATAGTTTCTGAGGTATGAAATTCCATCGCCGGATTTCTTTGATCTTTCTTTTCCCAGCTTTTCTTTTTATCCGGGAAATATTTTTTGAGAATCGCCTTGGGAATTTCTTCATTGCAGAGGATCGCCGATACGGAAGTCAGCACCTCCGGTAAGCGGTAGGTGTCTCCCCATTTCATCGACATACCCACCTCATATTTTAGCAGATCCGCGACATTAAAACCTAAAGACTCCAATGAAAAACGCATCAGGCTCGGGTTACGGCAGGGCTTGTTTGTTTTTCTGGCACACTCCATCCCCTGGGTTTCACAAATCGGGCAATTACCGGGTATCAGACCCATGGCACCATCCACTTCGTTTTCAATTTCCAGCAGGGTTTTCCAGGTCATCACCTTAATGGCCTGAAGTTTATCGGTGCTATAGTTTTTAACCGCTTCCGGATCACGGACATTTCTTAAATCCTCTCGAGGAACCTCGAATTGTCTGCCAATAATATGCATATATTTAAACTGTTTTAAAAAGATTACTTCATCAAATGCGTAGGTGGGACAGGACCAGTACTTAGAAAAGTTTGGACATGCCTTGCAATAGCCCAGTGTTTTTTCGCGATTGAAATACTCTTCCATTAAGTACTCCACTCGTTTTGCTCCCAGGCTAAGTTTGTTTTTCAATTCCATTCGTTTACATCCCTTCTCAATCAATCTGAAGATCAATCAACCAATTATGTATCATTATATTTAATTAATTGTTAAGATAAGTTACCGAACCAAAGATAAAATTCACCTATTTTAGGCTCTTGCCCTATTCTACATCGATTTACCCATTTCTTCAATTAAACTTTTTGTCCAATTCGGGTATTTTTCTCCATTTTCACGAATTAACAAAATATTACCTGTTTTTTTATAAATTTAAAGCTTATAATTAAAGGAGTAATTTTTTGAAGGGAGATTAATGAATGGAATATTCTCACGAAATTAAAAGCATGTGTGTCGTTGGAAATAACGCAAATCATGGCTGTGCACCAATCCCAGAGGAGGGAAAATGGGTTCAGGCAAAAGACGTAACTGACATCTCAGGGTTAACCCATGGTATTGGCTGGTGTGCCCCGCAACAAGGCGCCTGTAAACTAACACTTAATGTAAAGGATGGCATCATCGAGGAATGTCTGATTGAAACCATCGGATGTTCAGGAATGACGCATTCCGCTTCAATGGCCTCTGAAATCATGCCAGGCAAAACAATTTTAGAAGCACTTAACACCGATTTAGTTTGTGATGCAATTAACACCGCAATGCGGGAATTGTTTTTACAGATCGTATATGGTCGTACTCAAACGGCATTCTCCGAAGGCGGACTCCCCATCGGAGCCGGACTAGAAGATTTAGGTAAAGGTTTGCGAAGCCAGGTTGGGACTACCTATGGTACCCTTGCCAAAGGACCGCGCTACCTTGAAATTGCCGAAGGTTATATCCAGAAATTGGCGTTAAACAAAAATGACGAGATTGTTGGTTACTCCTTCGTCCATCTTGGAAAAATGATGGAAAGTATCAATAACGGTGTTGAGCCAGCAGCCGCTTTGGAAAAAGCCTCTGGTAAATACGGACAATTCGACGATGCTGTCAAATACATTGATCCAAGAAAAGAATAGGAGGAAATCACATGGCATTATTTGAAAGTTATGAAAGAAGAATCGCTAAAATTGAAGAAGTTTTAGCTGCCAACGGCATTGCCTCTTTAGAAGAAGCAAAGGCGATCTGTGATGAAAAAAGCATTGATGTGGCTGAAATTGTTAGAAGCATTCAACCCATCTGTTTTGATAACGCCTGTTGGGCTTACACCTTAGGTGCTGCTCTGGCGATTAAACGCGGTATTACCAATGCTGCCGACGCATCTGAAGTAATCGGTGAAGGCTTACAGGCTTTCTGTATTCCCGGTTCGGTTGCCGAACAACGTAAGGTTGGTTTAGGTCACGGTAACTTAGGCGCAATGCTGCTACGAGAAGAAACCGAATGTTTCGCTTTCGTCGCCGGACATGAATCTTTTGCTGCTGCTGAAGGTGCCATCGGTATCGCCCGCTCGGCCAACAAGGTTCGGATCAAACCACTCCGGGTTATCTTAAACGGTTTGGGAAAAGACGCCGCTCTGATTATTTCTCGAGTCAACGGCTTTACCTATGTTAAAACCGATTATGATTTTAAAACCGGCGCACTCAACATCGTCTCAAAAACACCGTATTCAGACGGCGAACGAGCTGCTGTTAACTGCTACGGCTGCAACGACGTGCAAGAAGGCGTTGCCATCATGCATCACGAAGGGGTACATGTTTCCATCACCGGAAACTCGACCAACCCGACCCGTTTCCAACACCCTGTTGCCGGCACCTATAAAAAGGAAGCCCTGGAACAAGGCAAAAAATATTTCTCCGTTGCCTCCGGCGGCGGTACCGGCCGTACTCTGCATCCTGATAATATGGGAGCAGGCCCAGCTTCCTACGGGATGACCGACACCATGGGACGAATGCACTCCGATGCCCAATTCGCCGGTTCTTCATCTGTTCCCGCCCATGTTGAAATGATGGGACTAATTGGAATGGGTAACAACCCAATGGTTGGCGCGACAGTATCTGTTGCGGTGGCGATTGAGGAAGCAAGTAAGTAGGCTATAGCCCCATTTATTACGGTATCATGCGATTTCAGGCAAGTTCAATTTAGATCATTTGAAGTCGTAAGACACAAATTTTGTAAATGAAACCCCAGGTTTTTAAGCTTGGGGTTTCTTATTTAATATACATGGTGTCTAGGGTCCATCGAGTCCAGAAACGAAAGCTAGGGACTTACTGGAGATTATCCATGCCCGTCATAAAAAAGTTTCCACGATTTTCTGCTCCCAGTTTGCTCCACTCGGCTGGTACAGCAAATTTCCTGAAGCAACTGTCGCCGATGCCATACTTGATCGGATTATTCACAATTCACACAGCATCGAAATTCAGTATATTGACAAGGAGCATGATCGCTCCATGCGGGAAATTTATGGTATTGTGAGTATTTCGGTCGAAACTTCCAACCGAACTGATTATTTCACGCTAAGAGTACCGCCAGTACACGCTAATGATACTGGCAGTACTTGAGATGATACCATTGGTTCACAAAATGATACCGGTAATACCGGCATTCCCTAAAATGGGTTCATTAAAGGTTTAATACAAAATCACGCATATTTATACTGCCTGAGCTGACAATGTGAGCACCATGTATAATGCGATCCATAATAGAATCAGCCAGAACACCACCACCGAGACGAGCATGCCACTCCTCGATCTTATACTGCGTGCAGAAAATGGTAGCACCGTTGTCATAACGGCGTTCGACCAGTTCAAAAAGAAAATGGAGTTCATCATCAGAAAGATCAGTAATTAGCCATTCATCAAGGATCAATAAGGGATAGTTCGTATATTTTTTGAGTTCCCTGCTTTGCCCATTCGGCTGGTTCTTTGCTTCGCCGTATTCCATCAGAAGGTCGGGCAAGCGAATATACCGGGTGCGAATGCCCTGTTTACAGGCTTCTTTTCCAATGGAACAAGCCAGATACGACTTTCCCGAGCCAGTGAACCCGCAAATGATGATATTCTGATTGTTGCTGATAAAAGTACCGGTAGCAATTTCCAGAATCAGATCTTTATCAAGATGTCGTTCAGCAAAGAAAACATCCTGAATGGCGGCATTCGGAATTCTGAATCGAGCCCGTTTTATAAGGCTTGCAACACGCTTGTTGTGCTTTTCCTGATAAACATAATCAACAATCATTTTCATGCGTTCGTCAAAAGAGAGGGTGGCATAAATCGTATCTTTGGCCTGTCTGTCAATCACCTGAATCATTTCCTCAAGCTGAATTTCGCGGAGTTTGCGTCGGGTTTCGTCATTAATCATTGTCGTAACCGCCGTAGTAAGATGCCCCACGGATAAAACCGGTGGTACTCGCTGTTTCAGCTTGATGAGCGGCATCCCGGTCTTTGGCATAAAGGATATCTTCGCCAGCGGCTAATATCGGTTCGAGATGTTTGTATCTCGGCGAACGAAGCGTTTTGAGGGCCATTTCGCAGGCATTTTCAAGCCGTACCGCCGAATATTTTTTAGCCAGTTTCAGTACCGACTTTGACGGATTAAAAGCTCTTTCCGGGAGCCGGGTATTTTCGAAAATCAGCTGAATCACCGCCAAAGTTGAAGCACCGATGCTCTGTGCTTCTTTCATAAAACGTTCCTGATTCCATTCCGCCTGTTTAAAACTTTCAGGCAAATCTTCATCATGAGTCGACCAACCATCAATGGTATAGTATGGGAAACGATGATGACTGGCAATCCGCTCATTGTGGCAATAAATCTCAATAAATGAATCACCGACACGTAAATCGGCTTTTTTACCCGCAAACTGATAAGGACAGGAATAATGATTCTTTTCAAAAACGATATGACAATCCGAATAGATTTTATTGTTGTAAAACCAGGTAACTGGCTCATAGGGATGCACCGGTAATGGTCTCAAACAGGTGCGCTCAATGGTGTCGTGGATTTCAGTACGACTGCCTTGCCGTTTCTGGAAAGGCCGGTCATTAAACACTTTGAGAGCCGCCAGGACATCGACTCTCAAGTCGGCAAGGGTGTAGTAGACATTATTTCGAAGTTTGGCAATCACCGCCGTGGCGAGTTTACCAACGCTGCCTTCAACCGAAGCCTTTGCTTTTGGTTTTCGCACCGGGGCGGGCATAATAGCCGTGCAATAGTGATCACCCAAAGCTTCATAAGCTTCAGTGAGAATGATGTCACCTTCCCTGGGATGCGTAACAACACCCGTCTTGAGATTATCACAAACCGTGCGAACCGTTGAACCACCAAAGTATTCATACATGTGCACATGACAATTGAGCCAGGTATTTTGTTTCATATCTAAACATGGTTCAACATAGGTATACTGGCTGTAAGGCAAGGTGCCAACAAAGAGATAAACTTTTATCTCATCACCGGTCACCTGGTCAATCAGCTTTTGGGTTTTGCCACTCCAGTCAACTTCGGCGATCACACCCGGCTTATGGGTCAGATGATTGGTTAGCTTTTTACGCGCCACTTCATCGCGATAACCATTACAGAATTTCGTATAACCAACGTTGAGATGTGACGTGGCAGTGCATTGATCCCGATACTCTTGCCAGAGAATTTTGAGGGTGACGCCCACTTTGGTCAACTCATTATGAACATAGTCATAATCCGGCAGCGCATAAACGGTTTCTTCAGCATGTTTATGCGGAAAGAACAGATGATAGACTTCGTCTGAAGACCGGTCTTTGATCTCATCATAAGAAAGATGCTGTTCTTCAGCAATACGGAAAACTTCATTAACAGAAGTTTTTGACATGTGTCGGCTGCGTGCGATTGATGATTGCGAAAGCCCATTAGCACGCAATTCCATAATGAGCTTCACGGCAATTTTTCTGGACATATTTATGTCCTCCTTTATAATGTATTAAGGAATATTGGATATTTATTCCCTGATATACATTATAAGGCAGCAGTATCATTCCATGAATAGCCAGTATTGATTTGTGAATCGTCCACGGTATCAATGTGTGTGCTACCGGTATCCAATTGAATATCGTTGGTATCATTACCGTGAAATATTCACCGAACCGGAAATTCGTGCCAATGCTTCCGGAATTCCGTTTCAATCATTCCGGACTGGTTCCAATAGTCCAAATTCACCATTATTCTTTGAGTATACATGAAGCATTCTGCTCAATCAAGGATGCTTCGCACCGCTTTGCGGCTCTGTCCTTGACAGAGCAAAATGCTTCATGTTTTAAGTAATTATAATGGTTAAGGTATGGTTTGGACTAAGCCGAATCATGTGAAACTTGCATCCGGTTCTGTTGAAACGAACCTTGGTTCTTCCGGACAGGCTGGTTCTTCAGACCGAAATATTCATTTCTCTATTCAAATTTTTCGTTCTATAATTTATGGCTTTGAAATTTTTTATAGCCCGAATAAATTCGATACATTTTCTCCAAACGCACTGTGTTTTCCTTGCAAAACAGACACTTGAAATTGTATTACGATAGTAATTATACTAAGATTATTCAACGAATACAACAATTATACAATTGATTTATGAAATGAATCTTCTTGAATTCTTAGCAAATTATATTCTAACCTTAATCCCAATATCTGGACGTCTTTCTTCGAAGAATACTGGAAAAGTCTTATATGCTTGATACATTTTTAACTCTTCACCTGATTGCACATCTATTAGACCATAAGCATTCATTCTCTTGTTAATATAATTAATAAATTTTTGCCCCTCACCTTTTCCAAATGTATCCCGAAGAATAGTATCCAACGTTTTAACATCTGAAAGCCAAAAGTTGATATTATCCTTATATATATGTTCAATATTTGTTTCTACATTCAAAAACTCTTCATACATTAAAGCGACTTGTATAAATTTTTTTTCAGAATAACCATTTAAATCTAATACAACTTTGCCTTCTTTTTCATTTGTATCATAGAAAAACGCTTTTTTTTCAGCTATCGCCTGTTTTATTTCATTGCCTTGTTGAATAGCTTTTTCGATTGCCTCATTACATTTTATTTTTATATCTTCCAATCCATCCTCAACTCCCAAAAATGGAGCAGGTAACAATTTTGATTTTGCTTCAAATGATATAACATAATCATTGAATACAACTATAAAATCTTTTTCTGCGTATTGACCTTTTTTTCGTTTTAAATACACGCCAGAATATACTTTATCCTTTGCAAAATATTTTTCTAACACTGATTTGATTTCGTTTTCATGTTTATCACTTTTATAAGTTTTTCCATCTTCATTATTCTTGCTAATTTCATAACTTTTCCAAACATAAGTATACCACCTATTAATCCAGTAATAATTTCTTGGAAAACAGATGTTATTATTACTTATTAATGCAATTCTTGTATCTTCAGATGCAATCACATCTATCATTCTTGAATATTGAACACTTCGCTTATCCGTAATATTATATACATATTTTTTTATGAACTCTTCATATCTCAAATTTTTAACAGTAAATAAAAATTGAATAATACTTATTGGAAACGTTAACCAAATACCTTCTTTTTTAAAATCTACTTTGTGACGTATTTTACAAATGAATCTTTGAATTCCCCTAATACTATATAAATTCTTTTCAAATTCTTGGAAGACTAATGCTTCCATTATTGTTTCTTTGATATTCTTTACTTGAAACACTTTCTGAGATATTGCAGCATTTTCTTCAAAAAAATCAATGTATTTTTCTGCACTGATTTCCGGATAATCAAAATAATATGACTTAAAGTAATTCATATAAAATTCAGTGTTTGAATCCATGTTAACCTTTGTTTGATTTCGACAAGGATAATAGTAGTAAATCATTTCAAGACACACTAAATGTTCTAACAACTCATCTACCATTTCATCATAATCTAGTATTTGTTCATTCCCACATACCACTATATTTTTATAATAGTATTCTGGCAGGCTTAATAACATCCTTAATGAGCAATGTTTTCCTCTTTCGTATTTTTCATAATCATTTTGCTTACAATCCATATTATAATTATGAAATATTATTGTTTTGTTAATCAGTACAAACACACAAGTAGATGTAAATCTAGATAAAAAATATATCATTTTTCTCTCATAACTATCCAGCAATTCTATATCCTCAACTTTGCATAAAAGTTACACTAAATACTTTTTGAAACTCAAAACCGTTGCCTCAGACATCTAAAAATGTCATCAGCTCCTGCAAGCTCTGTCTCTTATACACATCTAGATGTGTATAAGAGACAGCTGTGATACAGTCATTTCAGTAGAGGTGATAATGCAGAAATAACCGCATTGCTCCAACTTTTTCCGAACGACATCCTTTTTTTCTGTATACGAGACAAGCGCATGCTTGTTGTTATAGCGAAGGTCAAAATATTCGTGATATACGTTCCCAAGTGTGATATCTTTTCCAATATGTTTTTCCAAATACAATCCAAGTCTTTCAATCAGTTGCTCCAGCTGTTCTCTCTCAGCAGCCTGTTTGGAAGGGTTGAAGTATAAATGGAAATATCTAAGAGTATTATCGTCCTCATACAACTTAGCTAAAACTGTTTTTCCATAAACTCTGTATGAACGGATAGCACACTCACGATCAGTTTCAAATGTATTTCGGTTCGCTGTTATCAGCTCAGATACGAGATTTTTACGGCCTTTAACCATGATGATGAAGGAGTAACCATTATCTTCCATGTATTTTATATTGGCTTTGCTGAAATATCCTCTGTCCAGAATAAAACCGACCGATTTATAATTGTACTCTTTCACCTTGTCTACCATATACTCAAACTGGGAAACATCGGTTATTGAACCTGGATATTCCTCATAAAATAGCGGAACTCGGTTGGTCTTATCAAATGCTAATGCAAGATTAAACACTGGAAGTCCTTTTTCATCCTTCGCTTTGCCGTATTCTATAAGATCAATATCACCGGCTTGGCAGTTCTTGTTTGTTGAATCATACGAAATGTAAATGCATTGTTTATGATCACGTTTTTTGTTCCAGTCATTTAGGAAGCCAATAATCTGTTCCCGAGTAACTGATTTAAGGAACCGGCTTACTTTTGAATCGCTGTATATCCTCATTCCCTCCGAAAACAGTGGGTGGTTAAATGCAAAATCAGGATAGTACTGGCCTGCATTTTCTTCATCAACAATCAGATATGCCATTAGATCGAGTAGTAATCCACAGTCTTTTGGAAACCATGTATTCAGAAGATTCTCTAACTTATATTCTTGGAGAACCTTTTGGATTACCGCATATGAACCAATCTTCAAAGCGCAGCTTCGATAAGAATCCGGCAGTTCTTCTGGAAGGGTAACCTCCGGAAAGTAATCTTGAAATTTCTCGTTCGGATACATGACATCATGATTATCTGAATGAATCTTTCCGATGATGGTACGTTGGGGTATGGCATATTTCTTTTCGACATTGTATTGTTGGCCGTATTGAAAAAGGACATAAGTTGAATCGCCCTTTTTCTTGGTGATTATCTTGCCCCTAACCAAAGGGATTTTGACTGTGTAATCGTAGTACATGAGCAGCCTCCTTTAGTGTAACTGTTACACTAAAATTATACTACTTTTTTCTACGTTTTGCAAGTGAATTTCCTTGATTTTACTGGGGTTTTGAGACTTTCTCACACAGTTTTTTATGACTTAGTGTAACCTAGATGCAAAGTTCACATATATATTTGTTCGTCATTATAGATTTTTCAATATCCAAAAAAAAATTAATTTCATCCATTATATATCTCCAATTTAAATGCTCCCACTATTTTGTTTATATGTTCCAAATTCGTAGTTAGTCAACACAACTATTTCTACATTTTCAATCGTCTAAATGCCTTATGTATCGCGATTTCCAAATCTTGTTTTAAAGGATTTGTTATCTCATCTATATCAGGGAAACACACGACGTTTGAAAAATATATGCTGTACTTATTTTTTACATTTATGTAATTCAGTATCTCTGAAGCAGAAATAATCCCTTCTTCTCCCAGAGAAAAAATTATAGAATCATGTTCAAATGGAGCTTTTCTCATATCATGATATGCCACATTATTTTCGACTGTTTGATCTCCAGGAAAACGTTTTGGACACACTTTTTTAAAAATTTCATTGTCTATTATATTCTTATATTTATCGCATTCATTATAGGTTTCTTCTAATAATATTCTTGCAATCTCCTCTTGATTTTTCTTTCTTCTATTATCTCTTTTGTCAATAATTTCATAAGTCAAAATATATAAGATCACAAATATCAAAATGTTCCATAAATCCAAGTTAATATTATTGAACGGTATATTTATTATATCTGAAATGTTTATCACATCTAAAATAAATACAAGTAACAATACTATAATTACAATATTTCTATTTCTGCGTAAATTACGTTTCATAAATCTCCTTTTCTACAGAATAAATAAATTTCTTATCAACATAAATCAATTCCTAAGCCCAAATGGCATCCACTATTGCATATATTTCCCTTATCACAACTAGCACATTTTTCTTTGTTGTTACTTCGAAACTTTTCAAACATTTCGCTATCCCATGCTTCTTGTATGGATGCTGGCTTTAATTCAACTTTATATTGTCCTGTTTGATTATCAAATGAACAAGGATATGCCGCAAGTTCACTATCTATATACATAGAAAATCTTGCCGCTTCACATGCATCAATTGATTGAAAACTAATTTTCTCTTCATAATTACATAATGCAGGAGTGAAGCAAGTGTCAAATCCAATTTTAAATGGATATTTATTATTTAGCACAAGATTCATAAATTTTTTAAACCGGTCATCAACTTTCACTGTCTTCTCTTCAACGCCTAACCCTACTGGTTTATATAGAATAAATATAATTGCACTTATCCCTTTTGACCAAATATTATTTTCCAATCTATAAATTGCCTCTTCAATGGTTTTATCCGATATAATAAAATGAATATTCGTAATACATCCAGCCTTTATAAGTCTTTCTATGGCTTCACATGTTATATAATTACTTTCTTTATCTCTTTCTAATCTTGAATAATAAGAGACAGCAACTGCCCCACAATATTTTTTAATTAAGTTTATTTCTTCATCTGATAGCAGGTATCCGCTTGTCGTCAAATTGGGAATTATTTCATTATACCTCGTAACTTCTAAAATATCAGCAAAATCTTTATGTTTATTTGGATCTCCAGCTCCACCTAATGCAACCTGAAACACCTTATCTTTACATTGACTAACAATCCACTCATAGCCATCTAATGACATGTCTGGTTTACACGAAGATATTGCATTTTGATAACAATCAATTCCGGCATTTTTACATATACCTGTTTTTCCCGATATACAGCTTCCCATTATTCCAATATCAATCAATTCCGGAAATGACCTACATTTTGCATCTATATCTGTTCCTTCTATATTACTTCTTATTAAAGTTCCATTTTTTTCATTAAACAACTCATAAAAATGATATTTTTTATCCACATAAATTTTCATAAATATTTACCACACGCAGCTTCTTCCATTAATATATATACCATTCTCCTCTAGTTCAAAAGTATCAGTTGTGAAAAAACTAGTTAAGGTATCTTCATCACTACTTGTATATCCCATGTAGGTGTAAAATCCTTTTCCCTTATATTTTTTATACTTTTCAGCAGCTTCTTCACCAAATACTTCTTTCACATTTTCATAATTCATTTCATCAAAATCAAAATATCTTAACCCTCTAAATGTTCCATTAATAATATTCTCACATAAATCCCACGCATGTTGTTCTATAATAGATCCCTTTTTAAAACCTAGTTTTTTAAACAAATATTCCGGTGTTAATTCTTTTTTTGATAATATAAGAAAATTTGTAGATGAGCTATTCGTGACATATCCTATTCTAATCTTCATTGCGAATTCCTCCCACGTATTTCTTAAATGTATCAACCAATTTATCATCATAGTTAAATGAGTAAGCAATTTGATCTCTTTTGATTTCCATATTTGTACATTGCAAATTTTTATTAATAATTTCTTCTACCAAATCCTGACTCAGATTAAACCTACATATCAAAAAATCTTTACAAGAAGGAAATTCTTTACGATAATACTTTCTATAAAGTTTACTGACTCTATATGCATTTCCAAAATATTGATTATATATACGTCCAATTGTTTTACCAGCATATGTATTGTTTTTTACACCATAATATTTCTGCATTTTTCTTTTTGCTCCAATACTAATTTTATCAAAGAAACAGAACCCATTCGTTTTAATAATAATCATCATTCCCCTCTCCGTCAAAATAATATTGTTGTCTTATTTCTTCTTTAACAGCATCAATATCGCAATCTCTTTTTATTTGCTCTTTTAACTTTTTCCTTCCTTCCCATTTAAAAAGCATCATAAATATGACTTCAAAGTGTCTAAATCTTGCCAACGCTTCTTTAGAAACGTCATGTAATTCTTCATCGATTTTGAAAAAATCTGTATGGCTAATACAGTCTCTTCCAAATGCACCTACACAATTATCTATAACTTTGATAAATACCTTTTTATCGTGAATATCTCTAAGAAAATGAAACAATATCTCCAATGAATATGGACCATGTTCTTTTTCCTGAAGAACTAAAAAACTAAAAAGAGATGATAATAAGTTCCCTGGATTCTCGTATACAATATATTTCAAATATTCTTCTTCACATACCAATTGTTTTTGACTATTTTGAAATATCAGCCTTAATCCCCATCCTTTTAACCGTTCATTAGACATATAATTTCTTCCATTAGCTTTAACATCAGCTGGTTTAATAAACTTTTCAATTATTTCACTACACAACTGTTCATCGTTCCTACTGTTATAATCTCTGTATATATAATTTACTACTCCTTCAAAACAAACAGCCTCCTCTTGGAACAGCCCGTCAAGATATTGTATAATCTGTTCTTTTTCTGGTAGATCGTCCTGACTTTTACACATTCTCATCAAATTGTATCTTGCTATACAGTAATCCCTCAATTCATCAAACACGAAATATATTACGCCTTCTTCATTTTTTAATATTGAATCTTCATGATGTATCAGTGTTTTCGATAACAAAATAGTTCCATCAACTTTTTCATATATATGTTCATCTTTTTCACTAATCAACTTATCGGATACAAAACCATAATCATTTCGTTCAGTCATAATCTTAACAATTTTATCTAAAAAGGCTCTGATATCAACTTGTTTCTGTTCCCCAATTTGATTAATATATTTATCATAAAGCATATAATAATCCATATCGTTAACTATTTGCTTTGTACCCACGTGCGTTTCAAAAAACATACGCATAAGTAATAACTGTTGACTTAATTTGTTTCTTACAAACAACGATAATACACCATTAAATATAAATTCCTTTGAATATATGTCAAACATTCTATTTACAGCATTCCTAGAATACATCTGCTCTTGTATGTTATCGTATAACGCTATATGTCTCATATTTTCAAGCAAAATTTTCTTGTATCTTGCCTCAAAATATTCACTTCGACAGGTAATAAGTACACGAATATATTTTTTATCTAATAATTTATCCAAAAACACCGGTAACTTTTCTAAAAATTCTTTATTGTTATTTTCATTTACTGCATCAATAATGACATATGTTGGTCTAAATCTTAATCTACTTAATATTTCAACTGCAATCATACATTTTTCATGTTTCTCAACTAATTTTAAAAAGTTCAATTGTTCTTCAAAATATCTTTCAATGTCATTCTCCATCTCTTTTGCATTCATAAATACACAAGGATATTTTAGACTAAAGAGTAGCTCCGAAAAGCTACAAAGAAGATTAGTTTTACCATTTCCAGCGCTTCCAGATAAAATCACATAATTATTTTTTATATATTCAGCTTTTTTACTTAGTGGCAACAGAATTTCATCATATTTATTAGAGTAAATTCGAAATATAACCATAGAATCTTGATACTTTGATGGATATTCAACCTGGTCATTATGTACGTCATTCAAAAACCGTCTAGTTTTCTCTATTGTCTCAATTACCTTATCAATTTTGCTATACATACCTAATGAAAATAAAACATCTCCATTATCACGAAAAACTTCTTTTAGTAAATCACCATATTCATCATCAAATACACTATTAAAATCTTGTATGATTCTTTTTTTCCATTTCCCCCTATACAAGAAATATCGTAAGTTCTCTTTTGAATCGTTTAATTCAATAAATAATCCTCGTATATATTTTTTCTCTTTTACTAATTGATCTATTTTTTCTTTACTTTTTCCATTTACACGTTTTCTATAGCGAGCAATTGTTATCACGACAGCTATGCATAATATTATTATTCCTAAAATAGCTAGCCATGTAAACATATTGCTAAAAAAGCTTGCAATAATACCAAACCATCCATCATCAATTTTTTCTATAATATTTTTTTCAGACTCTTGTATTGGGGTCGTACTTAATGCTATTTCCCACATATAATCCACTCTTCTCTTATTTTTGTTTATTCCTTACGCCACTGCATTTACATTAATCTCTTCAATAACCTTCCTTATCCCCATCCACACATTCAAATCCGTAAAGATTTCCACAACACTTCCCTTATTTGTAAACGGTGATTCCTGAAGTACCCATTGCACAAGGGGACGGTTCTTTTGTGCAAATTCCTTTGTCCTAACGATGTGGAGACGATTCGTTCGTCATATTCATCCAATACCAAGGAGCCGTTTTCTTATTTTGTCCATTTATATTTATGACAAACCGCTATTTATTCCATCAAAGTAAGCTGTTCCTCGAGCAAGCCTTTAGAAATATTCATTGCTTTGATTAAATTTTCAAGACGTCTGTGGTGCGTGGTTCCCTCTTCAAATTTCCCCTGTGCTTTTTCACATTTGCTAATAACTGAAACGACTGGCTTAAGTGCTTTTATTAATTCTTCTTTTGTGTACTGTTCAATTATTTTTTGTTCCTTTTTAGCTAGTTTATTTTCTATCAATAGCTTTGAGATATCCATTGCTTTGATTCTATTTCTAAGCAGTGAACACTGGGAGGTTCCTTGCGCAAATTTCCCTTGCATTTTTTCACATTTGCTAATCGTTGAAGCTACTTCCCAAAGCGCAGCAGTTAATTCTTCATTGGTGTAATTTTCCATAACAACGCTCCTTCTCAATTTTCATTTGACCTAGAAATAGGTCGTTTGGAAAATTCTTCTTGGTCGAGTATTTCAATGCTTTTATACCAATAAAAATACGCTTCAGGATCAAATTTCATTATTGTTTTAAATTTTTTATATTCCGGATTTTTAATCACCAACATCCTTAAATCAATTGTCTTATCAAAGCGTTGAATATCAGATATCCCATACTTAATCAGCAATGATAGATAAGCCGCTTTTGAAGCGCTGTTCACCGCTCTATCGGCAATATAATTTATTGAGAAAATATAATTCTTTATCCTTTTAATGCCAGTCTGTAATAACTCAAATGTTTCTTTCTCGATCCGCCCGCGTTCTCCAATGATTTTCGAGGTCAGAAAAATATCGTCAAGCACATCAATATATGTGTAATCATCCATTCCTCTGTACATCAACTCCTGCTGGACCATCATTTTAAATGTATCACCAACTACTTTTATGTTTTCCATTCTATCAAATAAGTTGGCCACATCAAACAGCTGTTTAATAATTTCTAGTTCTTTGTTTTTTCCGTAAGGAATGCCCGTTGTGTTGGGAGCATAGGCTGTTAATTTATCACCCAGAATACAATCAATATTGGGGATCTTGACTAATCTGCATGGTTCTTCATAATCAATGAATTTACAATTAATGTCTTTCTCAATAATTTCAGCATAATGGCTCTTTTCAAATAATACATCCAATAGAACATAACTTTCTGATTCATCCAGTGCCGATTTGTAAAAAATCTTATAATGGGCTTTGGGTACATCATTACTCCCGTTTCTTTTATTTTCTTCAAATCGATTAAATACATGACTCGCCTCGACGACCCTACTCAAAATCGCGTCCAAATCGACATCCTTCTTATTTTTCTCGATGATGATATCAATGTCAATAGAAAAACGATGCATTTCATCCAGAAGCAGCAATAAGGCGGTTCCGCCTTTAAAGATAAACACTAGCTCAGTTTGCGATAAATTTTCGAGAAGGTACAGTGCTTTTGTCACTTTTTCAATTAATGCAGGATCTGCTTTCTTGCTCCCACGTTTGTAATCATTGCTGATTTTCTGAATCCATTCTTCAGAAAATGTATTGTTATGGATCATTTAGTTACCTCAAATGTAAATCTCTTTCTGATCGATAGCCGTTTCTTTTTTTAGAAATTCTAAAAAACGCCCTTTTACCTTTCTTTTCGTTGCATAGCGGTTCAGTTTAGACTGATTAATGCTAAAGGTTTCAAAAAATACTTCATAGATATTCTTTAATTCTCCACCTTGATAAGTCACGTATAATTGATCTTCCACAAACAGATCAACCATTATTTTTTCAATTCCGGGTATGCTGATCCCTTCCCTTATTTCAACTGGTGATTCTACCACCAAATTCTTGACAATAACATTCTTTTGTCCTGGTATCATATATGTTTCTATCTCGTGATTGTCTGGATTTATAAATACGTTCTTCATTGATTCCTGTAAAAAAGCAAACACCGATGATACTGCATCCTTATCAACTTCAATAATAATGTTACTAGTAATAGGTTGGTGAACCATGTACTTATTTAACCAGCTTGTATCCCATATGTTCACTTCACTATATGGAAATTGTACTTTAATCTTCTTGTAAAGATTCTTCATTTTCTTGTCGATAGGGGGGGAGAAATCACTTTTTCTTGTTGCTGTGTATAATCCTCTTTTTAAACTCTGAATTACTTGTTCCTTTTTCAAATGATAAACCCGCCACCTAAAAGTCGTTTCTTTTAAATCCGGCTCTTCTTCTAAATAGAATTGGTAAAGTTGATTACTTGCAAACGGTTTATCCCCGAATTCTTTAATCAATTCAGCAGTTCTTAATTTATCGTTCACTTTATCTCATCTCCGATTTTTCTTTTCCAACAAACGGGGCCTTTTTTATTTAGGCCCCATTTGTTGGGTTTGCTCTATGTGTAATTATAGTCTCTAAAACTCAAAATATCAAGAAAAATAAAAACCCAACAAACGGGGCCTTTTCAATTTAGGCCCCATTTGTTGGGTTTTATTTTTTAGCTTGAGGGGACGGTTATTTTATGGTGTATTTCTCAAATAAGCATAAGTCCCCCTGGCAACAGGGCTTCTGAACTATCCGTTTATTTACTGTGATCTAATCACCGATTTCAAAAAAAGTCTTTGATACAATAAGAAGCATTCATTTCATTTATCAATTTTTTATTCGGAGGTATCAAATGTATATTAAAATAATAGGCTCACTTGTCGGTGGCGCATTGGGACTTCTCTATTATAAACTGGTTGGCTGCTCCAACGGCAGTTGCCCCATTACTGCCAAACCCCATCGAACTGCGATTTATGGCGCCATTCTTGGTTTTATGATCAGTTCTTCCTTTTAAATTAAAGGTGCTGTTGTATGAAAAACAATCAATTCTTATTCCTCTTGGTACTGACTTATTTTGCGTTGGGATTTGTCAATATTCACTTTGCCATTTTGGGTCTCGTCTGCATGATGTTACCCTTTATTTTATTATTTAAAAACCGCAAAAAAACCTGGTGTCAAGGCTATTGCCCCCGGGCCAGCCTGCTGAGCACGACTGGCAAACTTACTTCGAAATTTTCGTTGAAAACACCAGCCTTTTTTATCCAAGGTAAGATGAAACGGATTATGCTTATCTATTTTGGCATCAGCCTAATCTTTATCACCATGTCCACCGTTCGTGTTGGACTAGGCTTTTCACCCGCTTTGGAATACCTTCGTTTTCTGATTGTGATTCCCCTGCCATTTGAAATGCCTCAATTGATCATCTTTGAAAGGCTACCAGCTTGGTTGACACATCTGTCCTACCGTTTTTATTCCATGATGCTGACTACCACGTTTATCGGTGTGATCCTGTCGCTGGTTTACAAACCGCGCACCTGGTGTACCATCTGTCCCATTTCAACCATTTCCAGCGAGTATATTAAATATTTACGTTGACCTCTTGCGCATCGCACTGAAAAAGCCCCGGACAACGCCGGGGGCTTAGAGACATCGAGGACTTTTCATTTGTCACAATTCCAGGTTCAAGGCAAATTCCGCTGCATTCCTTAAATCCTCACTGTTTGGTCTACCTTTATTCATTCCACCAAAGAATTTAAGAAAACTGTTGGTATTAAACCCTTTGCAGCTAAACTCCCCTTTTACGATGTATCCCTTTGACACAAGTTTCTGTCTTAGTACCGAATGATCTTTTACTACCTTATCTTCTCCTATAATCGCACTGGTAGAGAAGATAAAGCAAGGCTTTTTAGACACTTCCGGCAACTGATCAGCTAGATCCAGTAATTCTTTATAGTGACTGCCACTGTCGATGCCTGCTCCAAAGCCAATCAGGTCATAATCCTCAAGATCTTTCAGCGTGACCTGATCAATTCTTTTTACCGGGGCATGTAATACTTCGGCAAATACATCAGCAATTTTTGCGGTATTGTTGTGATGATAAGAATGAACAATAATCAGACACTTTCCTCCCTCGATGGCCATAACACGATTTTCTTTCGGCATGGTTTTTCACCTCTCATTTTTATTTCACTCTATGATTTTAAAAATTCGGTCATTTCTTTTAGATATAAATCCGGGTTTCCGACACACAATTCCCCGTGATCAAATCCTTTGAAAACCTTGATCTTAACACTGGGGGATTTTGATAATATGCAATTTGCATATTTTTTTCCCAGCCACGCCTCCTTGGAACCATACCAATATGCGATATCGGTCTTGGAGTCAACAATTGAATCTGGAAGGGCATAACTAAAAACCGACACATGGGCATTTCTGCAGCTTTGACCTGTCATATTTGCCCCAATTCGAAAAACGTCATCAACCATTTCCGGGGGATAAAAGGTTCGATTTAGTAGATGCTTCAAAAGCCTGCTTCCTTTTTTCATGCTATGCGCTTGCCTTATTCGATAATTTACAGACAAGTCCAACAAAAATTTATTCATTGGAACGATCGGCCCTGCATCAACAATTGCCTTATCAATTTCAAGTCTGTTTTGAACAATTATCTCAACCACAATTGTAGCCCCCAGCGATGCTCCGCAAATTGCAAAGACATGTTTCCCATATGTTTGTAAAACATAATCACTTATATCGGTAGCCGCTTTTTCAACCGTCATAAACGTCGAATTATTTTCTATGTCATGTCCATCCAATACCGGCACAATAACAAAATAATCATTACTTAAAACATCTATTTGAGGTTTCCACATTCTCCAGGATATGCCATATCCATGAATGAGAATGATCGATTTATTCTGCTTATTTCCAAATTCTTTAAATAACATCCCGTTGCGCTCCTAATCCATGACTATAAATTTTAATTGTTTCAAATTTGGTTTTGCTCGTGATTTTTTTACATTATACCACCGCCAGGATGTTTCCGTCTCAACCAATTGCGAAGTTTTCTTTAGTCTCCATTTATTTTTCTTTTTAATTGCAATTCGGGAGACCATAAAGCCTCCCGAATTGCAATGTGTTTATTCTTGTTTCCACACTTCTAAAATGATAAAATATCATTACAATCATCGACCATTCCACTCGGATAAAAGTACTGGCTTAACAAGTCTAAAAGCAAAACCAATCTTATTATCATTGTCCTGGAATAATTATTCGTCAATTAAACGTCTATTTTAATAAAATAAAACTATACTTTTCGAAAGAAAAAAAGCTGAATCAATCCGTTGAAGATGAAGTGATTGCTAAAATGCCAGTCGCCTTGTTTTACTAATTCCAGCTATTGGAGTTGTCAATCTGGCACACATCTTTTATTTTATCATCAGTTTTACGCCGAAACCCTCCTTGAAGAAAAATGGGTAAATGGAATTGTCTTCATCCATACGGTTAGTGCCGTGATCGCTCTGATCCTGTCACTTGCTCTCATTCACATCAATAAAAAAAGGCGGCTCGTTTACGTTTGAAAATAATCGAAAATTTCGCAGCCCTTTTTGTTCTCATTCTCGGAATTTCACTAGTGTTAGTTGATCAATATGCCACAACAAAATCACCCCTTTTTTAGTGGTTTGTACCGTATTGGGAGGTGACGTGGGGACGTTTCGGGACCTATGACATTTCGGATTAACTGTTGGCGATATTAAAGAAATTAGCCTTATTGCCGACAATAGATATTGAACATAAAGACACACTTATCTACAAAAAGGAGACAATGTTTCGATGAAAATAAATTCTATTGATAAAAATTTGTATAACAGCTACAGTCAAATGACAACAAGGCAAAAAGTGATGGAGAAAAGCGAACCGTTCAATCCGGCCGTTTCAAAAAAAACGGATACGCTTGATATTTCAAAAGCAGCCTATAAAACGGCGGTAAGTGACGAGACGATGTCTGCCACATCTGGAAAAGACTCGCTTGGAATAACAAAAGGCCAGAACGCCAACAGTTATATTATCCATTTTTCTGATTCAGCGATGGTAAGCAGAGCTATTTCGAGAGGCTATCTAACCGTTAACGGTGTCGATATCCAGCTTTCAGATGATTTGAAAAAACAATTAACTGAAATAGATAATCAGGCCCAAGTTGACCGTGAAGCTGCTTTTTATCAATATATTATGGCACATGATCTGGCAGTCTCCAAACAACAAAGTGAAGCATGGGCAAGTGCCTACAAAGATTTAGCGGAAGCGATTGAAATAGCCGCAAAAATTTCCGCAGGCGGAAAAGTATCCAGTTCTGACCTAAAAAAATTGATGGACACAAGTCCGCAGCTTTATGCGATGGCAATGGCTGCAAAGATGATGGCAGAAAGACAAGAAAAACAGACTGATACTGGAATGACAGACAATGAAGAAACAAGCAAAAGCGATACTGTCGAACAAGGCGTTAGCTGGTCTGATTTTGAAAGGAAATCTTATGAAACACAGATGAGTGTCACGATGGATGATACCCCATCCGCTACCAGTGTTGAAAAAAAAGAAGTTATTCTTTAATAAAAGAATTGTTTAAGCCGTGGATAATGCCCAAGGAGCACACGGGGACGTTTTTTTGTGCTGCCTTTGCCTAATAACGTCCCATATGTTTATTGTCCGTACCGTACTAAAACCAAATTTCGGAGTTGTAATCGTTAACAAACTACGAAAAGGACATCTCATCTCAAAGTATGAACCCCCTCGAATTCGAGGGGGTTAAAATCTGAATTATGCAAGGATTCCCACCAGCCAAGAAATTCGAGGCTATTTTTCGAGAGTTTTAAACGAACACGCTATTTAAACTATTTTGTTTTGAGAATATCGCGAATTTCTTCAAGCAAAAGCGCTTCTTTGCTCGGCACTTCAGAGGCAATCGCTTCTTCAGACTCTTTTTTTCTTCTAAATGTAAAGAGTTTAATAATCCCAAAAATAGAAACTGCAATAATTAAAAAATCAACCATCGACTGGATAAATGCGCCATAGCGAATGGCCACTTCAACAACCTCTCCACTTGCAGGGGTAATGATAAATTTCAAATCTTCAAAATTAATCCCTCCTAATAGAATCCCGATTATTGGCATTAAAATATCATTAACCAATGATGTGACTATTTTCCCAAAAGCTGCACCAATGATCACCGCAACGGCAAGATCCATGACGTTACCTTTCAATACAAATTCTTTAAATTCTTTTAGCATTTTAAAACCTCCCTGTTATTTTTCACCCGATGCCCCCAGTCCATGCTATTCTAATCGTTCCATTAACTTTAAACTGTAACCAACTTCTATAACTTCTTGCCTAGACAAGATAACCCCTTCAATCGGTCTTTTATTTAATTTAAATACAATCGCTATTTGATTTACTTCTTGTTCAAATTGGATTCGATTAAAAGCAATTTCCACACCTAGTAATTCTGTCATAATTTCTGCTGTACCTTCATGACCAATTGCTGAAATATATGGACTTTCTTTAACTAACCTCCTAGCCGTTTCAAAATCAATATCACTGATACGATATATACCATTCGTTGTTGCAACAGTTCCATTTAAAAATGCGATTGATAATTTATTAACGTTCAAATCATCTTCTCCTTAAATTCTTCAAAATTATGTATAACCTTTGTAAAGGTAATCAAAAAACAAATCAAGAACCTCCTGAATTTAAGGAAGCCAAGGTTCTGGATCATTGCAATAACAACAATGCCGTCATTCAAAAGGCCATTTATACCTCTTATTACTACTCTTTCAGTTTTACGTTTGGTAATACGAAAACTGCCAGCAGTAATCCGATACTTACAATTACCGTAAGAACAATTCCTACTAAATCCATTGACATCGACATTGCATTGGTTACAATACTCGCTATTTTCGGTTCTACCACTTCTTTAAATGTCTCTACATTCTGAATGAGTAATTCGCGAATTTCATTTTTTGTCATATCCGTAGTATTTAAAATACTTGAATCAAGTATCCCCTGGGCAATATAACCAAATACACTTGAAAACAATACTGTTCCTAAAACTGCGACACTAGCAGATGCACCAAGGTTCTGAAATGTCGTTAATAATCCTGAGCCTTCGTTTTTCCATTCTATATTGACGTTTGATAATGCGAGGTTATAGGCCACACTGAATGCAATCCCCACACCAAACCCGATAAAAAGAAAGGCGGAAATAAAACTGCTACCACTGATATCGGTAAAATTCCCCCAAAACGGCATCCTCATCAAGGTAATACCTGTCAGCAACGAAATTAAACCAGCAACAAGCATAATTTTAGGTGAAAAACGGTAAATCAATCGTGTCACAAATAATGACGATATCAACAGTGCGATCGACAGTGGCATTAAACTGATCCCGGTATTGAACGCATTATAACCCAATGCATTTTGCATAAATACTGGCATGCAGAACATAATTCCTGAAAATGTCATCTGCCCAAATAAATACACGAATATGGCGGGTGAAAATATACGGTTACTAAATATCTGGGGATGAAATAAAACCGCTTTATTGTTTTTTACCCGTTTTCTCAACCACATTAAAAGCATAAACAAAAATGCAATTCCGAATAAGATCATGATAAAAGAGGCCGATAATCCAAATAATGAGAGAGTAACCCCGCCAATTTCAAATGGCTGCTTGGCATAAAACCAGCCATAGTCCTGTGCTGTTAATAGTCCTAAAACAATCAAAAACAATCCTAAAGCTGAAAACCAAAAACCCACAAAATCTATTTTCGGTCGGTTTTCTTTTACAATAAAATCTTTTGGTATCACCCCTGAAAATACTAATGCAATTATAGCAACCATCACTTCACCACCAAAGATAACGCGCCATGATAAATATGTGGTTACTGCTCCGCCGATAATCGGTCCGACTGCCAAGGCTACTGCTGCAACTGTCGCATATATAGACATTGCTTTTGCACGGTCACGGCCTTCGTAATTGCTGATTAGTATTGATAAAACTGCCGGCATCATGATTGCTGCTGCAATCCCTTCAATCACCGACCATCCAATTGCTAACATCATGATATTTGCACTCAATGCCGCCGTTAAGGTACCCACACAGTAAATCAATAATCCATATATAAATGCTTTTTTCTTTCCGATAATATCAGACAGTTTCGCTCCTAAAAGCATACAGGATGCCATGACTAATGTATATAATGACATTACCCCCTTGACCGTACTAACGTTTGTATTTAGATCCTTTACGACATTTTCTATCGATACATTCATTGCGGTTGTATCAATCACCATGACAAATACTGCCATTAAAATGACCAATAATATATTCCAGTTACTCTTCGCTTTGTTTATATTTTCTTTCATCTTTTCTCCGTTTTTCGGCCACTTGCGATTGCATAAGCGGCGGCTTTCGCTGCAACTCGTTTATAATCACTATTCCAACGGTTCACGCCAATATAGTCAAAAATAACCATACCGGTATGTCGACAGAAACGATCCATCTGTTCAAGACTGGTTAAGAGTCCATTTCCGGTTCCTCCGGCTGAAGCAATCATTAGAATCTGCTTATCACGCAAGACTTTTTGCCCATTAAATTCGCAACGACGAAGTCGATCAATAAAGCTTTTCCATGCTTCGGTTGTTTCTCCCCAATAGACAGGTGAGACCAAAATGATGGCATCACTTGCTTCGATCCGAGCGACAATTTCATCAAAGCCATCATTTCCAAACGTACAGAAATTTTCATCTCGACAAGGCCCCCAACCGTCACCACATACTTTGCATCGTATTAGTTCGTAATCACACAATCTTATTTCATCTACCTCGGCTCCGCCATCGGTTGCACCCAGCTTTGCCGCATCAATTACAGACTGACATAACCCATCTTTTTTGGGATTACCTGACAAAACACATAGTTTCATTATTTAAATCCTTTCTCTTGCTATTTTTGGTTATTTGTATTTAATGTACTTTATTTATTATACGCCTAACTGAGCGATGATCGCAACCTTATGATAAAAAAAGCCATTCTCGTGATATCCCAATGCTTGGCAATTAACACGGTCTATGAAAAACAGGCGCAATAGCGCACAACGAATCAGTTCATTTGAACTGATTCGTTCGTACTTCCTTCATCGCATTCCAAAAATCTTCAAGCTGATTTGACACCAATAAGCGCTCAGTAACCCCACGTCTACAAATATGTTAAGCAACGCATCTATTTATTTACAAATCCACCCGTCTACGCTAATATATCATAATGATCTATTAGCGTAGACAAAGACATGTAATAAAAAAGCCAGACCGAACTAAAACGTCAGATCGATTGGGGAGCGAACTGACAGCACTTTGCAGAAAATATTTATACATAGCCATGAAAGATTGAGCTGTGGCAGCGAAAAAAAAGATCTTGGATCAAAAGGAATTAGAACATGAAACAAAAAATACGTAAAGGTATTCTCACCTATTCAGCCCTGCTTTTTTCCCTAACCTTTTTCTTTATGTCGCCTTATGTCATTATCATGTCGGCCACCAATGGTATAGCAAACGGTAGCGCCTTGTTTTTTGGATTCTTGCTGCTGTTCTCGATAGTCGGAAGTCGCCTGTTCTGTGGCTGGCTTTATCCAGGGAGTGCCATTCAGGAACAGGCCGCGCACTCCAACAGCAAAGCCTGGAATGGGAAATGGAAAAACAGCTCAAAATACATAATCTGGTTTTTCTTGTTAGCTTTTGTTGTCTTTTTATGGATCAGCAACGGTCCCCTCGCTGTCAATTTTTTTAGTATGTATAGTCTGGACAGCCATATTTTTGTCATCTATATGATTGTTGTCACCCTAATCTATATCTTTGCATTGGCAACGGGAAAAAGGGGTATGTGTCATAGCTTATGTTGGATGGCACCTTTTATGATCATCGGAGAAAAATGCGCGGATTTATTGCACATTCCCCGGTTCAGACTTAAAGCCGAAACTGAGAATTGTATTTCCTGTGGACGCTGCAGCAAAAAGTGCCCGATGAGCCTTGATGTTGTGGAAATGGTTAAAACCAATCAAATGGATTCAAATGAATGCATCAGTTGTCTAGAGTGTGCAGATATCTGCCCCAAACAGGTGATTAAATTTGCATCAACGCCAAAGTTAAATGATAACTAATTGCACTACTTGTTTTTTAAACAGTTACCAAATGTCTGTCGAATATGACAAATAAAACGTCTCAGGTCATATGAATTCAAAAAATTAAAAGAGGTCCGGATTTCCTGACCTTTGTTTTCTGTCTGAAACCGAGGTTTAAAAACCTGGGTTTCTTTTATATAATGATCCTAGCTGCTTAAAAATGCAGTAGTATGCTTTTCCCATCCTCCTGAAACATGTTCATTTTTTATCTTTTTCATTTACCTTATTAACTCGGTTTATCTCAAACTGCTCCATTACCTACGGTAGATTTTCCACGCTCATTTGCGCTGCCGGGAAATCAGAAACTGAAAGTGAATTGATCCAGGAAACTGTAACTACTTAAAACGCATTTCTTCATCTGGATATTTATCTATGACAACCACAACGGGAATAAATTAGAAATCCAATTTGATGCCCTGATTTTTGATTCAAATCCCATATAACCCCTATAGGTATAGCGATAATCAATTTTCCACTGGTTTTCAGAAATTTGTTTGTTATTGATAAGCTTCATTAATGAGGCGCATTCTGGTTTATCGGTTAATTTCCGTTTGCCGGCAATATAGGTTAAGTCGGTAAGCGAAAGCGCATAGCTTTGAGGCATCATAATATCGGTAATATGGGCGCTAATCGGTGCTCCACTCGACAAACGCTGATACATATTGTGACGCAGCATGTAAGTGATGCCTTTATCAATCAATTCTTCCACAGCATTATCGGTGTAATCAACCGATTCAGAATAAGTGATTAGCGCGCGGATCGTCTTCCCGATTCCGATATAACAAGGCACCTTTCCTAAACAACCGCCATGTTTACACACGCCTTTATAGCGCCAGGTCGTCCTGCAATCTCTTTCAAATAATTGGTAGCTTTTAATCCAATGAAGGGCTGCTTTTGCTTCTTTGCTGTCTGCCAAACCAAATCGGCAATAAGCTTCCAAAAGAAGGGCATTATAGCATGGTACCAGTTCAGCAACTCCTCCCAAGCATGAAAAACCCTGGGGCGTTGATATGTTTTCATTTACATAACTCAGTAATTTTTTAGTGTAGGGCAAGTCCTGAATAAACGGTATTTCGCTTAATCCTAACAAACGAAATACGACAAATAACGGATGATCCACAAAATCACTGGTGAGTTTGGCTACCAGTTTTGACTGGTTTAATAAATTGGTTACTTCATCCCCATCGGGACTTCTTTTATCTTCAACAGCAAGCCGTAAAACCAATGCAGTATCCATCACAACCCCTTTATACATATTATTGTTGTCCATTGTACTCTAATCGTTGCTAAATTTCTAGTTAACCTGCACAAAAAAGCACCCAGAGTTAACCCGGCACTATTTCTGCTCTTGCTTCTTCGGTGAGAACGGAAAAAGTCCTCAATCCACCGATTATAAAAATCGCATTTCAAAAAATCGCATCGCCTGGTCAACCACAGCATCCATATTATAATAGCGATACTCCGCGAGCCGACCGGCAAAAATAACGTTTTTTTCGGCATCGGCTTTTGCTTTGTACAGTAAATAAAGTTCTTGCCATTCCTTTGTCGGAAATGGATAAAAAGGCTCTTCTCCATCACACGGAAATTCTTTCATGATTGTGGTTTTACGGCCTTGCTGTCCTGTTATTTTTTTGTATTCGGTAATTCGAGTGAAATCATAATCGTTGGGATAATTGACGACCGCGGATTTTTGAAACGATTCACAATCATGATCTTCCATCTCAAAACGAACGCTTCGATATTTCAGTTTACCGAATTGATGGTCATAAAAATAATCAATTGGACCGGTATAGATCATCTTGTCATAGTCAATCGCGTCGCGCACTTCTTTATAATCCGTATTCAGCATTACTTTTATGTTCGGACGATCGATCATTTGCTCACACATTTTAGTATAACCCGCTTTGGGAATCCCCTGATAGCGATCGGTAAAATAACGGGTATCGCGATTGAAACGAAAAGGTATTCGGGATATAACCGCCGGGTCCAATTCACTTGGCGCCACGCCCCATTGTTTCGTGGTATAGTTCATAAAGAATTTTTCATAGATGTCCCTACCCGCATTGTTTAAGGCCACATCCTCGCTACTTTTAATCGGTACCACGCTTTCCTTTTGGCTTTCAATAAAATCAACCATCTCAAACTGCGAAAAGTTGGTGTTATAGAGCTGATTAATGGTTTCCAGCGTAATGGGCATGGGAATAAACTGTCCGTCCACAAAGCTTAAGACCCGATGCTGATAATCACACCATTCGGTGAATTGACTCAGGTAATCCCAAACCGTCTGATTATTGGTATGAAAGATATGAGGGCCATAGTTGTGAATCAGGATATGATTTGCGTTATAACTGTCATAAGCGTTGCCACCGATATGATGGCGTTTTTCAATGATCAGTATTTTATTATTTTCATTTTGTGCCAACAGATTGGCAAAGGTCAGTCCTGTCAAACCTGCTCCAACAATGAGATAGTTTACTTTCATTTGATTTTCCTCGTATAATATTTGCAAGAAAATAATATATGGCATGAAACGACAGCCTTGCAATCTAGCGTCTGCTTTTATTTCGCATTTTTATGAATGATGATTCTGGTTAATAAATGGTTGTATGATTAAGCATAATTTTGCTTCGGATCGTTCGTTTTATTTCGTTCATTTTACTTCGTTCTTGATCGATCGATTTTTGATCAGGTGTTCTTTACTCTTTTTAATGATATCGCGTTTTTCTGATAGAGTAACGGCTTGGCAATGACAACAACCAAACTAATCATCACCAGGAAGTAGAAGTCCAACCCCCGGGTTACTAACAGTGACGGCGTTAACAATGCGTTTGTAAAGACCCCTTGGAAGACGGCATAGTACATCAATTCGGTAATACCTTGAGCTCCGGGTAAGGGCATCATTTCGACTGCCACGTAAATTGCCGCCTGAAGTAATACAATCGTGACCATTGAAGTTCCACTCATAGAAAATCCCCGGTATACAAAATAGGTAAGAACATACAAACAGTTTCGTTGCAGAAACGTCAAGATAAAAACAACCAGAACTTTCTTTTTGTTAAGCATTAAAAAATTGACAGCGCTATGGTAACCTTCAATAAAGTTTTCGATTTTTTGCTGACGTTCCGGCGAAAATTTAAGGATATGGATTCGAGTTAGAAATCCATCAATCGATCGCGTAATTTGGCGAACAATTCCTGGGATGAACATGGCAGCAAGCAAAACGGCGACGGATATAATATTAAGTGCCAGGCCCAGATAAAATAAAAACATATAGTTTTTAAGATAGTAAACCAACGGCGCATAACAAAAGACCAAAAGCGCAATGCCGATAAGCGCGAGTACCAGCTTGCTAAACAGCGCCAATATTATTAATATCACAGAACTTTTCGATAAAGAGTTTCCATCTTTCCGCATATAATAAAGCTGCATTGGCTGCCCTCCCACAGCAGTCGGTGTGATGGCTGAATAAAAATAGCCGATAAACGAATAAGCCGCACATCGTAGTATACTGTTCGGTTCACCAAGACTACGCATTAAATACCAAATGATAACCGCCTCAAGGATAACAAAAAGCAGCGCCACCAACATGGCTAGGAACAAGTAACCGATTTTCATACTGGAAATGGCCAGCAGGATCGCCGTAATGTCATTGCCTTTAAGCATCGTATACATCGTCAACCCCATGACGAACAGGAAAAAGAGCAGATAAAAGAGGTTTTTATTTACTTTTATAGTCATTCACCAGCCTTTCAATACAGATAACTTCAATTGAATTTATAAAGCTTTTGGGCAACGCGATAGCCGGAAATTGTTAGTTTCCGACCAATGGCACCGGGCATGTTGGTCAATCCACTCATGGATGTGTATTTCAGTTTTAGATAAAGACCTTTATCTAGTGCTTTGAGCTGGCTCCATAATTTGTTTTTTTGAAGCATGGATTCTTCGGAGTTAATCATTAACAATAAGATATTTGTGATGGACATGATGATTGAAAGATATCGACACATATATGACGCAAGTTTTGGTTCTTTCTTTTTGACAACCTGTAAATTTACACAGGTCAGCATTTGTTCGGTTACCCGGATTTGCTGATCGATTCGCTTGAGCATGATATCTTCATTCACAGATTGGTCATCACGGCCAATGAAATAATGATAAAGATCAATATTCATATAGTATAAGTATTTGACATAGGGTAGTGGTTGATAGGCAAAAATATTGTCAACATAGAACGTATGCTCTGGAAGTTTTACGCCGCTTTCTCTCAAAACTGACGTTCGAAAGATTTGAGAATGCATAAGCAAGTATTGAGACGGCTTAAAAAAACCAATATCCTGCCATGTACATAGTTTTTCTTCATCCAACGCATTCTTGTAAGAAATATCATGGCGTATTTCCTCATGCAAATGGTCATAGACGTAATTGCAGATGAACAAATCAGGAATAACAAACGCGTTATCTTTTTGTTTCAACTGACAAAAACTTCTCACTTTAAACATCAATTGATCCAACGCCTGTTGGTCCAGCCAGTCATCGGAATCCACAACTTTGAAATAAATCCCGGTTGCCTGTTCCAATCCAACATTTACACCCGAACCATGACCGCCGTTTTCTTTATTGATGACCCGAATGATGTCGGGATACTTGACGTTATAATCCTCGGCAATTTCACGGGTTTTGTCTTTTGAGCCATCATTGACGATGATGATTTCCACATCACTCCCGGCAAGTAAAAGTGAATCAATACAGCGTTTCATATAGTCTTCTGAATTATAACAAGGGACAACGAAGGTGATATATTTCATTTCGTCCACCTTTCAAATCGGCTACCGTGGGGCGATGCGCTTGAAGCGGCATATAATTTTCGACATTCCCGCCTTTGTGGCGCTGATACATTTAAACAGCCGATGAAAGTTATCATCGGCTGTTTTCGTGAAAGCACCAAAACAAATCCCATCTCATCTACTAAAAAATCCATCTGTTTCAACCCTCACGTTCTACGGCACGCATATAATAAATTATGATGCTTTCCTGTATCGATAATGTTTTTTTCATTCTGGCCTCCATTTTTGTCAGTGCATTAATTACACCGGAATTGCTATGCTTTTTACTGCACATGATCACTTCTGATTCGTTATAAATTCAATGCATCATAATTGTAACATCACAACCGCTTGGTTATTCTTAAATCAACTGTGCTTGCTTTTGCCAATAAAATGTAATTTTAAGACAGCAAAACAACCATAAGGAGCGTATGCTTTTTCCCCTTATGGTTGTTAAGCGAATTGGGTTGTTGTATCCGATTTAGTTTAGCCAATCAAAAAATTAATCGTCATCGATAAAACAATCCCAATAATACCACAGGCCACCCATTCTATAATCTTTCGGCTTAGTTTATTTTTTTCTTGATACCGCTTGACGGTATCCTCCAAGGAAATGGTAAGTTGGGTAATCTGTTGCGCCATTTCGTTAACGGTACTTTTAAAATCATCTGCTGTTGTGTTTAGAATTTTTTCTGAAATTTCTTCTGTTGGCATTATTTCATCTGAATGATCAGCTCTTTTGAATACACCTAAGCTGGAAGCAACAATTTTTTCGGTTTTATCAATTGAAATAATTGCGATTTGCTTCTTTTCCAACTCAACAAATTCAATCAACATCTTTGGACAGGGTGTTAATTTCTCTTTTGCCTTATTAAATGTCTCGACCACCGAGTCTTTTTTACAGCCATAAATTTTACCTTCATCACCAACACCGATAATCAATTTACCGCCCGATGCATTTGCAAACGATGAAAGGATCTTACTTAACAAATTGGGTCCACCAGTGTGTCGCCTGAACGCCACCCGATTATTATCACCATGATTAATCAATTCTAAAATTTCTTCACTAACATTGTTACTTGACAAAAATTTGCACCAGCTCTCATCACATTCTAGTATGTTCAATTGCAAACAGAGGTCAACAATTAAACGACAATATCCGTCATACTTCCAGCTACATCTAATTGTATTTTACATGCAACTTAATTTATATAACCATGTTATCTAATAAGATTAACGGCGTCAATATTTTTTTTAATATGCTTGCGAGCCGTCTGGTACAGATGAGCGTTTGTATTTAGGCATCCTGCCCTTTATAACAGTCAATCAGATAAGACATCCTTAACAGGAACCGAATATATGCGTCATCCAGATCGATATGACTAATTTCTACGATCCGCTCCAGCCGATACGCCAGAGAATTCCTGTGAACAAACAATTTTTCTGAAGCCCGCTTGATACTGCAGCCACAATTTAAGTAGACTTTCAGTGTCGAATACAAACTGGCTTCATTTTTTCGGTCATATTGCCGCAGGATGCTTAACGCCGGATGGCAGAACAAACCGAGTCGCGACGGAGCATCCACATGATCAAGCAAATCATAGAACTGATAATCGATGTAATCGCAAATGAGATTTTCAGGCTGCAGCCGTTTGCCCAGATTCAGAGCAGAAACCGCCTGATGATAATATTTCGCAAAACTTTCAACATGATCAAACGCATTGCTGACACCAATGCGAAGATGCTCATTATCTACCAAATTCTGCAACGCTTTTAATTGTTCCCCCTCGATACAATCATCTTTTAAGAGCGGCACTAAAACCGCCACCTTCCCCTCATGATAAGTCACATGTGACCCCGTTAAAACTCCTTTTAAAGCCGGAACGATATGATCTTTTAAATGTCGCTCGCCAAGGTAGCGGATCGGAAAAACCGAAAGTGCGATCAGTTTGGAGGCAAACTCTAAGCCGGGAAAACAAATCGGAATGTTCTCCGGCGGTGCACCGATAAGCAGTTCATACAGCAACTGTTGATAAAGCGTGCCGGTCTGAAACAGATAAGCAAAATAATGAGTAATAGTATAACTGATCACATGACTGACAATCTCCAGAATTTCCATATGTTCCGGCGTTACCGGCGTTTCGCCTTCAATCATCAGGATAAAACCGACCTGGATGCCATTATGAAATACCTTACTGCTCAGCTTTCGATGGGGTGATTCAGTGCATGAAACTTCAACAACATCGGTTGTGTGGGCTGCCTGCTGTATCGGCTTAAGCTGTTGAACGGCCTTGATAAAATCATAACTGCAATACCCCCGTCTGATATTGTCCTTCCATAAGTCGTCTGTAACTGGAATCGACGTGGAATGAGCCAGAATTTTGAAATTGACATCGCTAAAAATCAGCGAATTTCCGAGCATGATTGAGGCTGTATTAACAACCGCCTGAAGATCCCTGGTCTCATTGGCACGCTTTACGAGTTCTTCATAAATAAGCCCTCCCCCAGAATTTTTCATCAATGTCCGGGCCAGATTGACCGCCGAAAATAATTCTGATGACTCGACCAGAGCGAGATTTTTAATCTCATCAGTCCGAGCTTTGTCATCTTTAACAAGAACACAGTGACAGGGTAGATTTTCACTTTTTGCTAATTGGCTGCTATAACCAAAGTATAGAATATTTCCTTGAAATGAATTTTGTCGTCCATCAATTAAGGCGATGTCGATAATCTCAGCCTGATTTTCACAAGACGCCTTTGTGATCGGTAAATTAATCGCTATTTTTGTGATTAGGTCATTAAATTTCATACTTATCACTTCCAGATTAAATTATTTTTATGTCTACACGTTAAAATTAGAATAGTGCATCATACACAAATTGTCAATGTGAAATCGTTTCCCGTCAATATAGGCAAATTCCAACGAACACAGTATAATCTATTTATTATAAACGCAATTCGTTAATAATAAGGAGGAAACCTATGTATGAAAAACTGTTTCTCGAAGGAACCATTGGAAAACTGAAACTTAAAAATCGTTTGGTTATGTCGCCAATGGGGATTGGGCTGGCTGAGCTGGACGGTTCACCAACGCAAGAGATGATCGCTTTTTATGAGGCCCGTGCCATTGGTGGCGCCGGATTAATCATCCCTGAAATTACCCGTGTAAATGATGTGCACGGTGCCGGAATGCTGCGTCAGCTTTCTGTTACTAAAGATCGTCACATTGAACCACTATCAAGACTGGCGCAAGCGGTGCATAAACATGGGACGAAAATCTTTATTCAACTACATCACCCCGGTCGTGAAACGATGACCTCGCTGGTCGGAGGACCCGTCGCTGCGCCATCGGCAATTCCCTGTAATTTTCTTAAGCAGCCAACACGAGCGCTTGAACATGCTGAAATCAAGGAACTGGTTCAGCAGTTTGTCGCCGGTGCTGTTCGCGTGCAGAAAGCAGGTTGTGACGGTGTTGAACTGCATGCCGCTCATGGCTATCTGATCAATCAGTTTTTAAGCCCCTATACCAATAAACGCGATGATGAATACGGCGGAAGTTTTGAAAACCGGCTGCGTTTTATTGCCGAAATCATCGCCGGTATACGAAACGAATGTGGTCCTGATTTTCCTATTAGTGTCCGTCTTTCTGTCGAGGAATTTTTAAGCAATGTCGGAGTCACCGATGATTATATTCATATTCAGGATGGTGTCAAAATTTCCATGGCACTGGAAAAACTGGGAATCGACGTCATCAATGTAAGCTGTGGTATTTATGAAACTGGCTCGGTTTGTGTCGAACCGGTTTCGTTCCCCCAGGGCTGGCGCCGGGATCTGATCAAAGCGGTTAAAGATCATGTTGCGATTCCGGTAATCGCTGTTTCCGTCTTTCGCGAACCGGCTGTCGGTGAACAGTTTCTGGCCGACGGTATCGTCGATTTTGTGGCCTTAGGCCGCGCCTGGCTGGCGGATGAAGAATGGGGTTTAAAGGTAAAAGAAGGACGGGAAAAGCAGTTGTGCAAGTGTATCTCCTGCCTGCGCTGCTTCGAAAGCTTAAACGAAAATAATGCCGTTGGTCTTCCGCTGGTTTGTTCGGTAAACCCACGTCTTGCCCGGGAACAACAGCTTGGCAACCTCGCTCACGATTCGTTCGACCATAAAGTAGCGGTTATCGGTGGTGGTGCCGCTGGTATGTCGGCAGCCCGCACACTGGCACTTCGCGGTATTCATGTCACCTTGTTTGAAAAAGAAAATACTCTTGGTGGGCTTATTAATATTGCTAAAATGCCTCCTCATAAAGGTGCCATGGACTGGATCTGCCAGTATTATCAAAATGAATTCGATCGTTTGAATGTCGCAGTGAAACTAAATACCGAAGCGACTCTTTCTGTATTAGAAGAAATGGCACCCGATGCGGTCATTCTGGCTACTGGCAGTACCCCCGTTGTACCCAGACGCATCCCTGGAGTCGATGGCGAAAATGTCTTTGGAATTGATCGTGTCCTATCCGGAGCCACCGGATTAAAAGATAAACAGGTGGTACTCATCGGTGCCGGGATGAGTGGAATTGAAACCGCCGAGTATCTGTGTGCCGCCGGAAATTCATTAACCATCGTTGATATGCTTAACAAGGTCGCACCCGACGGAAATGGCACGAATGTTTTAGATGTTACCGGACGTCTGGCAAAATATGGTGCGACTTACATGCTATCCCATGCGTTAAAAGAAATCACACCGGATGGCGTGATTCTCGAAAAAATGGAAGATCACTCGGAAATCAAGATACCAGCTGACGCGGTTGTGTTGTCGATGGGTTATTGCTCCAATAATAGCCTTGCCGAAGAACTAAAGAAAAAATTCGAACGAGTGGAAATTATCGGTGATGCCCTTAAAGTTGACCGCATTGAACCGGCTATCCGGGCCGGCTTTGAAGCAGGCCGCTGTCTGTTTATCGACAAACCCAAAGCCACCAGTTTTCTGACCCCAAAAGAAGACTTGGAAAACTTTGGCAAGCTTTCTCTGATGGATAATCAGGAAGGTCTGTATCTTTGCTTTCTCACCGATCCCGCTGTTATCGCGCGCCTGTTACCTCCACCACTTAAACCTTTTTCAATGCCGGTGGTAACCCTGTCGATTGCGCATATTCACAATCCCTCTTTTGCCGATGATTATTATGAAGCAATCCTGGGCGTCTATGCAATGTACGGAAAAGAACTGGGGCTCTATCCCCTTAGTCTGGTTCTCGGCGGCCCCGGAGCCGAGATGGCTGTTCAGCTTGGTCGTGATAATGGCAGCATTCCCAAAAAAATGGGCGCAGAGTTTGTGATTCGCCAGACGGGAAATACCGTTATGGCCAGCGTCACCCGTCGGGGTGTTCAGTTAATTGAAGCAAAACTGGAACTCGGTGAGACCAATAGTCCGCTGACTGGTGCCATGTATCAGTTCCCGGAAGCGGGAAAACAGACCTATGGTGGTGGCTTTTATTTTCATTTTGACCGCGAACCGGATAAAGAAGGGGTGTCCCATTTTACCAATGGTGCCTTGCTTCAGAATCTCTGTGAGTACACTTACAAATCCTGGGAGCCGGGTTTTGCCAGTCTGAAGCTTCGTTCCAGCATCGACGACCCCTGGGGTGAATTGCCGATAAACACAATCGTCGGCGGTGCTTACTCTGTAAACAGTTTACTTGTCCATAAGCTAAATCTGGTCGAAAACCTGAATGCCGAAGATATTGTCCCCTATTTAATGGCCGGACGCTACGACCGCACCGCATTTATGGAAACTGGCCGGAAATAAGCCCTCGTAAAACCTGAACGCAAAAATAAAATCACCAAAATACGAAAGGAATTTGATTATGAAACTTGAAAATAAAGTTGCGATTATTACCGGCTCAACGAAAGGCATCGGAAAAGCTGCCGCCATGATTTTTGTGGCGGAAGGTGCAAAGGTTGTCGTTGTCGGGACCAACAAAGAAAGAGGCGATGCCACTGTAAAGGAAATTCTGGCTGCCGGAGGCGAAGGTTTTTTCCAGCAAACTGACGTAACCGATGAGGCCAGCCTGGATGCTTTGGTAAACGCCACCATGGAACATTACGGCCGGATTGATATCCTGGTCAATAACGCCGGCGTCAGCGGCACCACGGCAAATATGAATGATATCAGCAGTGATGAGTGGAATACTGTCCTTTCTACCAATTTAACCGCTCCCTTCATGCTTTGTAAAAAGATCATCCCAGTGATGGAAAAACAAGGTTCCGGTGCCATCGTTAACGTCGCATCAATGGCGTCCACCGGTGCCGGAAGAGGTGGCCTTGCTTATACCTCCGCTAAACACGGACTTCTGGGTCTGACGCGTCAAATGTCGATGGACCATGGCCGTAACGGCGTCCGTATTAACGCAGTCCTTCCAGGGCCCATCGATACCGAAATGATTGCCCGGGTTTTAACCATCCCCCAACATCCGGTTTGTATGAAGATTAAAATGAGCCCGGCCACAAGAGCGGGTGCACCAGAAGAGGTTGGAAAGGCGATTCTCTTCCTGGCAAGCGACGATGCCTCCTTTATTCACGGTGCCAGTCTGGCTGTAGACGGCGGATATACCATCTTCTAAATCAGACAAAAAAATAGCGCCGATTGGGGCACTGTGAAAGTTAAGAGTAGGGATTTTGTGTCCCTGCTCTTAGCTTTTTTTTACGATAATTTAGAACCACTTAAGAATAAATAGCACCCCATTGCAATCAAAGACAAAACCACCCGATGCTCAGTCTCCTGCCCATTTGAGCGTTATTCAGCCAATTCTTCTTTAATATACGTCACCGCATTTTTTCCGGCCATCCGGCCTGAATTCACTGCAAAGCCCAGAGTATTGCCAGGCAATACAAAGACATATTTTTAAGGTCCGCGATTAGTTTTATCCAGGCTAACCCCGTTTTTTGCACCAGATAAGATGATTGCTATAACAAACCAATTCTTTTTATTAACTTTGACATCATCTTGTATATTACCTTATAATTAAGAGGAGTCTTATTGAAAGAGGTATCAGAAAATGGAAACAATATCAGAGGAACTCCTTAACTTTCACTGTCCGCGATGGCTTGAACTTCCCGACATTGATTTATATATGGATCAGTTAGTCAGTATTTTAGAAAAGAATCTGGTTATTTTCGAAGAAATTTGGGGTGAAAAAATTATCACCTCCATGATGATCAATAACTATGTTAAGCAAAAAGTCGTTGAGCCGCCAATTAAAAAGCGCTATAACCGGAGCCACCTTGCCTATTTTTTTGTGATTTGTATCATGAAACGGGTTCTCAGTATTTCCGAAACTGGTGATCTGATTACCTATTTAATCAGCCAGCACAAAATCGATTATGCCTACAATTTATTCTGTGATGAACTGGAAAGTGCCATCAAAGAGGTTTTCTCTCCGAAAGTTCAACCGAGCAATCAAATAAAAGCGCCCGAACTGATTATTCTTAAATCAGCCGTGCTTGCATTTGCAAATAAAACGTATTTTCAAGTCAGCATAAAAAAATAGTAAGCAGAGGGGCTTGTGTTTTTCTCCAGCTGTTCGTTAACAAATTGTGTTGTTGCGGCCGGTTCATTTCAGCCAGTCAGAACTAAATAAACATGGCTAAGATTACCCCAATAATGCTGCCGCAATCTATTCCACAATCATTTCGGTTCAGTTTATTTTTTCTTGACACCGTTTGCCCGGATCATCCCGAGAAATGGTGTGCGGGCTAATCAGTTGCGCCATTCGGGATCATCTTCTGGTCCAGTATCGCTTTTATTACGGTTTCATAAATCAATTTATAACCCGACTTATTTGGATGAACGCCGTCCTCACATAGAAAATCCTTATACTGGCGTTTGCTTAAAAACGCACTGCGTATGTCAATGAGTGGAATTGACAGCTTCTTCGCCAGTAAAACAACCTTTAAATTGTACATTTCCTGCCAACGATAAATGACATCAACACTACCGATCCATTTTAAGATATTTTCTTTGTTTAAGTTTTCTGAAAACCATTCAAAATATCGTTCCGGCACAAGCGGTGGCAACGAGAGCATAATGGGTTTACCTCCATTGGTTTTTATTTCTTCAATCATTTCGGTATAGAGGTCTTCAAATACTGTGGTCGGTGTTTTGGGGATATGTTCATCCTGAGGATTTTCGGCAATCTCATTCCAGGCATAGCTACAGTCGTTGCCACCAAATTCCAGAAAAATGCGGTCATAATTTGAGAGCTTAGCAGCATGGCGTTTGACTATGGATAGCCCCTTCGAAACGGTGATCCCCATCTTCGAGAAATTATCAAGAATAATATTCTTCTGTCCGACCAAGGCATTCAAATCAATTTTCACCAGTCCATAACGGCCGGAATTATTTTGCTGGATGACTCCTTTTCCAATGGAATCTCCAAACACACATATTCTTACATCTTTTTCATGTTCGTTTTCCATAGAATAATCCTCTTTTCATTCATTAATTTCCAAGTTATGATTTGAGTCAATATAGTGTGTGTTCAATTTAAAAAGGGATGTTCATTTAACAACATTATCTGTCATACTTCCCGATATTATATAATTACGTTTAGCACATGATCTAGTTTGTATGATTATATTATCTAATAACCTTAACAGTGTCAAGGTTTTTCTGCTTTGCCTCACGGCGATAAGGTTTTTGCGAATCGCCCGGTCGTTAGCGAATTTGTCAATTGGTTGTAGTCACACTTCAAACCATCTTTTGGTAATACCAGCCAATCGTTTCACGGCTTCCTCAAATTCCCCGCAGCTCAAATAAGAATAAGAAATCCGCAGAGCATTTGTCGGAGCATAGTCATAGATATCTCCGGGATTCAGGAGAACCCCTACTTTTACGGCTTCTTCAAATAATTTTTGCATCGGTATTTTTTTATTAAAGCGCATCCAGATATAAAAACCGCCGGCCGGTGATTTGAAGGATACCCGATCACCCAGATATTGCCTGAGTACCCGGACCCCATGGTCTCTGCGCTTCTCCATTTCAGTTCTGATCTGTTCCAGATGCTGTTCATACATGCCACTGTTCAAAAATTCGGTCATGATCCACTGTGAAACTGAGCTGGCACCATAGTCCATTTGCATTTTCACATCTCCCAGACGATCAATAATTGGCTCCGAAGCAATCACCCAACCGATTCGCAGGCCCGGTGACAACGTTTTTGACACTGTGCCGAGGTAAATAATATCGCCGTTGAGATCCATTTGTTTAATGGGCTGATGATGTTGTTTATCAAAATATAATTCTTCATAAGCACCATCCTCAATAATCGGAATGCGATTGACCCCACAATATTCGAAAAGAGCCTTCCTCCGTTGATTCGACATTGTGATACCAGTGGGGTTATGGTTGGTAGGAATGGTGTAGAGGATTCGGGTCCGTTGATCCGTCCTGGGAAGCCGGTGATGCAAAATGCCTTCCTCATCCATGGGGATACTTTCCAGCGTAATTCCCGCTGACTGAAAAATCTGCAAGGATTTCAAATAGGTTGGTGCTTCAGTGTAGACTACCGAGTCTGCCGAAAGAATACAGACGGATATGAGTTGTAGTGCCTGTAAAGATCCGGAGGTTATCAAAACCTGATCCGGGGTAGCTATAATCCCAAATTTTGTTACATACCTGACAATCGCACAACGCAACTGATAAAGACCGGAAGCTTCCAGATAATTCAAGGACGGAATATTCTCCAGCGGTTTTACTGCTTTTTTCCATAGTTCTGATGGAAACAGAGCCGGATCCAATTCCCCGGTCCCCAGACGAAGGATGCCTGGCGTAAATTCAAGTCGATTGATCGCTTGAATCATGGCATGATTAGACTTAAAACTACCCAGGTTCACATAACGATTCCAGATGCTGTTTTCAGACAATAACAGCGTCCAGGTATTGCTGATAATCCGGGTTCCGCCCTTAAAATTACTCTCAATGATCCCATCGGCGGCCAGCTCATCCATGACAGTGGTAATCGTACTGCGGTTAACGCCCAACTTAGCGGCCAGATCCCGTTGAGAGGGCAACTGAGTCCCGACTTCCCAGGCACCGGATTGAATTTGAGCGCTAATAAAGTGGATAATCTGCCGGTAGATTGGTATCTTTGAACTGCGATCAGGTAACCACTCAAAAGTGCAGGTCTGTTTTTTATTCATTACGCTGTTATTACTCCTTTTGGCTGGTTTTAAACTAACATATGGCTGGTTACAAAACACCAGTTTCTATTTATGATATAAGTATAATCAAATTATATCAGAAATAAAGGTTAGAAATATAATTAAAAGGAGTTTCTATGCAATACTTTTTACAAGGCCTTCTCATGGGATTGGCTTATGTCGCTCCAATCGGGATGCAGAATTTATTTGTGATTAATGGCGCTCTGGCTCATAGCCGGAAACAGGCGCTTTTGGTTGGGCTGACCGTGACACTTTTTGATGTAGCTCTGGCCTTTTCCTGTTTCTATGGCATTGGTGCCATTATGGACTATTATAGCGGGCTAAGAGCGCTGATCCTGTTTTGCGGCAGTTTAATCGTTACTTATATTGGCGTCACACTACTTCTGGCGAAGACTGAAAACAAACCAACCGAAGGTGCGGTTTTATCGATCCGTAAGATGGTTGTCTCAGCATTTGTGGTGACCTGGTTTAATCCCCAGGCATTGATTGACGGAACCATGATGCTTGGTGCCTTCCGTGTCTCCCTGCCAGTGGATGATGCCCAGTACTTTATCATCGGTGTGGCGTTTGCCTCGCTGATCTGGTTTACCGGGCTCGCCCTTGTTGTATCTTATTCCGGCAATCTTATCAAAGGCCGAACCTTACGGTATATCAATCTGGTTTGCGGTATTATTATTATACTTTATGGTCTGGGACTGATGCTTAAACTGATCCAACTGGTTTTTTGAGTTTTGACGTGCTACGTGCACCGCTTTGAACCCAAAACCTTTTGGTAGACAGGACGTTTTTTTGCCAGTCTACTTATCTCATCGCCACTTAATTCAATTCCTATATCACAGTACTCTTTCTGTGAACCCAAACAAGTTTGTTTGAATTTTCAGCAAACGTTCAACATCATTACTCCTAAGCGGTCTGCTGTAGAGGTAGCCCTGCAGGTAATCACACTTTACGCGTTTCAAACGGTTAGCCTCTACTTCTTCCTCAACCCCTTCAGCAACGACCATTAATCCCAAACCATGGGCAACGGAAACAATCCCCTCCATCACCTGAATACTCTCCATCCGAATGAACTTATCCTTTAAACTTTTATCAAGTTTAATCTTATCCACCGGCATAAAGGCTAAATAATTTAGGGATGAGAAACCCGTCCCAAAATCATCCAGGGCGATCCGGATCCCCATTTCTTCTAACTTTTTCATAATATTAATGGCCTTTTCCTTATTGTCGATTAACACACTCTCGGTTATCTCTATTTCGATCAACGCTGGATCAACTTTTTGTTCATCGAGGCTGTTTGCGATATATGCAACCAGATTTTCATCATAAAACTGATTTCCCGAAATATTAATCGCGATCCCTTTGACTGGATAGTTTGCATCGATCCATTTTCTTTGTTGACAGATTGCTTCCTGGATGACCCATCTGCCAATGGGAATGATTAAACCGGACTCCTCTGCCACCTGGATAAAGACGGCTGGCGAAAGCGAGCTGTCCTGAATCCGAATTAGTGCCTCAAAATAAGCGATCGCTCCGGTTTGGGCGTCGATTACGGGTTGATATAGTAAACGGAATCGCTGATATTCCAGTGCTTCTCGGAGTATTTTTTCAATTTTAAAACGCTCATGGAAGGCGGACGTCATCTGCTCATCAAACATCATGCACCGGTTTTTGCCATTATTTTTGGCACTATACATAGCAATATCGGCTTTAACAAGCAGCTCATCCACCGTCCGCCCATCAGCTGGATAAGCGGCAATTCCGGCGCTTACGGTAATGTGAATCACGACCCCTTCAATGTTGATTTTCTCTCTGAGCTTAGCAGCCATTGTGACCTCCATGCAATGACGAACGTCACATTTTTCACTTTGGTTTCGATGCCAGATTAAAAATTCATCGCCTCCCAATCGGAAGGGGATCGTATTATCACAACACATCTTTTCACGCAGGATCTCGGCTACATAACGCAATAAGTGATCCCCGTAATTATGACCAAGAGTATCGTTAATTGTTTTAAAGTTATCAATATCCAATAAGACGATATTTCCGTGCACATTATTTAATAAGTCCCTAGTGAGCAACTCATTAAATTTCCGGCGATTGTATAACTCTGTCATCGGGTCGCGATCGGCCAGAAATTGAATATGCTGTTCCTTTTCTTTAATCGTATCAACCATATTCCTTAATTCCACCAGGACATGATTGTAGTAAGCGCCCATTTGCCCGATCTCATCTTTGGTCTTCACTTCAATTGCTCGTGTAAAATCACCTTGTGCAACAAAACCCAAACTATCCACAAATTGCTTGAATTCCCGGGAAAAAGAAGTGCTGTAAATGATGATCAGCCCAACAGTCAAAGCAATAATGATTAGCGTAATCATAATGGCATTGGCAATCATATCGCTCACCGAAGAAAACAATTCGGCAAAGGGCGTCATCACAACTAATTTCCAGCCAGTGCTTGCGAGGGTTAAATAATCGGCTCTAAAATCCTGGCCGCCTAATGCAACATTGATTGACCCCTCACTATTATTCATAATGGTATCGGCGATGACGCCTAATTCCTGATCCTGCTCAATTGCTAGCTTCATGACCTTTTGGGGGTCTTTATGCGCAATAAAGCGTCCCTTTGTATCAATCAGAAAGGCATAACCGGACTCACCCAATTTCACTTCTTTAATGATTTTTTGGATCGTTGTCAAGTCGTAGTCAGCCGAAGCGACACCGATGATGCCGTATTCGGTGCTTATCGGGACTGCTGCAGTAACCATTGAGATTTTTGTCACCTCATCGTAGTATGGATCTGTCCAGCCAACTCCTTTTTCGGTGTTTTTCCCGATAAGATACCAGTCGGTATTAAAATAATCATAATCTTCTGACTCGTACGCTTCACTATAGACAATGGTCTCCCCTTCTTTGTGGAGATAAGGCCCAAAATATCGGATGTTTTTATCATAAACCCCGCTTTCCAGCCACAGTCCACTGCCGAGGGTGTTTTTATTCATCGCCAGGAATTTCTCAATAATGCCGCGATAATCCGTCTTTGTCAGCGTATTTGCCTGGACTTCATAAACAGCAGCGACGGCTTCTGCTATTTGTCTATTCGTGGTAAATTCAGACTCAATCGATGCTTCGATGGTATTGAGGGCTTCTGTTACTCTTGCTTCGATTTGTTCTTCTAATCCCGCCTTTGTTTTTAACACCGAGGCAGCCGCAATCGATACAGTTGCCAGTAAGATGATCGGGATGAATACAATCAACATTTTCGTTCGGATGCTAGATAGCTTGTTAAAAAAGTTCATCGACTCCTCCCAACTGTAAAATCAACTGAGATAATAAAACACTCTTCAGCTTTTAAAAAGATAATCGGCTGTACGCCCATTAACACCATTCTTTACCCCATTTCATTCAAGTGTTTCACAAAAGAATTTCGCAAAATCGATGGATGGATTCAGTTTAGTGTACCCCAGAAAACCCGCTTAAGTATTTCGCCAATGTAAAGATTGCGTTAAGAGTTTGTTAGAATTTGTCGTTATGTGACTGCTTTAATCAAAAATTTACTGAACCCATTCCCCCAATTAATACGCAAACGCAAAAGAGAGACGTGGCCCGCAAGGGAAGCGTCTCTCTTTGTAATTAATAATAAGGGGACATTTAGTTTTCTTTTTGCGTCTCAGGTCGCTTTACCCAATCCGCCATCGCACTTCGCATGATAAATATGAATGCGCTAAAAAAAAACAAACGCATCAGCAAGATTGCAATTTGGTCCGCTATGACAAGCCCCCTACTCTCCAATTATTTTAACTAAAACCCGTTTATCTCGCTTTCCGTCAAATTCAAAGTAAAAGATTTGTTCCCATCTGCCAAAATCCAGCTTGCCATTGGTTACTGCCACCACTGTTTCGCGGCCCATAATGGTTCGTTTGAGATGACCATCAGCGTTATCTTCAAATCCATTATGATGATACTGACTATATGGTTTTTCCGGTGCCAGTTTTTCCAACCAGTCTTCATAATCCTGATGTAATCCACCTTCGTCATCATTAATAAAAACACTGGCGGTAATGTTCATGGCATTAACTAAAATCAGTCCTTCACTTATCCGACTCTCAGCCAGGGCTTTTTCTACATCACCGGTGATATTGACCAGGCCTCTTCGTTTAGGCAAATTAAAATGCAATTCTTTACGATAAGAAATCATGGTTTTTGCTCCTTTTTTTCTTTATTCTCTAACTAACGCATACAATTTCATGTCTTCTGTCTGACCATTTTTAATGGCATTTTTTCTAAGCAGTCCTTCTAGTTGAAAACCAGCTTTTTCAAGAATCCGGCACGAACCCAGGTTCCGGGCAAAAGGTTCGGCAAAAATTCGGATGATATCGGTTGTTTCAAAAACAAGTTCACAGATCTGTTTTACTGCCCGAGTTCCATGTCCCTGTCCCCAATCGGGTTCGGCAATATAATAACCCAGTTCAGCCGTTCGAAAGTGAATATTATCTTTGCGAAATACACCGATACTCCCAATAACCCGACCCTCATCGGTAATGGCATAGGCAAAGGTATTATCGGCTTGTGAATCCTGCATGGCCTTGATATATTCTTTTGCATCCTCAACTGTATAGGGAAATGGTAAGCCATCCCGCAGGTTATCCAAAATTTTTTTGTTATTCAGGGCTGCTGCCAACTGATTGGCATCTTCTTCTGCCCATTTACGCAGTGTTGTTTTCAATTCGTTATCCTCCTCATTCTAGAGATATTTTTTAATGACCATAAAATCTACAAAATAGGCTACCGGCTAAAAATTAAATCGCTCATCCTCACCTGTTAGAAATCGCGAAACTCACCGATGCCAAAGATAAATTTAAGTGAACAAAGGGTGTTTATCATGATGAAACATGTTATAATGATTATCAATAACGATTTGTTCAAGAAAGGAAAGTAAAATGTTTGAAGAATTAGGTGGTTTTTTTGGCTGGCTTTTAATTGGTGCATTCGCGTGCACCCTGCTTAACTATCTCGTAAAATTTGCTAATAAAAAATGGGGCAAGACGATTTCCAGCAACAGTTCTGGCAAAAAAACGATGAAATTACTGATGACCGTCTTTGTTCGGAATCACAAATTTTTTGGTTTCCTGACTGCCGCACTGCTACTGACACATTTTACCATTCAGTTTAGCCGCTATGGCATTAATCTAACTGGCGCCCTGGCGGCCATCTTAATTATTTCCCAGGTCAGTTTAGGGATCTACGCTACGCGTGCTCACAAGCCGCGCAAGGGTGCGTGGTTTGTTGCCCACCGGTTAATTGCCGTTTTGATCATAATCGGAATTCTCTTGCACTTATTGGCTCCGTATTCACTTAACCGTATACTGCTGCAACCCGCAACCTCAGCGGTACAATCGACGGAAACAGACACTCGGTCAACCGAAGCGGATCGTCAATTAACGCGTTTTACAAAGGATGACTTGCCAGCTTAATGGTAAAGACGGTAATCCCACCTATGTTGCTTACAAAAACGTGGTTTATGATGTTTCGAACGTATCACAATGGGTAAACGGTGAACACAATGGCAATAGCCGACAATGATTTAACCCAGGCTCTTTCTGGTTCTCCCATGGTGAAAGGGTACTAGCTGATCTTCCCATCGTCGGCGAATATATCGCGTAAGTATCAGCTAAGGAAGTTTCTATTTGTTAACTTTACTTAAATCCATTAAAGCAGGTGAAAATTTATGCCCGAACTACCAGAAGTCGAAACCGTTCGCCGAACGTTAAAAAACTTTATTATTGGCAAAGAAATCAAGGAAATCCAGGTTCATTACGATAAGATTGTCGTCGGGGATACGGATAACTTTGTGACGTCATTAACAGGACAAACCATTCGGGATATTGATCGAGTGGGAAAATATTTGGTCTTTATTCTCGATCGCGATGCGTTTATTTCGCATTTGCGAATGGAAGGCAAATATAATCTTGTCGATGCTTCAAAGCCGCTTAACAAACATGAACATCTGACCTTTGTCTTTCGTGACGGCACCGAATTACGTTATCAGGACACCCGCAAATTTGGTCGGCTTGAGCGCGTCAACAAAAAAACGTATCGTCAGGATTTACCGCTTTGCAAGCTTGGTCCCGAACCATGGGATGCTGATCCTAAAGCGATCTACGCCAAAATACATAAGAGCAATCTGCCGATTAAAACGCTGCTACTTGATCAAAGCATTATGACAGGAATCGGCAATATCTACGCCAATGAAATCTGTTTTAGATTAAAAATAGATCCTACCACCCCAGGCAAACGGGTCAGTAAAAAGCGGGTAGTGGAATTAATTGCTGTTTCAAAAGAAATCCTGGAGCAGGCCATTGCCCAAGGCGGAACAACGATTCACTCGTTTGACGCCAATGGCATTAACGGTTTGTTTCAGGTGCAGTTGCAGGTACATACACAAAAATTTTGTCCGCTATGTAGTGGTGCAATTACCAAAGAAATGGTTCGTGGCAGAGGTACCTATTATTGCAAAGCATGCCAAAAAAAGAAGGGCTGAGATTATTAAACGAGGAAATATTTGACCCAGAGAAGCTGCTTCTCTGGGTTTTTTTATCGCTTTAATGGTTGCAATGGGAGAAACTCCATTGTCTTTTTTAAACATCAGCCATTTCTTTTTTCGTTTATTTAACGACCAGAACCGGCTGTTTGGAATGACGCACTATTTTTGAGGTGACACTGCCAATAAACACCTGGCGCAGTCGTGAAATGCCAACCCCCTGAGAACCCATAATTACCATTTCCACCTCATTTTCATCGAGATAATCGGCTATCTGATCGGCCGGATCTCCATAGAGCAAAACGGTTTCCACATTGACTGACAAATCTTTTAGCATTTCCTTTGCGTCAGCAAGGTTGCGCTCTGCATTAAGTTTAAACTGAGATACATAGGCCTGGACTTCCAAGCCGGATTGGATTAATAGATTGGACTCATCCGTTCCACTGGGTGTGGTAATATTGGCAACCGACAATAAAACGATATCCGAGCCTAAGGCTTCCGCCAGTTTTTTTGCTTCCAGTACCGCTTTTGTTGATATTGGCGAGCCATCAATGGGAACAAGTAATTTTTTCATATGGTGCCTCCCTGTATTATTTAGTTAGCTTCATGATAACGATTTTTTTCTAAAATTGCAATGACTATTTTACTAACCACCTTCGGTATCTCCGGCTGCAAACGTTAAAGTTTCTTCTTATTATAATGTACTTCAAAAAAAACACAAAATCGATTGACAAATCACCCCGTTAACACGATAATGGGTAATGGCATTCAGACGATTTAAATGATGTGAGGATCGGTTGGCTGCTTCACACATTGTAAATTGAGGAGAACTGAAATGACGGAAAGTAATTATTTTTTTGTATCGATCGCTATTTTTTTAATTGTGTATGCCTTAATCATCTGGGACAAATTCGATCGAACCCTTGTCGCTTTAGGCGGCGGCATGCTGATGGTTATTCTGAGAATTCTGAATCAGGAATCTGCCATCGAGGCGGTTGATTTCGATACCATTACCCTTTTAATCGGGATGATGATGATTGTTATGGTCATGCGTCGAACCGGCGTTTTTGAATACCTGGCCATTAAGGTATTAAAAATTTCCAAAGCCGATCCCCAGCGTCTGATTATTCTGCTTTCACTGATTACCGGTGTCTTATCGGGCTTGCTTGATAATGTCACCACAATTTTGCTGATTATACCAGTAACGCTCAGCGTTGCCAAAGACTTAAAGCTTGATCCAATCCCCTTTATCATTGCTGAAATTTTCGCTTCCAATATCGGTGGCACTGCTACACTGATTGGCGATCCGCCCAATATTATGATTGGAAGTCAGGTTGGTTTTACCTTCAATGATTTTCTGCTTAATAATTCTGTCATCGCGCTGCCAATTCTTTTGCTGACATCCATTCTATTTGCGCTTTTATATAAAAAAGTTTTGATTGCCGATGAATCTGTCAAAGCCAAGGTTTTATCCGTTAATGAAAAAGATGCCATCACTGATTTACCGCTACTACGAAAATCGATGATTGTCTTTACCCTTGTTATTCTTGGTTTTTTGTTCAATGGGGTGCTCCACATAGAATCACCGACTATTGCCTTATCGGGAGCGGTTATCCTCATCTTAATTTCAGGTATCAGCTCGGAAGAAATTCTTCACGAGGTGGAATGGAAGACCATTTTCTTTTTCATCGGTCTCTTCATTCTGGTTGGTGGTATTGAAGCCACCGGCGTCATCGAAATATTGGCCAAAGAGGTACTGCTCTTAACTCATGGCGATGTTTTCATGACAACGCTATCGATCTTATGGGTTTCTGCAATTGCCTCAGCTTTTATCGATAATATCCCCTTTGTCGCCACGATGATTCCGATGATCATGGAAATGGGGCATCTCTCCGGCATTGATATCTACCCGCTGTGGTGGGCACTTTCCCTGGGCGCCTGTCTGGGAGGGAACGGAACCGTTATTGGTGCCAGTGCCAATGTAGTCGCCATCGGGATTGCCGAAGCACAAGGTTACCGGATTACCTTTGGCCGCTATTTCAGAGTCGCTTTCCCCTTTATGATCTTTACGATCCTGATCGCAACAGTCTATATGATCTTTCGATATCTGGCCTTCTAATGAGGCAAACACGAATAAAACATTCTATTTTCATTTGCAAATGATTCGTATTTGCACTTAAGGTTTTCCTGCCTTAATCTGTATTATAATTAAGTTCATGCAGTTACAATCGCTATCAATATACACTGCTTGTTTAATACTGATAAATAGTTCGGGAGGAATATACCAATGACGAAAATAGATATTATCTCAGGCTTTCTGGGTGCTGGCAAAACGACATTGATCAAGAAATTACTGGAAGAAGCATTTATTGAAGAAAAAGTCGTGCTCATTGAAAATGAATTTGGGGAAGTGGGCATCGACGGCGCACTTTTTAAAGATTACAAAATCCAGATAACCGAGATGAATTCCGGATGCATCTGCTGTTCCATTGCCGGGGACTTTGGTGCCGCCTTAAAAGAAATATTAGCACTTGATACGGCTGACCGAATCATTATTGAACCCTCCGGCGTTGGCAAGCTTTCTGATGTAATCAATGGCTGTCAAAACGCCTTAAAAGGAGCTGCTGCTCAATTAAATATGTGTGTTACCGTTGTGGATGCGACAAAGTATAAGGTCTACGTCAAAAATTTTACTGAATTTTATACGAATCAACTGGCCAATGCAAAAGCGATTATTTTAAGCCGTAGTCAAAAGGTTAACGAAGATACCATAGAAATGATCATCAAAGATCTGCGAAGAATCAATCCCCATGCCCAAATCATTAGTACTGACTGGCAAGAATTAGACGGAAGCAAAATAAAAGAAATTGGCGAACTCACAGATAATATCGAAGCTCTCCATTCTTTAATCAACCCAACCAAACATACCCATGCGAGTCATCATCACGCTGATGAAGTTTTTAGTGTCTGGGGACGAGAGACGGCTAAAACATTTGAACGTAACAAAATTGAATCGGTCTTAAAACAATTAAAGCATTTAGAAGGAACGATTCTCCGGGCCAAAGGTATCATCAAGGTCGAAAAAAATCAATGGCTTCAATTTGATTATGTGCCTGACGAAACCTTTATAAAAGATATCAAACCCGATTACATTGGACGAATTTGTGTCATTGGAGAACAGATCAATGATGTCCAGATTACTGAATTATTCGGTTTGTAAGCGATCCTTATGGCAACTTATATAGATATTGTTACGGGATTTTTAGAAAGCGGAAAAACCACATTCATTCAAAATATATTAAACAACGGCCAAGTTTCGGATTTCAATTCAATCGTCCTGGTTATCTGCGAAGAGGGCTTTACTGACTATGATCAAGAATTATTTGTGCAGAAGAATATCAAAAGCATCATTTTAGAGAGCCCCACTGAATTAAATGATGACTTATTTAAACAGATTGACGCAAAATTTCATCCCGACTACATCATTGTCGAATATAATGGAACCTGGGATATTTCCCGACTTTTAGGTCTGAAAATGGACCCTGATTATCGCTACCGAAATGTTTTTTTTATCAGCGAAACCGGAACTTTTAGAAATCAATTAAGCAATATGGTTACCCTTATGCATCCTCATATTCAAAATAGCAATGTCACTGTTTTTAACCGACACGAAACCATGGCTCCGGAGATCCTAAAAAAAATAGTCCAAGATATAAAAAGTATTAATCCGAAAACAAAAACGGTTTTTGCTGAAGCCGTCGCACCTACCCAAGCATTAAATCCCTATTTTGGTAAACCCGACAACCAGAAAAACAGTCCCTTAAATTCACTGATCAAATTGAACCTATTCATGTTGATGCTTTTATGTGTTTCGGTGATTCTGATATTTAGTGATTTTAATGACTATCACTACATTCAATCGATCACCACGATCTTTTTAAGTATTCTGATTCAGGCACTACCCTTTATCTTGTTTGGGGCATTTTTTTCAGCCATTATCCAGCTATTTGTTTCATCAAATTGGATTATCACGCAAATATCCAAGGGAACTTGGACTTCTTTTTTAATTGCTGCCAGTGCTGGCTTTTTCTTGCCGATATGCGACTGTGGATTAGTTCCTATTGTTTCTGGTTTACTTAAAAAAAGTACTCCCTTACCGCAAACAATTACCTTCTGGCTGGCTTCGTCAGCCGTCAGCCCAATTGTTTTTCTTTCCATGCTCTATGCCTTTCCCGAGCAACCCTACCTGGCTGTTATCCGTGTGATAACTGGCGTAGTAATTGGTATTGTTGCTGGAATCATCTTAAAATTGGCCCATCTGGAAACCAGTGCTGTTATTCAGGACAGCCGCTACTTCCAAACGATCGGCAAGGATATTCTTGATTTAAAATTTGAAGGGACCAAAGGAAAAATCGAGGCGGTTTTTGCCGGCGCAAAAAGTGAATTTTTCAGAGTGTCGAAATATGTCATCATCGGTGCCTTGGTTTCGGCAATTTTACAGACGATTCTGCCACAAACACTAATGCACTTAATTAGTAGCAACCCCTTGTTACAATTTATGATTATGGTTGCCGCCGCCATCTTTATGTCCACCTGTTCCACGTCAAACGCGTTTATTGGGAAAAGTTTTTCGAATAATTTTTCTACCATACCTATTTTAGCCTTTGTTGTCATGGGACCGATGCTGGATCTAAAAAACATGCTGATGCTTTCCGGTGTATTAAAAAAGCGCTTTTTGATTGTTCTTGCCACTCTGGTAATTCTAGAAGGCGCCGTCGTATTTAGCACCTTAGCTTATTTTCTGTAAGGAGTTTGATATGAACAAAAAAATAAATACGGATGCACTTATCCAATTGATCATTCTGATCCTTACTGTTGTTTTGCTTAGTTACGCCTTAATTACCAAGAAAATAAACGCCTATGTCCATCCAAGGTATTACCTGGGATTATGGCTTTCTATAATTATACTGGTCTTCTTTGCTCTAAGTTTAATCCCTAAAATTAAAAAAGCAAGACATAATGTGAGTATCAGTCCTTATCTGATTTTTATCATTCCCCTCGCCGCTGCTCTTTTCTTTCCCTCCGGAGAGGTCATCAGTAAGGACGTGACCATGATCGAAAGTAGTCTTTCAACGACAACCAGTGAACAACCGATAGCAGAAAACAAACCTACCACAACCGATACTATTGAAGAACAATCTGATTCGAATGAAGATGCTTCTGAAAAATATGAACACTATAAGGTCGATGACGTCGTACAAATTAACGATGATGTTTTTTCCGCCTGGTTTTTTGATACCTATGCTCATCTTGATGACTTTACCGGAAAAAGGTACCAGTATTTGGCTCAAGTATTTTCAATGGATGATTTTAAAGATAATCAGTTTTTAGCAGGAAGAAATTTTATGGTTTGTTGTGCCGCCGATTTGGCCGGCTATGGCATAATTTGTGAAAGCAATCTGCGAAATGAACTGGTTGACCAAGAATGGATTATGGTTACCGGAACCATCACTTCCTATCAATACAATGGCCATCCTGTACCGATGCTAACAGATGTGACCATCACCAAAACCGAGGCACCTGAAGTTGGATATATTTACTACAAAAACTACTAGAATACTGTTTTCTGGTTGGGCTTATTTCCGGTTGCCGCTTATTTCATTCTCCAAAATCACGGCTTGTTCGATCGCCCCTGACTTTTTTCTCAGCAGTCGCAAAAATGTTAACACCGCACCAAAAAGACAAATGACTGCCGCGGTAATATAAACGTTGCTCATACCGTTAATAAAGGCACCATTTTGACCGGCCACATAATCTGTTACACGATAACCCAGCTCTGCACTCATGCTGCCATAAAGCAGGGTGGTTGCCAAAGCAATCCCGGTAACCATGCCCATATTTCGGACCAGAGCATTGATACTCCCGGCAATCCCCAGTTGATCTCTTTTTACGGTTGACATGATCAAAGAATTGTTTGGCGATTGAAATAAACCCATCCCTACCGATAAGACAACAATGAAAATAACCATGGTTGTCAGGGTGGACTGCTCAGTCAGGGTGGACATCAGGAACAAACCCAAACTGATCAGCAGTAAGCCAATGAAGGTTAGCAATTCTGATCCAATTTTGTCAGACACATGACCACTAACTGGTGCCAGCACCGCTAAAACGAGCGGGAAAATCATCATCATTAAACCCGCCTGCTCCGGAGAATAAATCATCACATCCTGGAGATAGAATGGTTGAATAATATTGTTGCAGAAGAGTCCCACAAAGGTAATAAAGGCACAGAATATACTCAGTGAAAACAGTTTGTTTTTGAAAATATAAAGCGGAATCAACGGGTTTTCGCGTTTTTGTTCAACCCGTATAAATGCGATAAATGATCCGATCGACACGATAAAGCCAGCCAGAATCAGCGGATTGGTAAAACCCAGACTTTGCACCTGACCCAGTGCCACAAATAATGGCACGATGCTTAGCATAAACAGAACAGCCCCCAGTGCATCCAGTCTCACTGTTGCCTTTTTATTGCTTCTCGGTAGCAGCTTAATGGCAAAAAACAAGACCACCACCCCCACCGGTACATTGATCAAAAAAATATACTCCCAACTGGAAGCACCGACTATAATTCCTCCCAAACCAGGCCCTACCAGAGATCCCAACGCCACAGATGTACCCGTTAAACCCAGGGCCTTACCCCGCTGTGTTGCTGGAAAGACCTGGGTAATGATGCCCTGATTATTGGCCATGGTTGCCGCAGCACCAACCGCTTGAACAATCCGGGCACCGATAAGTACCGGAAATGAACTGGTGATACCGCAAAGCAACGAACCAACGGTAAACAATGCTATACCGAAAGTAAAGATCCTGGTTTTACCCAGCATATCTCCCAGTTTTCCAAAAATGAGAATAATCCCCACAATGACAATCAGATAGCTGGTCACCACCAGTTGAATCTGAGATGTGTCAACATCCATTGCCCGGGCCATCTGGGGCAGAGCCACATTGACGATACTACTGTCCAGGGTTGCCATAAAGGTGGACATCACCACAATTAGCAGAATCGGCCATTTATTTTTTTCATAGTTTTTTTCCATTTACTTCCTCCTCAGTTCTTATCTGCTGGGTTCGCATAAATATTTTTTTCATCGCTGCCAGGGTTACTTCTTTTTCTTCTTGGGATAAATCTACTGTGATTAAGTCCACAATCTCCTCAATTTCCCTGTGCATCTGAGGTAGTATCGCTTTAGCTTTTTCTGTCAGATAAAGCTGATAAGCTCGACAATCCCCGTCTTTTCCGACCTTATAAACATATTTCAGCTCAATCAGGCGTTTGATGGTGCGGGTGGTCATCGCTTTGTCATTACCGATTTTTATACTGAGTTGATGAAGGCTGACACCCTCGCTTTTTTCCAGAATAAAGAGATAGGACATCGAACCACTGCTTAAATCATATTTTTTCATCACCTTGTCCAGTTGAATCTGATTGTTTCTAAATATTTTATTGTTGAGCATAATAAAATGCATGTTTTCAATTTCCAATGTATTCTCTCCTTCTACAATTGACTAGTCAATCTTATCTTAAATTATTTTCGTTGTGTTGTCAATCATATTTTTCGAACATTATCAATCCACAACATTCCGGGTAAATGACGACGGCCAATGGGTAAGGAAACCATTCTGACAAATTTTCCTATTGTGAATTAAATGAATTTAAATCATGCAATGCATAAAATATGATTGAGTTTGCTAAAACGATCGGATATAATGTTGGATGTTAATAAACAGATTCGATTGAATACCCTTGCTGTGAAGAGTAACAGCATCGATGCGCGCATTGATCAGTGGTATAGTCTTTCAAAGAAAAGTGGTGAATTAAACCTGAATTGTTGTTTAAACACATTTAAATCCATACTAAAAAGGAGTAAAAATGAAGCATGAAATAAGTTTATTGTCAAAGATCCTGTTGACGGTTGTTTTACCTGTTGCTTTGATTTTTTTAGCAACCGTTAGCGTTTCTATGTATGTTTTAAGTCAGAACATTGATCAATTTGCAAGTGTTCTAAACACCATGATCCTCATCAATACCATCGGATTGGTTGTGATCGTTGGTGTGATTGTACTTGGCTTGAAAGACCCCTCTAACAAAATATCGCATCTTATCAAAGTTGCCAATCGAATCGTTGATGGTGATATTGACGTTAACTCCGAAACCGTACAACCACGTGATGAGTTAGAACGATTAGGCTACATCTTAAATGAAATTGCGGCAGATCTCAAATCACAGATTGACATTGCTAATCGCCTTGGTAATGGCGATTTATCGGTTGTCATCACGCCAACCTCTAAGAGCGATCTAATGGGAAATAGTTTACTGAGCATCCAAAAATCCGTTGAAAACGTTTTTACTTGTCTAAAAACACTACCTGAAGTCGCGACAGCAGAAGTAGATTTGAGCGGAGATTATAAAAGTGCGATCGAACAACTCAATTTGACCATAAAAGAAGTCTTAAATGAAAAGGATTTCTTTATGGCTATTCTTGATGCAATGCCATATCGTGTTACCACCGTTGATAATGATTCGAAGATTACTTTTCTTAATAAAGCCCTGGGGGATTTGATGAAAAAAACCGGAACTGCCGAACATCGTGAAGACATGTATGGCACTAACTGTTCGGACTGTAATCTACAAATGTGCAAAACCGAAAATTGTGGTGTTACAGCATTTAAAAAAAGTGGCCGAATCGAATATCCGTTTGAATTCAGGGACCGATACTACCGGATGGACACAACGGCTATTGTAGATAAAAACGGTGAAACGATTGGTTATCTGGAAGTTTCTCACGATACAACGCCAAGCGAAAGTGTTGCCCACTATACAAAAAAAGAAGTCCTCCGTTTAGAAGAGAACTTAGAACAATTGTCGGCTGGAAATCTGGATTTCAATCTGGATATTCAGAAGCCAAATGACTATACCAATGAGACCTACGAACAGTTTATGACTATTGAAAACAACTTAATCAAAGTAAAAGATTCAATTAGTGTTCTCATCGAAGATGCAACCCAGCTTACCCGGGCAGCTATCCAGGGTGAACTGGATACCCGGGCTGATGAAACAAGCTTCGGTGGTTCCTGGCAAAAATTGATTAAGGGTATGAATGCTATTCTTGAAGAAATTTCAAAACCAATAAATGAAGTTGCTGCTACGATGGATGAGATGTCCGAGGGAAATTTAAACGTTTCCGTGAATGGCACCTATCAAGGACGTTTTGAAGCCCTAAAAACATCAGTTAACTCCATGGGAAGCCGATTCAGAACAGTCATGACTGAAATTTCGGCAGTTACTGAAGAAATTGGCAATGGAAATCTTAGTATTAACGATGTAAGAGTCTATCAAGGCGATTTTAATGCCATTTCTATTTCTCTCAATACGATTATCAAAAAATTAAACACGCTTTTGAGTAATATCAACGATGCGGCTGAGCAAGTAAATGCCGGTGCCAACCAAATCTCTGACAGCAGCCAATCGCTGGCTCAAGGTTCCACTGAACAAGCCAGCTCAATTCAGGAATTAACAGCATCCATCGCTGAAATCGCCGACCAGACTAAGCACAATGCAGTTAATGCAAACCGTGCCAATGAATTAGCTACAGAAGTCGCTAAAAATGCTGATAAAGGTAATTATCAGATGACCGAAATGCAGCGTTCAATGGTCGATATTAACAAGTCTTCTGATGATATTTCAAAAATCATTAAAGTCATTGATGATATTGCCTTCCAGACTAATATCTTAGCCCTAAATGCTGCAGTTGAAGCCGCTCGGGCCGGACAACATGGCAAGGGATTTGCAGTCGTCGCCGAAGAAGTAAGAACCCTAGCCGCTCGCAGTGCTGATGCTGCAAAAGAAACAACCGAACTTATCGAAGGTTCAATCGGCAAGGTTCAGGAAGGTACCAAGATCGCCGATGAAACAGCAGCAGCGCTGGATGAAATTGTCGCTGGCATTGGTCAAGTTACGGGCCTGATTGGTAATATTGCCAGCTCTTCCAATGAACAAGCTACCAGCATTGCCCAAATTAATATGGGCGTTGAACAAGTTGCCCATGTTGTTTCGCAAAACTCGGCCACAGCCGAACAAAGTGCGGCGGCCAGTGAAGAATTATCCGGCCAATCGGTTTTATTAAAACAAATGATTGACCAATTTCAACTGCGATAATTTTCCTGTTCCTTACCAAAATAAAAGCCATCACTTTACGTGGTGGTGGCTTTTTTATACCCATTGATCTTAAAATCAAGATGATCCTGATCAATCGGTTTTATTTATACCAATCGTTTTAACCCCGCCGCATCGATCAAGCGATTCACCAGATCCGAACCGATTCCGATGACGGTTTCCTCATGGGTAAAATCCGTGATTTTTTCGTCAAAAAGAATGGTTGCCTGGGCGGGAAGTTCATCATCGCCATCCCAAAATAGAAACCGGATGGGCATACAGACAAACGCCATCGCCTGAAAACCGGCGTCTGAATTAGGCAGCCGCTCAAACCCCAGCTTTTCCGCGGTATCTATCAATTGCTGGGTTTTGCCTTCAAATGTTTTAGCAAAAGGAGCGAGAGTCGATTTTTTAAATGCCGGACTAAACGGCGCTGCGCCCCGGAGCTCATGAAGGGGAATAAAATTGCCGGAATTTTTCGGTGCTTGTTTCGAAAAATGAAATAAGTGGTAGATGGCTGATTGGGTGTAAAAATCCGGCACTTCTTCCGGTTTATCAACGCGGCTAATGCTGGCATCGGTGCGTTTAATTTCGTAGTTAACGCCAAAGTAAGTGATCGGTAAATTAGCCGCATTATACCCGGGCAGCCCCAGAGCAGCATAGCGCTCTTCGTAGTCAAACTTAAGCGCCTTGAGTCGCCAATACTCGCACACTTTTTTGTAATTATCTTGTTCCATCGTCATCTCTCTTTCTAATTTTTAATACATGGCTTAAACTTTAAGGGTGATGGTTACCAAACCACCTTGGGCCGTGTTGCCAACGACAAGCTGACCGCCATGCTGCTTCACAATGTTGTCGGCAATATAAAGTCCCATCCCGTGGTGCTTATGATCGGTTCTGCTGGTATCTCCCATGAAAAATTGCTCCTTCCCATGGCGTAATGCCTGGGCTCCAAAGCCTTTTCCACCATCACAAATGGTCAAGATAAGTTCACCGTCTTTTTTCTTTACTGTTACTGCAATGGTCTCCTGGGACGGTGTAAATTCAACGGCATTTCCCATCACATTCATGATCGCCCGATATAGCTTTTCCAGATCCGCTTGAATCACTTCCTTAGCTATATCTATTTCCTGCCAGTTGAGTTTAATGTTCTTTTTTATAATCAGACCCTTAGTCTGTTCATGAATTTCATCAAGCAAATCTTTAACTGCTACCTTTTTAAGCGTCAGCCCTTGCGGTGTCTCCGATTTTGAAAGCTCAACTAATTTATTAATATAGCCTTCTATTTGAGTCGCATTTTCAATGATATATTTCTGATACAACATTTGCTCCTGATCTAAGGTCGTTTCACCCAACAGCTCCACATTTCCTTTAATAATCGTTAATGGCGTTTTGATATCGTGGGCTAAAGCAGAAATTTGTTCCTGCTTTCCTTTTTTAATCTGCCATTGCTGCAGCAACGACTCTTTTAACGCATCCCGGAGATGGTACAGGCTGTCCAGTACCTGATTGATTTCACACACATCGCTGCCACCCAGATCAAAATCCAGATTCTGATTTTCAATATTCCAAGAAGCCTGCTGCAAAACCGCTATTTTTTTGCCTAAGTATTTACCAAAATTGATGGATAGAATCAAAATCAGGATAACTATTTCAAGTCCAAAGACTCCAATCCAAAGGGCTTCCAGCTTCGGAAATGCCTGACGCAAGTGCATATCACTAAATTGCAATGAGATTGGATAGGTAATTAGGAGCACTTCATTTTCTCTTTGGATCACATAAATAAATTCTGATCCACTAAACGATGAATCGCCATTTTCATAATTCTTCCATATCTGCCCGATTTTTTCAAGATGCTCTGGTCCATTCTCTGGAAATGAACCATATTGATAATTACCAGTTACATCATAGACCCCAAAATCAGACCCGTCGGGAATCATGTCAAGGGTAATGGTACTTGCTCTTTTTAGTGTCGCACTATTTTTTTGAATAAAGGATTCAGCGTAATTTGCCGGATATACAATCTTTGAATCAAGCGCATAGTTTAAAAGTCCATAATTGACTCCGATAATGAGTAAACTAAATCCCAGCATGCACCCCAGAAAGTAGATAAATATCCGCCGCAACGATTTATTTTTACCCCTTATGCTTCCCATTTGTAGCCCACTCCCCAAACCGTTTTGATGGGCTCCTCTTTGCTTAATGCAAATTTACCGCGAATGTTTTTGACATGTTCGACAATTACACTATTATAACTCTCGCCAAAAGCACCAAAAACCGACTCATAAATCTGTTCTTTGGAAAACACCTGTCCATGATGAAGTGCCAGCAGCTCCGATATTTCATACTCACTTTTCGTTAGTACAACGGGAGTATCATCAACATAGCAGGCTTTGCGGGACATAAAAAAATGACAATTCCCGACCGTAAAAGCATGGCTCTTTTGGCGTGATTCCCGTCTTAAATGGGCGTCAACCCGGGCTCGCAGTTCGGCAATGACAAATGGTTTAGTCAGATAATCATCGGCCCCCAGACCAAGACCATAAATAATGGCCGCTTCTTCCGCTTTGGCCGTTAAAAAGAGAATCGGACAATCGACCTGATTTCTGATTTTGTGACATAATTCAAAACCACTCATCCCCGGCATCATCACATCCAGGATCATCAGCTGATAATAATCCAATTTTTCTTTTAAAACATCTTCCGGTATTTCAATTTTTTTTATCTGATGACCATTTTTACTCAAGACATTGGCGATTAAATCCAACATCCCGGGGTCATCATCGACCACTAATATGTTTGCCATCACCCGCTCCTATTCTTCCGATTTACGGCCTTCCCACCTCGAAAACCACACCATTAGCAGTCCCACCCCCCAAATCGTCACCACAATACTCAAAACAATGCCAAGCGGCATCATCGGGTCCTGGATCATGACACCTTTGCCACTTTGGGTCATCGTCGTCCAGGTAAAACGGATGCTCCAGGCGCAGGGGAAATAGGCCCACCGGCCATCCCCCATTCCGGTTCTGAAAAGGGCCACAATGAGGGCTTCAAAGATCCCAATACCAACAGAAACCGATTTTGAAAAACGCAGACTTAAAAATAAATGAAATGCGTACAAAAACAAACTGCACCCAAATAAAATGCCGGTCAATGCAAAATACGTTCCAATCGTCAATGTCTCGGTCATTTGTGACATGCCAAGATAAAAACCAATCACGGCAATAAGGGTACTAAGCCCTCCAAGCACAATTAGTACGAGGTATTTACTCATTAAAGCCGGCCACTTAAACGGATAGACGTTTAACAGGTTGCGGTAATTCCCGGCCTGGTCTTCAGCTTCGGCAACCATGGCGGTAATCACACCAGAAAGAATCGGAAACGCCACACAAATCACTGTAATATAGGTTTTTTGTTTCATAAAGACGTCCATTGGACTCACCGCATAATAACTCAAAAACACCATCAACCCTAGCGCTGGCACCAGCACGTGCAGCCACAGAACCGGGGTTGATTTAAGTTTTATTATATCAGTAATCAGCAGATTTTTAAACTTCATTATTTTCCCTCCCGCTCTTTAAAGGACCAGGCCGTTGCTGCCACTAGCATGATAAAAACGAGCATACAACCGAGTGCCGCACTCCAGATTCCATTGTCAGCTAATAATGGACTGCCTTCGGGAACCGGTAAGCCATTGGGCAAAATATGGAGAATCGGGCACATCAAGGCCACACCAACACCATAGGGGGAGTACTTTATAATTGATTCACTTCCAAATGATACCACCGATAAAATAACCATGCCGACGTTAAACAGCGTTGCCACAAAAAGATTGAAACGATCCGCCAGAAACATACAAATCGGAATCTGAAAAAGAAAGGTTAAAATTAATATGCTCATGGCCAATAAGTTGGCCTGTAAGGAGATCGTCGCTTGATCAATTAATCCCATCATGGCAATGCCCAACATAAAAATCAGGCTGGAGCCTAAAAACAGTAAACTGACATAAAGTGTTTTGCCAATCCAGAATAAGGCTTTTTCTCTTGGATAGAGAAACAGCCCTTTATACTCAAGATTCTTATCACGACCGATGACCATCGCCGCTAAAATAGCGATGAGCCCGGGCAGAAACATGACCACCCACCAATTATAGGCGCCGTTTTGTCCCCCACCTAAAAAATAGCAAAGCAGGAGCGTCATAAGGGGTGCCAGAATAACAAACTTGTTCACCGCTGACCGTTTACTTTTTTGAAACTCGGATTTTATGATGGCTAACATATGTATTCACCCTTGTTTTTTCGGATCACATCCATAAATATCTTTTCCAAGTCTTCACCTTTTTGGACGGCGCCCTGATAACCGACGACCCCATTCGCGATGATTGAGACCTCATCGGCAACCAGTGCCACTTCCGATAGAATGTGACTAGAAAGAATGACGGTGATCCCATGGGATGGGAAGGAACGAATTAATTCTCGCAATTCTTCGATCCCCACCGGGTCCAGGCCATTGGTTGGTTCATCCAGAATCAACAGCCGCGGCGTATTAATAATGGCTAAACCGATTCCTAAGCGTTGCTTCATACCCATCGAAAAATTTCTGGTTTTCTTTTTGTCGGCACCTTCTAAACCAATCAGCGCTAGCACTTCCTCAGCTCTTGAGCTGGGCAGTTCATAGAGGGTACACGCCACCTTTAAATTCTCCATGGCAGTCAGATTGGGATAAATGCCCGGGTTTTCAATCAGGGCCCCAATTTTAGCTAAGTCTTTTCTTTCCCAGGGTGTTTCTTCAAACAAGATCTCCCCATCCGTCGGCCTAATCAATCCGGTGATCATTTTTAACAGCGTTGACTTCCCGGCCCCATTTGGCCCCAGCAGACCATAGACAGAGTTTTCTTTAACCTTAATCGACAGGTCATTGACCGCCTTTTGATTTTTAAACTGTTTCGTCAATTGTTTTGTTTCTAAAATTATTTTTTCCATGAGTTCCTCCAATTTGTTTGTTTATTTAGTTAAATTACTAAGTTTGCTTACTAATAATCTTACAAAGCAAAGATAAGGAATTGATAAAGATCCAGAAAACTTCTGCAATTTAAGTATTTTATTAATCTTTTCGATCTTTACTCACAATTTGAACCTTTTCTTTTTTAACCAACTGCAGCTAATCACGCAAAAAAACAGCTGACTGTTAGCCCGCTGTTTTTCTTGGGGTGAGAGGAATATTATAACTTTTATAATTCATTCGTCACATGAAATAAGATCTGAAAAAAATCGGTTCTTCTAGAAATTAAGCAAATCATTAAATTCTTTTTGAATTTTACTAAATTCTAATTTGCCAAAAGCTTTATTTTCGCGTTTATTAAATACATGTTTTGCATATTCATCAATTATTTCACGATTGTTCTGGCTTGCCTTGGCTTTTATAAATCGCAACGATTTAAATCCTGCCACCACAATGGATACATCCTTTTGCCCATAAAACATAATTTGATTATAGGCATCATACAGCAGCACTTCAAAATCAAAAGCTTCGTAGATTATAAAGCCAAATTCATTTTGTTCTTTTAAGATAATATATCCTTTTTCGATATTTGCTAAATTTCTTAACAAAACACCCATGATCTTAAGACAATGAACTGCCGTATTTGGATCATTTATCCCTGGCGAAAGTGCTTTTAAAGCGATTTCAACGATCTTTTGAATTGTAAAACTAAAGTCTTGAGCCTGCGTTTTTTTATTTCCGATCAAAATACATTGATGAAGTTCATTTAATACGATTTCAGTAAAATCTTCAAAACCTTCGAAATAAATTATTAAAATCCTCGTTTCCGTTGAAACGAATTGCCCGACAACTTTTTTAAAACAAACAATACACTTATATCTCTGTGCAAATTTTTTTAATCTTTGGTAATTTATTTCTTGAATATAACCATCGGACCGAGCAAATATTTTAATAAAATTCTTTTTGTCTATTATTTTTTCCAATTTGACTTCTGAAATAATTTCTGACTCTTTTGCAAAATTAGTATACTTTTCAATTTCTCCGATTGCTTCTTCATGAAGTCTAGATATTAAATCACTGGCTTGAATATGGGTTGAAACATTATGGATGAATAATAGGAAATATACCAGACCGACTATGATATAAATAACACCTACACTGGCCGCAATTACAAGATTACCATCTTTATTTGTGTCAATAAACAACAACGAAGTAATCGCATAGATAAATCCACTCAGAAAAATACCAAAAGATTTCATTGTTGTCTTATTATTTAAAAAATTTTCTACAACGCGTGGTGTAAACTGTGAAGAATACATCGTCAACACTACCATCGTTGTCGAAAAAGTAAAGGTCGAAATTGTAATAAACGCTCCTGCAATAATACTCAATACTGCCTGGGCTAAAGAAGATGTCGTATAAAATAGCTCATTTACATAGTTCAATGATTCATCAGTATACGTTTTATCGATGATTGTAATACTAATCGAGAGTACGAACGCAAACAAACTATAAATCGTTGGATACAACCAGATGCTTGTTCGAATCTTATTAATTATTTTTTTCATTCAATCATCCTACTTTCATTATTTATCAAAAGCATTTTTTATTTATGCGCAATAATGGCAACGAAACCGCCAAAATTTGCCATTGCTTTGATTCTCATCAAAACTAACACCACCTATGGGCTATTGATCTCATTGTTCGATTTTACTTCAATGGGAGGCATTTTTGTTAACGCAAAAGTTGCTGAGGCAAACTTAACCTGACCTGAACTGCTTTCTACCCTCTCAAGGATTTTTGTGAATAGCTGATCCTTTACACCCACACGCATTTTATAGTTCACCACATAACGAAGGCTAAACTCTACCCAGTTATCATTGGCAATAATATTTACCATCGGATGGGTTGAGGCGTTTTCAATCAGAAATTTTTGTACCATGATCTCCCAATGCTTCTCCGCTTCATCAGAATAGTCGCTTACCACTTCCTGAGCTACATCATAGAGAATTTCTCTTGCCAGAGTGTAATTACTTCCATATTGAATCGGAACCTTAATCTCATCCCATAAAAAAGGAAAATCTGCGGAATAGTTGTATACGGGTTCCTTGAATACAAAGCTGTTGGAGATTCTAACAATTCTGCCATTGTATAAATCCCCTTCTACCCATTCGCCTATTTCCATAATGGTGGTTCGCAGCACACCGACATCAATCACGTCGCCTTTGATTCCGCCCATCAATACCCGGTCCCCAGATTTATAAATGTCGCTGGACAAGATCGCCATCCATCCAGCGATGCTTGTAATAACTTCCTGTAGTGCAAAAGCAATCCCAGCTCCGGCAATCCCCAAAAAAATTGTTAACGATCCCAGGCTCTCGCGATAAATAATTGAGATCAACAGTAGAATGAGAAAATAGCCCACAAGGTTAATGGCCTTTCTGGTTCGATAGGAATTATTTTGATCGTTGATGTGTCTGCTCAGGCGAGACCGAATCAAGTTTTTCGCCGTCAAAATTAGGATCACGCCTGCTACCACCAGAACCAGTTGCAAAACGCGAGGATTTTGCATCATAATGTCGAAATATTCATCCATGGAAACCTCCTCTATTTTTGACTGTTTCACCTGCACTATCATATTTTTTATTATAGCATTTATCGTTGTGGAATCACTGTATTTATTATCACTTTTCAAAATTAGCACAAAAAAACAGCCGACTGATATAAAGTCCGCTGTTTTTTCTTTGGTTGAGGTGGATGTTACTACCTAAATAATTTAATTCATGAACCTTGAAATAAAGTTGAAAAAGAGTGACCTCTTCAAACTTTATCAAATAACACGATTGATCAAGGGAAAATGCCTTTTATTTCTTCTGCATAAATCAATCGTTTTAAGGCAATGATATAAGCAGCCATCCGTAATGAACATTGGGACTGCTGACTTTCTTCCTGGATCTCAATAAAGGCGGCCGACATGATCTTTTCCAAGGTTTTATTAACCTGCTCCCGATTCCAGGTTAGAATTTGAATATTTTGTACCCACTCAAAATAAGAGACAATGACCCCACCGCTATTGGCAAAGATATCCGGTACCAACACGATACCCCGTTCTTTTAGCAACGCATCGGCTTCCACACTAGTCGGTCCGTTAGCGCCCTCAACAATATACGAGCATTGCAGTTTTGGAGCATTTTCAGCATTAATCTGATTCTCCAGTGCCGCCGGGATTAGCACATCGCATTTACAGGTTAGTACCTCCTCATGGGAAATATGGCTGACCCCCGCTTTCTGATAATCCTTTAACTGATTACATTTAATCTCCAGAAACGTTGAGACTTCATCCGCATCCAGACCTTCTTCGCAGTAGATGCCCCCGGAGACATCGCTTAAAGCCACAATTTTACTACCGCGATGAAAAAGAATCCGGGCTGCATTGCCGCCAACATTGCCCATCCCCGAAATTGCCACTGAAATATCCGCAAGCGTCTTGCCATCCCGTTCCAGAATCAGCTTGGTACTGATAGCCACCCCTCGACCAGTAGCCGAATTTCGTCCTTTTGAACCACCCAGCTCCAGTGGTTTTCCGGTAACCACGCCGGGACAGGGCTTGCCCTTTAGCATGCTGTAGGTATCCAGAATCCAGGCCATTGTTTGGGCGTTGGTATTGACGTCCGGTGCTGGAATATCGGTATCAGCACCAATTAGTGGTTCGATGGCAAAGGCATAGCGTCTGGTCAGTTTACGGAGTTCCCGCAGCGACAAGGTATCGGGATCTACCCGCACCCCGCCTTTAGCCCCACCATAGGGGATATTGACCACTGCACATTTTAGCGACATCCAGGTCGCCAAAGCCTTTACTTCATTTAAATTACAGTCCTGATGAAAGCGGATTCCACCTTTAAAGGGTCCCCGAATATTGGAATGTTGAACCCGATAGCCTTCAAACACTTTTACCGCTCCATCATCCATTTCGACTGGTAAATAGACCTTTGTCTCCCGCTGAGGATTTTTAATGATCTCAAACATATATTGATTCATCCCGCCAATTTTCATTGCCTCTGTCATTACATCGACCACGTTTAAATATGGATCATAAAATTCTCTCATATACTTGTCTCCTGTTTATGATTTGTTGTGAACATCAACTGAAAACAATCATAAACTTAAACCATTTACATTGTCAATCACTCAATGTAAAACGATGATACCTAATTATTTTAAGTGTATATCCCTAATTTAAAAAGTTTTTTCGCTTTTCTACTTAATTTAATTATGCTACACTAGTGTAAAGAATGTACGTTTTTTACATCAACAGTATATTTTCAATTATTTTCAACGCGTTCAGGAGATTAAAACCATGAAAAACAAGTTACTGGATTCCATCGATCTGCAGATCTTAAATCTGTTACAAAAAAACGGACGGATTTCAATCAAAGATTTAGCTGCCCAGGTTTACCTCTCATCACCGGCAGTTTCTTCACGGATTGAGCAATTGGAGAAAAACGATTATATTTGCGGCTATCAGGCAGTGGTGAATCCCATCAAGATGGGTTATCATATCAAGGCCTTTGTTAATCTTGAGGTTGAACCCGTTCGCAAAAAAGAATTTTATCCCTACATTAAGACCTGCATCAATGTGATTGAATGCAATTGTGTCACTGGGGATTATTCGATGCTGCTGGAAGTTCTTTTCCCCAGCACCAGTGAACTGGACAGCTTCATTGGGGAGCTGCAACAATTTGGCCGAACCAAAACACTGATTGTCTTTTCGACTTCGATAGAACACCGGGGGATTGCGTTTTCCCAGGAGGAATAATACATTTGGGGCTCATTTTACGTCGCCTTATATTGTCTTCTTATGTCCCCTTGTGAATCTTGCAAAGCAACGATCCACAAGCGATCATAAAAAGACTTCTTCATTTCCTTCTGCAAAACTTATTTGAGCAGCATCTTATTCACAGCGTTAATTAGTGCTAAGGCACTGGCGTGCATCACATCCTGTTCGATGGCTTTACCTGAAAACAACTGCTCATTGCAGCGAATTTGGGTGGTGACCTTTCCCAGGCTCCCTTTACCCCGGCTTAAGCTGTTGATCCGATAATCGATGAGTTCAATGGGTTCACCGACCGCTTCCATAATGGCCCCATAAAGAGCATCAATGACACCGGAGCCGCTCTGGCTGACTGCCACTTTTTTATCACCTCGAGCCAGCTTTACCGTTGCTGAAGGTAAGCCGCTGGTCACCTGTAGCTGATAATCGACCAGCTGCCATAATTCCGGGCTAATGCCACTGCTGGGGACACCACTGTTTTTTAGCAGGGTCAGCACGTCATTATCATAGATTTCTTTTTTAGCATCGGCCATGGTCAAGAATTGCTGATAGCAATCTGCCACTGATTCCTCGGGGATATCAAAGCCCAGACCCTGAGTGACATGCATAAAGGCATGTCGGCCTGATCTGGCGGTGAGGACAATTTCCATTGCCGGCGCCCCGATGGTTTCCGGATCCATAATTTCATAAACATCCTTTGATTTAAGCAGTCCATCCTGATGGATCCCCGAAGAATGGGCAAAAGCATTTTCTCCCGTGATGGCCTTGTTCACCTGAAGATCCAGCCCCATGGTGGCACTGACCATCCGCGAAGTTTCGTAAATTTTTTGGGTATCCACCGTGGTATGTCCGCCATAATAAGCCGGGTGGAGCGAAATCCCCATGACCACTTCTTCCAGCGCGGTATTTCCAGCCCGTTCACCGATGCCATTGATGGTACACTCCACCTTATCCGCCCCGTTTTTAACGGCTGCCAGGGTATTGGCGGTGGCCAGACCAGTGTCATTATGACAGTGAACACTGAGCATCACCTGAGGGTCAAGATTCTTCAGTCGGTCATTAATGCGGTAGATCAGCTTGCCAAATTCTTCGGGAATGGCAAAACCGACCGTATCCGGCACATTAATGATGGTGGCGCCCGCCTTAACCACCGCTTCAATGGTTTGCCAGAGATACTCAAACTCTGAGCGGCTGGCATCTTCCAGCGAATACTGAACCTGGGGCAGCAGGCTGCTGGCATATTTAACTGCGCCGACCCCCATCTCAATGACTTGCGCCGGTGTTTTTCTGAATTTCTTAGCGACATGTACATCCGACGACCCTAAAACAATATGAATCAGCGGATTCTCAGCCTCCCGAATACTCTCATAAATGCAATCAATATCCGCTTGCACCGCCCGACCCAGGGCGGCAATCCTGACGTCCTGGCCAATTTTGCGACTGATCGCCCGAACGGCCTCAAAATCCCCCTGGGATGACGAAGGGAAGCCCACCTCCATCATATCGACCTTCATTTTGGCAATCTGCTCAGCCACCTCCAGTTTTTCGCTTAGATTCAATTTGGCTCCCGGTACCTGTTCACCGTCTCTTAAGGTTGTGTCAAAGACATAAATTTTTCGTGACATACGCTTTCTCCTTTTATGAATTTTGGGTAAAAAAAGCTCCCTGACATCTCAATCAGAGACGAAAAGGGAGCTTTCCGCGGTACCACTCTTATTCACACAGACGACTGTATGCACTTTATCGATACCCTTTATCCTGCCCCTGAAGATTCTTTGTATAAAAATTTTGCAACCACGATTCCGCTCCGCTTCATCTTTGGTTCGTGGGCAGTCGCCAACTGCAAGCGAGCTTGCGATTGGCGACTGCCTTCACGCAAAAAAACGCCTGTCTCAAACGAGACAGACGAAAAATCTGCTATACCACTCTATTTTATACGACGATCTTCAATACGGGTTTAACAAAACCGATATCCATCCCTTATAACGGTGGGCTTCCGTCTTAACCTACTTTTTCACTGAATTTGGTATCAGGATCGTATCATCAGCGCTATTTCAGCAAGCAACTCAGAGGTGAGTTCATCGTCTTCTGATTTCTGCTTCACACCACCCAGCAGATCTCTGAAAATCATCCAATAACTACTATTCCTCATCAGCGTCTTTTTGATATTTTATATATCATAAACGAATCCAAGCCCTTTGTCAACCCAATAAAAAAAGCAGCCGTTCAATGAACAGCTGCCAGTGATAGTGAAGTGAAAAAAGATGTCGAAACTTTTCTCACATCACAGATTCTAACGCATTAAACTTAACGCTCTCTGTAAACATGCATTTACTTAAGCATATGTTAAAAAAAGGTGAAAATTAGTGCAATTTATTTCCAGATATTCCTAAATCTTTTCCGACAAGACGATCCCACCAATCCTTAATTGAATGTGATTGACTCGAATTATCCGATCCTGGGTCAGCGCCGAATTTCCCGGGCAATTTTCTTCGCGGTGGGTGTGTCGGCCAGACCCCCTTCTGCCGTTTCTTTTAATGTTTTGGGCATCGCATCGCCAACGGCTTTCATCGCACCAATCACCTCATCGACCGGGATAGTACTCTTTATCCCGGCTAGAGCCATCTCTGCCGCAACCAGGGCATTGGCTGCTCCGCTGGCATTACGCTTGATACAAGGCACCTCCACCAGCCCGGCAACCGGATCACAAACTAATCCCAGCACACTTTTTAAGGCCATCGCACAGGCATGGGCACACATTTGTGGGGTACCACCCATTAATTCAACCGCCGCGGCTGCGGCCATTGCCGCGGCACTGCCGCATTCTGCCTGACAGCCTCCCTCCGCACCGGAAACGCTGGCCTTTTGGGCAATCACCATGCCGAGTCCGGCGGCGGTAAAAAGGCTCATCACCACCTGATCCTCAGCTAAATGGTGTTCTTCTTTTAAGGTCAGCAAGAGGGCCGGAATAATCCCGCAGGAACCGGCCGTCGGCGCCGCGACAATTCTACCCATGCAGGCATTCACTTCAGCAATCGCCAACGCCTTTGCCAGGGTTTCACTCAGCACCTTCCCGCTAAGGGCTCTGCCGGCATCAACCGCCTGTTTCATTTTATTGGCATCACCGCCACTTAAACCGCTTGCCGACAAACTCTGTGAAGTGAGTCCCTTTTCTGCTGCGGCCGCCATCACATGAAGGCTTTTACGCATCAGCTCAAAGAGTTCATCGTTTGACTGTTCCATATGCAAGGCCTGATCCTCAAGGACCAGCTCCGAAATTCGCTTCCCTTTTTTTGTGGCCTTATCTGCCAGTTCCTGTATCGAATCATAACTAATCATCTTCACTCCTAATAGATCGGTTCAATTAATACTGCCTTTTTTACCGTCTTCACCGCTTCGATTGAGCAAACCAATCCACCTTTAACCGCCTGATCGGTTTCAATCACCATCATCGCCTCACCGCCGCGATGGGAACGATACATATTCAGTTCAGCAATGTTAATCCCATGATCCGCCAGCAGTTTAGTTACGGCCGCAATCACCCCGGGCGTATCGGTGTGGGGAATCAGCAGAGTATAATAGTCGCCCTTGAATTTGACATTGATCTCGTTAATCCGGTTGACTACAATTCTGCCACCACCGACTGAAGATCCCTGGACAATTGTTTTTTTTCCCAATTGATCGACCGATGAAATCAAGGCCGTATTGGGGTGAACCGCTTGATTACCGGACTTTCTAAATTTAAAACTCATTCCCGCCTGCCTGGCCAGCGCCAGACTGTCTTTAATCCGCTCATCGTCTGGTGCCATGCCCAGCAGGCCGGCAATAATCGCTTTATCCGTTCCATGTCCCTTATAGGTTTGGGCAAAGGAGCCATAGAGTTCAATGGACACCGCAACCGGCTGTCCGCCTGCGACCACTCGGGCTATTTTGCCGATTCGCACCGCTCCGGCAGTATGAGAGCTGGACGGGCCCACCATAATCGGTCCGATAATATCAAATACATTCATGCCAACCTCCACTTTGGGGCAACCACTTTTTCAGGCACCACTATTTGATTCTGGTGTATTCTTGCGTTATTAATACCCGATTTACATCGGATTATCTAGACTTTGTTATACCGAAGCATCGGTTTTCGTACTGCCGCAACCTCATCGAGCCGTTTTACCATGCTGTCATGGGGTGCTTCCTTTAGAAGCTCCGGATTCGTCTGCGCTTCGCTGGCAATTTGTTGCATCGCCACGATGAATTCATCCAGGGTTTCCTTACTTTCAGTCTCAGTCGGTTCAATCATCAGCGCTTCTTTGACGATTAAGGGAAAATATATCGTTGGCGGATGATAACCAAAATCAATCAGCCGTTTGGCAATATCCAGCGCCGAAACCCCAAACTTGCTCTGCTTTTGAGCCGAGAAAACCACCTCATGCATACAGATTTTGCCAAACGGTAATTCGTAATCATCCTGCAGTCTGGCACGGATATAATTGGCATTAAGTACCGCTGTCTCTGATGCCTCCCGAAGGCCCGCAGCCCCCAAGGAGCGGATGTAAGCAAAGGCTTTAACGACCACCCCAAAATTGCCATAGAAAGATTTAACCCGGCCAATCGATAAGGGCCGGTTATCATCCAGATAATAGCGATCCTCGACCCGTTCCACCACCGGACCAGGCAAAAAGGGAACTAACTCTTTTTTGACGCCCACCGGACCTGAACCGGGGCCGCCACCGCCATGCGGAGTGCTGAAGGTTTTGTGCAGATTAAGATGGACCACATCAAAGCCCATATCGCCAGGCCGGGTCTTACCCATGATGGCATTCATATTGGCACCGTCGTAATAAAGCAGGCCGCCCGCCTGGTGGACAATCTGAGCTATTTCGGTAATATTTTCTTCAAATAAGCCCAGGGTACTGGGATTGGTAAGCATCAGTCCGGCAATTTCATCACTCATCACCGCCTTTAGTGACGGGATATCAACGCCGCCAAATGCATTGGATTTCACTTCAACCACATCAAAACCAACCACCGACGCCGAAGCCGGATTGGTGCCATGGGATGAATCCGGCACAACGATTTTTTGTCGCTTAGTATCGCCGCGGTTCTGATGATAGGCTTTGATAATCATCAGTCCCGCCATCTCCCCATGAGCGCCAGCCGCCGGTTGCAGGGATACCCGCTCCATTCCGGTGATTTCTGCCAGCATGATGTCAGTTTCGTATAAAACCGCCAGGCAACCCTGGGCGGTTTTTTCAGGTTGGTACGGGTGCATCCGGGCAAAGCCACTAAATTTGGACACCTCCTCGTTCACCTTGGGATTATACTTCATGGTACAGGAACCCAGCGGATAAAAGCCGGAATCGACCCCGTGATTCATCTTCGATAAGGCCGTAAAATGGCGAACCGTATCGACTTCGCTGACCTCCGGGAGTTCCGGCGACTGAGCCCTTAAAAAACCGGCGGGGATGGCGCTGCCAAGATCTAATTCAGGAACATCACAGGCTGGTAACAGGTCCGTTTTTCGACCTGAAACTGACTTTTCAAAAATCAGTGCTTCGCTCTTAATCACAATAATTCACCGCCTTTTCTACTAAACTATCGATCTCGGTTCGGGTCCGTTTTTCGGTCACCGCCAGCAACCAGCCGTTTTTTAGCTGCGGATACGATTTCTCCAACTCATAGCCACCGATAATTTGGTCCAAGAGCAACGCCGTATTCAGGGCTTTGGTTTCGCAACTGCTGATTATAGCAAATTCCTTAAAAAAGGGAGCTGAAAAAACAGGCGTAAATTTCCCCGATTGGATCAGTTGATCATAGAGATAGTGAGCTTTATTAAAGCATAGATTGGCTACCTCTTTTAAACCCTCCTTACCAAGAACCGTCATATAAATAGTCGCAGCCAGAGCATTTAAGGCCTGGTTGGAGCAAATATTAGAAGTAGCCTTGTCCCGACGGATATGCTGTTCTCTGGTCTGGAGGGTCAGCACAAAGGCCCGTTTGCCATCAAGATCAGTGGTCTGACCAACGACGCGACCCGGCAGCTTCCGCATTAATGCCTTAGAGGTGGCCATAAAACCAAGGCCGGGACCGCCAAAGCTAATCGGATTACCCAGACATTGACCATCCCCAACCACAATATCGGCCGCCAGTTCGCCTGGGGATTTTAAGATTGCCAGCGAAATCGGATCGACACTGGCAATCAGCAGGGCCTTATGGTGGTGCGCCAGTTCGGCGGCCTGGCCCAGATCTTCGATGATACCGAAGAAATTGGGATTCTGGACAATAACCGCCGCAGTTTGATCCGATAACGCTGCTTCCAGACAACCGAAATCGATGCTACCATTATCATAGTCAATTTCTTTGACCTCAATGCCTTTGTATCGGGCATAGGTTTTTATGACTTCCCGACTCTCCGGATGAACGGTGCTGGCAATGAGCATCTCATTTCTTCTGGTATGACTACAGGCCATCGCGACCGCCTCAGCCAGGGCGGTGGCACCATCATACATCGAGGCATTGGCAATATCCATCCCGGTGAGCTCGCAGATCATCGATTGAAACTCGAAGATCGCCTGCAGGGTACCCTGGCTGATTTCTGGCTGATACGTGGTATAGGCCGTGTAAAACTCCTGTCGGGCAGTCAGATTGCCGACCACGCTGGGGATGAAATGATCATAGGCCCCGGCTCCCAGAAAACAGCTATAAGCATCCAGATTGGCATTTTGCTGTGACAGCTTTTGCATATAACTAGTCAGTTCCATCTCTGATAGAGCCGGTGGTAATAGAAGCTCGCGGTTTAAGCGCACTTGTTTTGGAATGTCGGCAAAAAGTTCGTTTATCGAAGCGATTCCCATCGCTTTTAGCATCGCTTGTTGTTCTTCTTTGGTATGGGATAAATAGGATGACACGCTTTTTCCCCCTTTTAAACTTATTTTTTATTTAAAACGTATTTTTTAATTTTTCCAGCTGTGCTGCAATTTCTTCATCATCGAAGCAATATTTAAGACTCGTAAACTGGCCTCTAAGCCGCTTGACATCTTCTTTAACATCTTTATTTCTTAAAATCACATCCGCCATCAAAGCTGCGGTTTCGGCAAAGGCTTCTTTGCCAAAACCAAACCGGGTCATTTCTGCAACCCCGATGCGAATCGCACCAGAAGCGGTAAAGCCTTCTTCTTCCGGGGTGGCCTGATAATTAATGATGATATTATTATTTTCCAGGCGATTGGCCACTTCGGGACCGCTGCCATAACCCACTCGCACCACCACCTGATGGGTCTCCGTATAGGAAATGGCCGGGTCTCCTGCCACCTCCAGGCCGCAATCTGCCAGACATTTGGCAAAATACTTGGCATTGTCAATGACATTTTTCTGATAAAGATCCTTAAAGCAGTTCATTTCGTAGCTTGCCATGAGCAGACCCAGCATCGTTCCTAAATGGTGATTGCTGACGCTGCCGGGGAAGGCACGGGTTTCGATGGTTTCCCAGAGACCATACTTATAATCGTCTTTGTCATAATTCCCAGCAATAACGCCCCGTTGGGTGCCAAAGAAGGTTTTATGGGTCGAGCCGGTGACCAGTTCCGCCCCTTCGGCAAAGGGGTCCTGGAAATGATCCCCGACCAGACCAAGGACATGGGCCATATCATACATAATGATCGAACTGAGCTTTTGCGCATCAATAAATTCCCGAATTTCCCGAACGGGTTCTTTGTGAAGCACCATGCTCTTACCAAAGATAATCAGCTCTGGCTTATATTGTTCAATGACCTTTTTAGTTTCCGCTACATCAATCTTAAAGGGGTTGTCTTTTTCCACCGGAAAATTCACCACTGCCGTTTTTTCCGTAACCGGATCGACGGCGATGTAATCGTGGAGCGCGCCCATCGGCTGAGCACTTAAATGACCGCCGCGGATAATGTGGTTATTCATCACATAACCTAATCGTTTGGCATCGACCTTCCGGTTGACCCGATTTTTATAATCCATCAGCGCACTAAAGACCGCGACATTGGCCATCTGGCCGCTAATCACCCGGGTTTCTACCTCGGCGCAACGCAGATATTTTTTCATTTCTTCCATCAACAAGTATTCAATCTCATCAATAAAGGCGGTACCCTGATAATAGAAGACATCATAATCATAAAATGATTTTGTCTTTTTGTGCTCTGCATAACGGAAGGAAGGGTCCATTATCGATAATAACCGCACCGCCGCAGAATGGGTCTGCTCGGAAGGAATCAAATTAATGGTTTGATGTTGTCTCAAGATGGTATTGTCATAGCTTTTTTCCAGCAGATTAAGAGCCTTGGTTTCATAATCCCGGGGACTATCAAATTTGCGCTCTACTTCGACCCCATAAAGGATCGGTCTGGCAAAAGGCGGTGCATCACTTTTCATATGGTAGGGGGCAATCACCGCCGGTACCATCTTACCGCGAATTTCCACCGCTACCGCATCATTTAGTTCCACATCACCGTCAATCAGGGCCAAACCAATGGCCCGCATCGCTTTCTCGTCGGTGATTTTACTGTCCAGCCCATATCCTACCGCCTTTAAATAAGGCACCATCGTAGCGCTGGTGACAGTGCCGACTTCTTTGCCATCTTTATACACCTTACAACCGGCCCGGGCAATGCCGCGACCGGTAATGGCAATTGGCCTGACAATCCGAGCCAGATGGGACAGATCAGCCAGATCCCGCTCCATAATTTTTTTAAAGCCAATATATTGATTCGCCAGGGCTTCCCGGCCAATATAGTCGCCTTTGACCGCGGCAAAACTGACTGCAAATTTAGCCAGCGGGCAGGAAAAAATGGGAATTTCGTTCCCGTCGCTATCAAGCCCCAGTTCATGACCATATAAAGGCAGACCCGCTTCCAGTCTTAAGGTATCGCGGGCACCCAGACCAATCGCCATGGCACCCAGGTCAAGCAGCTTTTCCCAGATTGCCGGGCCCTGTGCGGCCTTAGCAAAAAGCTCAAAGCCAAGGGGTTCGCCGGTGTAGCCGGTTCGGGCAATTAGTAAGCCCTCACCTTGATAGTCTAAAATCGCCAAAGCATTCTTAAGGGGTTCGGTGAGATTCTCGCTGCCGAGGAGCTTTTTAAGCACTGTTTTTGAGTCCGGTCCCTGCAGCGAGATCATCGCAATTTCAGCGGACTGATCAATAATCCGGGCATCAAAGGCGACAATTTCTTTATTTAAGTGCTGCCAGTCTTTTTCGGCATTGGCAGCATTAACCACCAGCAGATACTCGTCTTCATAAAAACGGTACAGATAGGCGTCGTCCAATGCCCCGCCATTACTGTTCTGAATCATCGTGTATTGGGCCTGAAGCAGGTCCAGGGCTAATACATTGTTCGTTAACACATGTTGCAAAAAGGCGATCGCTTCCTTCCCGGAGACGATGAATCTTCCCATATGGGAGACATCAAAGATTCCAGATTTAATGCGGGTATGAATATGTTCATCAACAATGCCAGCCGGATATTGGATGGGCATTTCCCAGCCCCCAAAATCGACCAGGGTTGCTCCGGCTTTGACATGATTGTCATAAAAGAGGGTGTGTTTTAAATTTCCCATTTCTTAATCTCCTGTTTTCTGCGTTTTAATCCTGACAAATAGTATCGTATTTTGCGGCGTCCATCAGTTCATCCAGTTGTGCCGGATCATCCATTTCCACACACACCATCCAGTTTTCAAAGGCATCAGTATTGAGCAGTTCCGGTTCATCAACCAGGGCTTCGTTTATTTTAACAACGGTGCCCGATACTGGTAAATAGATATCTGAGGCAGCTTTTACCGATTCCACTACCCCAAAGGCTTCTTCCTTGCCAATTACATCACCAATTTCTGGTAATTCAACAAAGACGATATCACCAAGGGAATGCTGGGCATAATCAGTAATGCCAACGGTGGCCAGATTGCCCTCAACTTTTACCCACTCATGATCTTTTGAATACTTTAAACCTTCAATAATTTTCATCTTTTTTCTCCTCCACTTTGTTTAGTTTCTGTAAATTCAATACCCGTTCTGAAATTTTATAAACAAAAAAACAGAAGGCTTACGCCTTCTGCTCTGTTATTAACCTGAGAGTTTCGTTCCATTATGGAAGTTGCCCCTTCGGTGCTACGCTTTCCAGAGTTATGTCCGGTTACGGTCCTTTTTACCTGAGATCATCATTGATATGAGCTATTCTATCAATTTAATCCTTCGGTGCTGCACTTTAAGCAGTCTCTCCCGTAGCCATCATCCATTCGCAACTATTTAATTATGTTAGGTGCATTCTATTTCGTTTAAATATTTCACATTGATATTTTCTTGTGTTTATGTGAGTATAACCCGTTCCAATGGGGATTGTCAACCATCGAACTGTTTTTATTAAGAACATTTCCCTTATTCGCGATTCTTTAATACCTCAGCATGACTTATTTTTTTAAGCCGTTGCAACAGTAATGTGTTAATGACTAAATATAAAAATAGAATCATACCGTATACCCCGGCATAGAGCCACCATGGAAAGTTTAAATTAAAGCCTACCGCCACATTAGAAACCAGGATCGGGTAGACTTGATCCATCACCCATTTAGCCAGGGGAATACTGATAACGGCACCTACTGCAATGACATAGAAATTACCGTTTATATAGAGCTTTCTAAGTTCTTTGGACCGATAGCCAAATATTTTCATTAGCGCAATCCCAAAAGCGGAACGATCCACCATCACCTGCATCATCAGATACATCACCACTGCCAGCAAAATTAGAGATACCGCCACCATCGTAATAATCAAAGAGGTCATCTGGCTAATAAAAACATTGGCACTCTTAACACTATCTTCCCTGGTGGTAACATTATTTAGTCGCTCAGTTTCCAGATTCAAAGGCTGATCCGAAAAAACGATGTTATAATATGTGTCGGTTTCACCAAAATAATCCCGCATATCCGCCAAATTCATAAAAACAAAAAGCCCCGATGCGTAGGCTGTCACCCCGTCAACGGTAAATGCTGCCAATTTTTCATCTTCCTCATCATTTAACACGAGCACATCTCCTGCCGCAAGGCCAAACTTCCTGGCCACTGCCGAAGAAATGATAACCTTATTTTGTCCTTTGGTAACCGCGGCATCAAAATAGGGATTACTCGCATCAATTCCCAAAAGCGTCACATCCAGGTTGTAGCCAAAGACTTCTTTTTTCAGGGTTTTTCCAAAAGCGGCCACGCCGCCCTCTGGTACCGCTTCGGTTGGAAACTTATAGCTATACATGTATTCGAAACGGGTATCGGCTTTGTTTTCTAAACCGACGTGGCTACAGACCGCATAACAGTTTAGTCCCAGCATCATAATTAACAAGGCAATGAACAAACCAAAAACAACCGTCAGGCTGGTCCGGGCCTCCCTGATCATCTGCCGGATTTGAAAACGCCGGACAAAGCCAAAGCGTTTAAGCGTGATCGTCGCTGCCTGCTCACTGTTTTCCCGATTTGACAATAGATCCAGAACATTTTTGGAAAGCTTTTTACGAATCACCAGGGCGTTAACAACAGCGGCCACAACCGCCGGCATCACAATCCCATAGAGTAAGAGCGGTAATGAATAAACCGTGGCCAGATTGGGGACCGAAAAATAATTCAGCGACTCAGCCATTTGCAGACTAACCCCCCATTGGCTGTAACCGATCGCGGTCCCGATCATGCCACCTAAAACAGTAATGATTACCGGCAAGGTAAGATAGTATCGCATCAGGTCTTTTTTAGTTACCCCCAAGGCATAAAGGGCTCCGATAACGGGTCGCTCCCGATCAATCGTATGAATTACAAAAACAGAAATAATATACGTAAATAGAATCATCACAACGACTCCGGCAATCAGCCCGGCAATTTTAGTGATCACCTGATCATCTGCTGAAGCCGCAATACGGGGGTTATTTGCCGCAGTTATAAACGCCGTCAGCTTATTATGATCATAATAAGTATCCTTTAGCTTCTTTTTTAGATCGCTATCATCCATGGTGCCGTTTAAGTGATATGCATAGGTAAAACTTTTTGATTTGATGGCCTGTCCTGCGGTCTTCATCATTTCATAATCCGCGGGTACCACAAGTCCAAACCCGAAGGTTTCGCTTTCAACGATACTATCGGACAGCTCCTGATAAACGGCGTCATAATCTGGTAGGGTGCCGATTCCGGTGACCTTAAAAAGGCTTCCAGCAATTGTGATTTGGCTACCCGTTGTCAGCTGATTCTTTCTCGCACAGTGTTTTTCCAGAAAGATTTCGCCCGCTGTTACCGGCATTCGGCCCTCATCAACTGAGGCCAAATTAACCGCCTTGCGGTTCTTAAAAAGCCGGACTACGCTATTATTTCTTCCATGATAATCAAGATAAAACTGCTCTTCCAGGGTGATCCCCGCCGCCACCAAGTCATTTTCTTCTTTTTCTGTCAACGGAACAAACACTGAAAACTGGCCATCTTCGACTTGAAGAAGCTGGTTTTTTTCGGCTACCCCGGTAATCACGGTATCGGCTGCCCCGACAAAACTGACAACCAGATACATCCCCAACACAATCAAAAACCCCGGTGCCAGATAGTAAAAAAGATTTGCCTTTAAGTCGCGAAGTATCCGCTTTCTCAGTATCTTCTGCATCTTACAATTCCTCCAGATCCGCCGCCGGAATCCGTTGTTCGTTTTGATAAGTATTAGAAATAGTGCCATCTTTAATGGTAATGACCCGATTGACCATGTCCTTAATGGCATTATTATGGGTGATGATGATCATGGTGGTACCAAAGGTCTGATTGATTTTTTCCATCAGAATTAAAATGTCTTTTGCCGTCTTGGAATCCAGTGCTCCGGTAGGCTCATCGCACAACAAGAGTTTTGGGTTTTTAACCAGAGCTCTGGCAATCGCACAACGCTGTTGCTGGCCACCAGACAACTGGGAAGGAAACTTGTTCTGATGTTCGGTTAAACCCAAGACCTCAAAAAGCATTGCCATTGCCATCGGTTCTGGGGATAAGTAGCCGCAGACCTCGACGTTTTCCTTAACGGTTAGATTCGGTACCAGGTTATAAAATTGAAAGATAAACCCCAAATAATCCCGACGATAATCAGACAAGGCCTCAGGTTTTAGTCCCACAATTTCTTTGCCGTCAACCGTTACACCACCACTGTCGGGTGTATCCAAGCCCCCGATACAATTAAGCAGAGTCGATTTGCCCGAACCACTGGCCCCCTGAATCACACACATTTCGCCTTTTTCTACCGTTGTGGTAATTCCCTTAAGTACCTCCACATAACTGCCGTTTTTACCAAAGCTCTTCTTTAAATTTTTTATTTCCAGAAACATCTTATTTCCCTCTTTCTTCCTCGGCTTAACATAACACCGTTATGTTAAGCCTAAAATTTTTTGTTTCTTACTCCTGCTCACTTTAGCAATTCCCAAATTGCTCCTGATTAAGATCCTCACCAAAGGAAGCAGGGGCTTAGCTACTATAATTAATCCTTCATCTCAGGTGCAAATAGACCGAACCAACCACCGATCATATATTTAATGACCTGTTGCACATGCACCACTGCCGCTTCTTCTGATACCTCATGGGTCAAAATATGAATAAAGGCATCAATTAACATATGGGCGATCCAATGGATCAGATAATCAGCCACCCGCGGAGCACCATAACATTTTTCCATATTGTCGGCGATCAGTCTAAAGTGTTTTTCAGTGATCATCACAAAATCATCGGTGATTTTCTCATAGCAGGAACCCTGGCTTTTTGTCAGCAACATCATGAATTCATCCCGATGCAAATAGAGACAACGCAAGATTGCGATGGCCGCTTCGACATCATCATCCCGGTCCGTTTCCATCAGGAGTCCGGCATTAATCTGAGCCTGTTCCTCGGCGTAGTGACGATTCATTACTGCATGAAGTTTTTTTATCGGTTCGGCAACCAATGCGCCATACAGGTCTTGCTTATCTTCAAAGAAAAAATACAAGGCCCCGGTGGTAACCCCGGCATTCTTACAGATATTGCGCAGCGATGCCGAGAGGTAGCCTTTTTCAATAAATTCTTTTTTGGCACTCGTCAGCAGCTTTTCTTTGGTTTCTTTATTGTCTTTCACTTAACTTCCCCGCTTTATCATTTCATTTGCACTATCGATAACCGTAGTTGCGTTACCTGAAGGCACTGATACGTTCAATCACCACCGCTCATTAGATAACACCGTTATGTTATCCTGGCTAGTAAACTTTGTCAAGCGGATTTTATTCTTGCTAATAATTTTCATTCGCTAAAATCTTTTTATTACTGCTCCTATAGAAAGCGCTCCATTCGCGAACAGCACTTTTTACTCGTCAATTGATGTTTTATTAAAGCTGATAAACTGTTAGAATAAACTACATTTAAGAGTCACCAAATTTGCCTATTCATTCACCAGAAATTACTGGATTAAATTAATCCGCATTCAAACCATTAAAAAAGGAGAAAAAGTGAAAAAATTTATATTCGTCTTACTGGCGTTTTGCCTGATTATTCCGATTCCTTCTGTGTTTGCCCAAGTCGATACCGAAACGATCCCGGTTCTTTCCCGGGGCCACATTCAAGATCTGGGCGATTACCCAACCGATGGTTCTTTCGTTGCGAGCCCTAATCGGATTGGTACCGTTGGCCAAAGCAAACGAATTGAAGGCTTTGAATTAAAGCCTGACAGCGAGCTGCCGGCAGATCTTTCGCTGTGCTACAACGTCCATGTCCAGAACATCGGCTGGCTCTATGATGAGAGCCAACCATCCACCTGGGCCAAAAACGGCGAGTATGCCGGAACCCGGGGCGGTGGGTTGCGAATTGAGGCGATTAAAATTATCCTGCTTGATGCCACCGGTAATAAGGCCATCGGCTATCATATCCGCTACCAGGGCCATGTCCAGAACATTGGTGATCTGCCTGCAGATTCAGAACAATGGTTTGCCGATGGTGAACAGCTTGGGACTGTTGGCAGTTCTTTGCGCCTGGAAGCGTTGAAGTTGGAAATTGTTAAAGACACCGATGTAAACAGTGAATTAAGCACCTACTATAGCCTTCTTGAACAAATTGATGACTTGAGTGAGTCTGATTATACCCAAACCTCCTGGGCTAATCTGCAGACGGTTATAAAGAATCACGTCGTTACCGATAAAAGTACAGCGGAAGAAGTGGCTGATGCCGTTAAAGCCATTGAAACAGCGATCCAACAGCTTGAAAAATTAAGCACATCCACAGTCTACGATAAAGCCGGCACCTATGGCCCAACTAACGGATCAGAACCGATCAACCAGGATGTGATCATCACCGCTACCGGAGTAATCCTGCAGAACCTGACCATTGATGGCAACCTGATTATTGATGAAGCCGTTGGTGACGGCGATGTCACCTTGAATAATGTCACCGTCTCCGGCGAGCTGCGGGTTCGCGGCGGCGGTAAAAACAGTATTCATATTAACGGTGGCGATTATCAGAACATCCTGGTGGAGAAAACCCCCACCGGCGTCGTGCGGATTGTGGTCACTGGACTCGATGGGACTCCATTTGTTTTAAGCGAAGTCGCCGCTGGTCAAGAAGTGATTCTAGAAGGCAATTTTGATTCGGTAACCGTAAATGCCCCGGATGCCGTGGTTAAAACCGACAAACAGACAAGCATCAAGCAGCTTATTATCGCGCCGGAAGCCAAAAACAGCACGGTGAATCTGGGCAGCCAGACAACCGTTACCGACCTTTCTGTAAAGGCTCCCGTCAAAGTAACCGGGACGGGCACCGTCAGCAAAGCTGAAATTGCCTCGGACAATGTCAGCTTTGAAAAAGCACCCGGGAACTATACTGTCGATCCCGAAGTCGTTATTCCCCCAGTAATCCCAACACCGCAACCACAACCCGGCGGCGATAGTGGTGGCGGTTATACACCACCAAGCAAAATCAGTCTGAGCGTGGTCACTGCACCAACCATTATCTTGTCTAAAACCTATGACGGTACCACGGATACCGATGTGACTAACAAGGTTCTTGATGCTACGGCGGTTACCGGAATTATCTCTGGCGATAACGTGACCGTAAGTGCTACCGCCACTTATGACAATAAAAACGTCGGCAACAACAAAGATATTACCGTCACCTACAGCCTCTCCGGTACCAATGCCAATAAGTACAATCCGCCAGCCGCCACGACCATAAAGGGTGAGATTACGCAAAAACCTCTGAGTAATGCGACGACAACCGCCATCGCAAAGGAATTTGACGGAACAGCGACGCTTAACACCGTGATTACCGAAGCCCTTGGCCAGTTTAACGCCGATACACTGACGATCACCCGGACCGCTACCTATCAGAACAGTAGCGGTAAAACGGATGCGATTGAAGTGGGTACGAATAAACCAGTGCTATGCAGCTATAACCTGTCGGGAACCGACGCCGGTAATTACAGCGCACCGGCGGAACACGCGGAAATCGGGATCATTACGAAGAAAAATCTGATGGTCTCCGCCGCCAGCCTGAATATCAATAAAAACAAAACCTATGATGGCACCACCGATGTGTTTAATAACAAGGGAAAAATTGCCGCCGGCAATAACGTGATTAGTGTGGCAACCGGTGTAGCAGCCGACCCCAATATTAATGTCACAGCCACCGCAGTCTATGATAATCAAAACGCCGGTAGCAACCGGACCATTACAGTTAGCTATACAATTGATAGTAGCCCTGCTAATAAACGCTACCAGATCGCAGCGACCGAAACAATCGGGGCCAGCATTACCGCGCGACCATTGACGATAGTAGCTCCCACCCCGGTGGCCAAAGCTTATGACGGCACCGCCGATGTCTTTACGGCGGCCAATAATACCGAGAAAATCTATAATATGCCGGTCACACCCGGCAATATTGCCGCTGCTGACGCCGGTAAAGTGACGGTCACTGCGACCGCCACCTATGATGACGGTAAAGACGTCGATCCCAATAAAAACATTACCATTCACTACACCCTTGCCGGCGAGGCCGCAGGAAATTATCAGCCCCTGCCGGATGATCAAAGCAAAACTGCTGATATTACCCCACTGTCGATTGCCACCACTCCCATTGTCAAAGATAGTGATAAGACTAAGGAATATGACGGTACCAGCAATGCCCTCGTCACCGTCAGAGTTACCGATACTAATCAAATACCGATCGTTCAGGAAGCGATCCAAAACGGGACGCTGACATTTGATACCACTGCTGTCTATAAAGACAATAATAGCGAAACCAGTAACGTCGGTAGCGGTTATACGATCGCCTATACCTATAAACTCAGTGGCACGGCAGCCCACAATTTCAGCCTGGCGGATGCCGCATCCGATGGCAGCATTACCGGTACGATCTCCGGCGGCAGTATTACCCCAAAAACCTTGACCATCGCCCCACCGGCTATCAAGACCTCCCGCCCCTATGACGGCACCAGTAAGGTTTATGATTCGGATGGTAAGGAAATATCATCATATACGGTCGCTGCTTCGCAAATCAGCGGGCTTGCTGTAGGTGAAAGCATAGCTGTGACAGCTAATCTTTCATACAACGATAAAGATGCCGGCGAGCAAACTGTCACTATCAGCTACTCCACCAGTGACACTAGCGGTAACTATCTGATTACCAATCAGACCACCACAGTTACCATTACCCCGCTGCCGCTGACCGTCGTCAGCACCAAGCTGCCGGCCATCGCAGCGACCCGTAAGTATGACGCCACTACCGATGTTTATCTGGCCGATAACACAACTAAATTATCGGAATATCCCCTTGCTGCTGATGCCGTTAGCGGCTTAATCAATAACGATGCCGTGACGGTCAAAGCCACTGCCAGCTACGATACTAAAAATGTCACCAGTGACGGCAGTGCCAAACCCGTGACCATCCACTTTACCCTTGACGGCGAGGCCGCCAAAAACTACCTGGCCCCGAATCCAGATACCTCAAAAACGGCGGCGATTACACCAAGAATCCTGGGTTATGTCAATGTCAATCTGGCCACCGTAAAAAAAGCCGATGGCAGCAGCAGCATCACGGTCACATATGCTGGAGTTAATCCGTCTAAAAATCCAGCTAACGGTACGGACGCTATTGCCCATATTGCTGGTAGTGTAGAGCAGGAAGATGTGCATCTGGCAACCTACAGCGCTGACTATTACGATAGCAGTAACAACAAAACCAGTAACGTGGGCAACAATTACACCATCAAACTGAACGGCACCTTAACCGGCAACCATGCCAGTAATTACCTTATGGCTGATTATGTTTATTCAAGTAATGGCCAAATTCTTGATGCCAATGCGGTTATCTCCACCCCTTACAATAACACCGCCTGGACTCCGGCCGGCAGCCTGACCGCACCAGCTGATGGTTTTAAACTCTTTTACGCCAAGCAAGCGGGTGCGACGACTTTTTACGGCTATGACAGTACTGGTCAGATCTACAGCTCAACCAACTTAAGTACCTGGACAAGCGGTGCTCAGGTTACTTTGGACGGCAGCAAACAGTTGATTGGTATCGATGATAGCTATGGTCTGCTGGCGATTGACAGAAACTACACCGAAGACGTAAACACCAATAAATACTACCAGATTTACTCCTGGTCAGGCGGATGGGTTGATATTGATCCCAACAATCCGGAAATAAGCAACATCATTCCGATCAATTCCACCTATTATTCTGACAACACCGGCGTCTATCTGATCTGTCAGGACCAAGACAATAACAACAAAGCGATTAAACGCGTTATTTCTGGTTCAGACCAAGAGACAATCGATGCTAGCTCAGGCCCCACCCTCCCAGGCGGCTTTAAAAACTCCCTGTTGGTCTATGACGGCAGCACCCTGATGCTCTACGCTTACTAAAACTCCTATAGCCAGCCCGGTCGTGGCTTGCCCCGGCTGCAAAAAAACTCAGAGGCCCCTGATTCATCCTGAATCAGGGGCCTCTTTAGGCACTTATACGACTTACCACGATACTTAATCAGATCACCGATCAGCCTTACTGATCAGCTTTTACCTTAAACCGCAACACCGTCTTTAACTTATTCGTCTCGGTCCGGCGGGGATCATAAATCTCCCGATGGGTTTTATCACTGCGCCGATAGCCATGCTCACTGCAAAAAGCTTCCATCTGCGCAAAGCTGGCCGGCTCATCATCATAGCTGCCCAAATGCAGCATTTGGCAGCAGGTGCCTTCCTCTATTTCCCCAAGCCGGATACGATCGAGGAAGTCATTGGGCTTTTTCTTTTTGACTTCCGTGATAAACCGGGCAGCCAGTTCAGCGGTCAGAAAATCCGGCTGGCGGATCATCATCGTATAGGCATAGTTACTTTTATCCGCACTGGTTCTGGTCGTGTCGACCAGATCCCAGACCCCTTCCAGGGGGAAAACGGTATAGTCGTAATAGCCCTCCGGAATGGTCTTGCTCTTATAGGACATTTTTACTGCGTAGCTGAAGCTGTACAGCGCCCCCACCACCTCCGCAAACGCTTCCCCATTGGGATCGCCATTACCGTCTAACATAGCAAAGTGCATCGCCGGAACCGCAATGATTGACGGCTGAGACTTTGGTAAATACAAGGCTTTAAATTGCTTTTTATAATCGACTTTGTCCATCGTTTGCGTCTCCCTTAATTCAGTGAAATATAGACATGGATCTCGGCGTTGGCCATGTCTTCCCCGGGTTGATATTCCTCAAAATCGCTACTAAATTTCCGGTCGAGCTTCATATCCCAAAGCTTCACCCATAAGTCGCCAACGGCCTGCTGCACATCACCATGGACAACAAATTTTGCATAGTTACCAGGTGCAATGCTTACGGTTTCAACCCGCTCTGATTGCGAAGCTGCAGCATCAACTTCACAACCAACCACCACGTCATAAGTGCCGGCCACACCATTTTCATAATTGGTATAAAGACCAATACATTTCTCATTTTTTCTGCCGGTCAGGGAGGCTTCAATTCCTTCCCCATAAAAACGCTGCCAGGTGGCACCAATTTTTTCAACCATCTGGGGATCGGTATTACTGGTGCGTATTTTCAGCCCCGCCACTTGCTTTTCTGTTAGTTGTACCAATTCATAATCCATTTGTGTATACCTCTTTCTAACTTATTAATAAATTCAGTATACACCCTTTAACCTGACACCTAATGTCATATTAAAGATATTTTTTAAGACCATCTTCCAATTTTTTCTTAATTGCCTCCCGCAACCACTGGGGTTCTAACACCTCAGCAGCATCACCATAAGAAAGAATATAGCCATACACCCAGCCATCCTCGGGCAAGCGGCTCGCTACCACAAAGGACCCATCCTGATTTTTTGTGATCGCGGCCGGATCAAATTCATCATAGATCCGAAACGCCATGCTCGCGTCAATTCTCAGGATCAACCTGATTTGGGAAGCGCTTATCTCCGGTTTTTCAAAAACAGGGCCCTCCGGCAGGGTCCGGGAAAAAGCCTCCGATAACTGCCGGAGCTGCCTGATCCGACTGACCTTGAAAAAGCGCAACGCCTCTTTACTTAAACAGAATCCATAAACATACCAGGACTGCCCCTTAAACAAGAGCTTTAGCGGTTCAATAGTGCGCCCGGTCTTTTCTCCGGTCGCACTAAAGTAGTCAAAAGCAATTCTGTTTTTTTCAAGGATGGCGTTTTTCAGCACATTAAATTTTTCCCGTTCATCGCTATCACCGCCCCAATGGGAAAAGTCGACTTCAATCCAGTCGGCATCTTTTTTTTCAAACAGGGTCGCCAGTTTTCTCAGCACCGGATCGACCTCCGGTCCGTTTAGCACATTCATCCCCTGTAGCGATGCCAGCAGATTGACCTGTTCCTTTTCTGAAAGCAGTGATTTTTTAATCACGTAGTTATCCAGCAGCCGAATTCCTCCACCCTTACCTTTTTCAGCATAAACAGGAATCCCAGCCGCACTTAGAGACTCCACATCCCGGTAAATGGTACGCTGAGACACTTCAAAGTAGTCGGCTAATTCGCTCGCCGTTATCTTTTTCTTTTCAAATAAAATATAGACCATTTCTAGCAATCGATTGATTTGCATTGTCATTATCCTTTGTCGTTTTGTCTTCTATTTTATCACAATTTTGTCGCAAATGGCACTTCTATAAAAGATCGCGCGCTGTTTGCCTTCACCCAACACTTGCCATCTTTTTTTCGTCGTCCGTCATCTTTTCCTCTCTGGCAATGCAGCCATCGATGCTGCACGCTGCACAATCGCAATAATTTTGAAAATCATCAAAGAGAATCCCGGAAGAACTGTAGACAGGACGCATAATGTAGCCTTTACCCATCTTTAGTCCGATCTGCAGGGAGGCACTGCCAAAGCTGTCAAAAATAGCTTTGCTATCCTGAATTGCCCAATCCTGGATCAGACCGGGATTCGCTATTCCCACCTGCTTAAGATGATTGTCTTCCCGAACTGCCGCTTTCAAGTGCTTCATGGCACCATACATAATTGGCAACTTAAGCGACTGCAAAAAATAATGTTCAATCTGGTGAAGCTTTGTTGGCATTTCACCGATTGTCAACAAATACAAAAACACCTGTTCGTGGTCTTTTAACAAATAATGAAGGGTTTTGCTCTTGTACTTAATCCCATCCATCACAACTAAATGCTTCGAAAACGTCTCAACCGGACAGGCTTTAATGATCGCCATCGGTTTTATCTGGTTTCTTAAAAGCTCCACCGCATTTTGGTATTCATCATAAACTGGTGAATCACATGTTAATTTCATTTTTTTCATCAGCATCGGCATATTGACATCAACCGGTAACTCTATTATCCTAATTTTTTCCATCTCTTCCTCTTTCTCGACATCTACAAAAAGCTAAAAAAACCTTTTTAAAAGGTTTACAAAATGTGTGCCATATTTTTGTCCAGATAAGGGAAAAAATTTCTCCAAATCCTGTATTTCTAAATGGTCTCACACGTTGTAGCCTTCTTTGAAGCTTCAAACATCTTAACCATTTGGAAATATCCTGACTTGGCGGGGCTTGTTGCAAACGGCCTTCTCGGATAACCCAATGACCACCTGCACCCATGATCGCCTTACAGTAGCAAAGAAACTGTTGCGGATTCCCACCGCATTCCTTCTGTCATGGTTTGACTCTATACTAATCTAAAACGTATTTTTTGGCAAGGGTTTATTCTGACCGATCATAGTAATTTCCTGAGCGTAATCAGGATGATCTTTTTTAGCATTAGCGCCTGCTATCTACCCATTGATACAATACACATTGATTCTTTAAAAATCTTAATCGCTTTCACTTAAACTAACAATTTTTTGCAAAGATAACATAAATCCTGTTAGTCTACAATCATTTGGGTATAATTATTATATATCCAATATTTAGAAGGTAGGAGGAAATTTTATGGCACAGTATCATGAACCAATTGAATTATTAGATGAAAAAACGATGAACATCACTCGGGCCATCAATAGTTTAAAAGAAGAATTAGAAGCTGTTGATTGGTATAACCAACGCGTGGCAGCAACGAGTGATCCTGAATTAAAAGGAATTATGGCGCATAACCGGGACGAAGAAATTGAACACGCCTGCATGGCCATTGAATGGTTAAGACGAAATATGGACAAATGGGATGAAGAACTGCGAACGTACCTGTTTGTCGATGGTTCAATTCTGGAAGCCGAAGAAAATGAAGCGGCACCCGAGTCTGTAAATATATCCGGTATCCATATCGGTGATTTAAAAAAATAACGCGCATTAATCAAGGAGGAAAAAATGTTAAAAAGAGAAATCGCACCCTTAACTCAACTCGCCTGGAGCGAAATTGATGGCCGAGCGGAAGCCGTGTTAAAAAGTCGATTAACAGCAAGAAAGGCCGTCACGGTAAATGGACCGAAAGGTCTTGATTTTACTAGCGTATCGGAAGGTCGACTCGAATTAATTAATGACGATGAAAACCTTGTTAAAACCGGTGTTTTCAAGATCAAACCACTTGTTGAAGCAAGAATAAGCTTCACCTTAAACCGTTGGGAGATGGATAACCTGACGCGTGGTGCCAAGGATATTGATTTAACTAATCTGGAAGAAGCTGTCCAAAGAATTGCCGAGTTTGAAGAAACGGTCGTGTATAAAGGCTTTGAAGCTGGTCAGATTAAAGGTCTGGAATCGGTAACCGTTAATGAAAAAATACCCTTTGGTAAAACAGACTCCCAAATTATGGAAGCAATCTCAAAAGGCCTGGTTACACTAAGAGAAAAATTTGAAGCCGGTCCCTTTGTATTAATTGTTGGTGAGGTGGCTTATAATCGTCTCAATATAAGCTCTCATGGGTATCCGCTGATTAAACAGATCGAAGCCCTCATTGGTGGAAAAATACTATTAAGCACCGTTCTTGATGGCGCTTTTCTGATCCCTTATGATAATCCAAACTTTGAACTGACCATCGGACAGGATTTTGCCATCGGTTTTGAATCTTATGATAAAGAAAATGTCAAACTGTTTATCACCGAAAGCTTTACCTTCCGCGCGTTGGACGAAAATATTATTATTTCCTATACGCTATAAGCGTTTCCCATCGTTTTATCAATCAGGAGCGTCAATCGATCTTATTACAAAACGGTTTGATCTTTTTATGGCGGAGGATAACAATTATAGGATAACAAAATAGTACCAAAAAAACCGCTAAGACATCAAGCAGTTGATGCTTAGCGGTTTTATTTTTTAACTTACAATAATTTGCTTTAAATACTTAATAACCAAATCAGCAAAGCGGTTAATGTCTTTAATATAGGCAAAATCCTTGCCATAGATCAGCTTTTCAGCCATCAGATCCTGCTCTTTTCCGGTGAAGACCCCCAGTACCATAATACCCTGTTGGCGGGCCGTTCGAACTTCCCGGGCGGTGTCAGAAATAGCCACCCGACCCCGATAGGCCTGGGTTAAACTATTAACCTGACCCTTTCCCACCTTAATGTCGTTGGGGCGGCCGTCGCTGAGGACAATTAAAATCTTATTATCTTCCCCTCGCTTAATGAGATCTTCACAGGTGGTCTTAATTGCCAAACCGTCGCGGTTGTTGCCGGAGCAATAATATTCAAAGATGTTGTCATTGGCTGAAAGGGGCGATTCGTAATCACGGAAGCGTTTGATGACTGTATAGTCAAGAAAACTGGAAAAACCCAGCACCCGATTAGGAATCCCCAGTTGGGTTAATGCCATCGCCAGAATATAGGCTTGAATCGCAACATTGGACTGGTTACGTCGCTGGGAGCCACTGGAATCGATAAGGATATCCACCACAAAGCTCCCCTTGTTATTATCAATATTTTTTACAAAAACCTTGTTATTACTGCTACGACCAATCCGCCAGAGTTTGCTGGGAATCAGCCTCCCGGCATCAGAAGGGATGGCGTCGATAATTTCTTCCTGAACCAGGGTTCGGGACATGCTTTCCCGAAGCTTATTAATGTTGCGCTTGAACACCTTGTAATTAGCGCGAAACACATCGGTATTTTTAATCTGGTGCCGTTGCACATATTTCTGTTGAAATTCATTATCACTGTCACTCCGGACGACGCCATCGGTCATATGAATCCGGCAGCTGCCATGGGCGTCTTTGCATACCCGGTTCTGAAGCTTTTTGACTTCACTGATATCCAAAAACGATTTTCCGTAATAGTAAGCCACTTTTTCATAGATTTTTTCGATATCCTCTTCCTGCACCCGCAAAATCCGGTTGTCAGCATCATTGGATACGTTGGACTGATCTCCTTGGGATTCTCCCAGCAGAGCCTCGGCAATGTCTTCAATGGAGGCTTCAATGTCCAGGTCTTCGGGCTCGTCAAACATCTCTTCTAACATAAAATCAGAAAAATCGCCGCGGAGATGATTTTTATTGTGGCCCGATTCACTGGAATCACCGCTATCGCCCTCCACAAACATCGGAAAATATTTCACATAGATTTCTTCAATGCCTTTTAATAACTCAATGGTATCCTCCCGATCCTGTAGGTTTTCCAGATCGCTGGCGATGTTTCGGGTTTCGGTGTCCATCATCGGCGCTTTACCAATCTTTTTTAGGATCATCGCGTGACGTACCTTTTCCATCAGATCGTCGGTGTGAAGCTTATAATAATTGCGAAGAATATCATCGTAGGCATCTTTGCGGATATCATAAACTCCGGGGCGTTCGGCAATAATTTTTTCTTCCACTACCACATCACTCCCCATAGCAATAAGACTCAGGAGAATATCCTTATTAAAACCCGCCCGATAACGACTGATGACGTATTTCTTGACACTGGGCCAGTTAATGAACTTTCGCCTTCCCCCGGCAGTTACGGCATGGTAAAGGGCCACATTTTTTGAAATAAAGCTCTTTTCTCCGACGTCCATGTTTTCATCGTAATCACCGGAAACCGTCCACATCAGATTGGATACCCGGTTGTCAAATTCATAGTCCTGATAGATCCATTTTGCATCCTTCATGGCCTGTTCCTCCCTTCTTCAGGTGTTGGGCCGATTCTGGCCTTAGCCGGAAAAAACATCGGCACAATCCCAGCTTTCCCGGATCCGGGTTTTGATGACATCCAGAACGATTTCTTTTTCAAACTGATCGAAGGTTTTTCCGACCACCCCCATATCGACCGCCAGCATCGGTTTTAAGCCTCGGCGGATGGTGCGCAGACTCCCGATAATCCCCCGCAGATCGACAGACTTGGTGGAGATTTCCGAATTTCTGGCCTTGGCTTGAAGATCCAAAAAAACACCGGCAAACTGGGCCAGAATTTCCGGGTTGGCATCCGGAAAATAATCCTTTAAAATCAGCATCAGGGTTTCTTCCTCAATTTGGGGAATATCAATGGTCATAAAACGAGATACCAGGGCTTCATTTAGCTCCTTAGTCCCGGCATATTCATAATTCATGGTGCCGATAAACCGGGTGGCGTCGTGGAGCTTGATTTTCTCATAGCCCGGCACATCGATCACCTTTCGATAATCCAGAGCCGAGTGGAGTACCACCAGGGCATCGTTTTTTGCCATATTGATTTCGTCAAAAACGCCAAAGCCGCCGTTTATGGCACACTCATAAACCGATCCTCGTCGCAGTCGTACCTCATTATCAATAAAAGTATCGGTGCCAATCAGGCTGGAGCTGTCGGTGTTGACATGGAAGGAGGTGTTCCACTGAGGACGGTTAAAAAGCTCGCAAATATTATCGGCCAGGACATTTTTCCCGGTGGCCTTGGGACCGGAGAGTAAAATGTTCTCGCCCTCTAGAATGGCAGTAATACACATCGACCAGATGTCCTTGCCATAAAAAACAGTTTCGGTACTGGGAACCCGATCCTGAAGACGCTCCTCCAGTTTATAAAAGTGTTTGAAATATTTTATATCGTCAAGCAGCTTTTCGCTGATTCCCTGTTTTAGTAATTCCTGTGTTAATCTCATTCGTTTTCCTTTCTGTCAATGCCATGCATCGATTTTGTCAGTTTATTTAGAATGATTTGAATATAACACAAAACCCAGCGGAATAGTTAGAAAAAATGCAAAAGCACAAAAATTTATCCTTTTTTAAGACTCTTATCTTAAACCGCCAAATACCGGTAATTCATATAAAGCCGGTTGTTCTAAGTTCCGCTAAAAAGAGCAATCCTCCAAAGCGAAGGATCGCTCTTTGATATCCAGTTGGATGATCGGTTTCATTGCATGGCCTCGTGATTGTATTTCTAAATGAACTCTTTAAGCATAAAGCCGCGCATGAAGGTCTCCTGACTGTGGTTTATCTGTTTTTGTACCCTCCGCGGGTACTCGATCTTTTTTTATATGGTAAAATATGCTATAGTTAACACAAAACTTCTTGCATCATAAGGCTAATAAAAAATATAACAGCTTATTTAATATTCAATTGGAGGGATAAAGATTGATTACGCTAGAGCAAATTATGTCGATTTCAAAAAGCGACTTACAAGAAGCGTCAAAGACATTAAACAAAGATGATATTCCGCAGCTTGTAGAATGGCTCTCCTTAAAAGATAACACCATTAGATATCAGGTATTTCTCATTCTGCAAAACAGATCATTCTTTTTTGACGATGTTTATCCGTATTGGGATACCTTCAAAAGCAAACTAAAAAGTGAAAATTCTTATCAAAGAAATATCGGACTGAATTTGATTGCCAACAATGTAAAGTGGGATACCGAAAACAAAATAGACGATACCATTGATAAATATCTACAACTCCAAAACGATGAAAAACCCATCACGATACGCCAATGTATTCAGTCATTGGGCGAAATAGCTTCATCTAAGCCTGACTTACATGATAAAATAGCTTCTAGACTTATTACCTTTAATCTCATGTCCATTAAGGAAACCATGCGAAAATCAATACTGCTTGATCTCTTGAAGGTACTTCTTGTTATCAGGAAAGAGCATCGAACAGATAAAATAGAAAACTTTATCCAAAACGCATTACTAGGAGAGATATTGGATAAAAGGTCAAAAAAACAAATAGAAGCCCTGCTATGATCATAACGCATGAATCATTAACCACTAGTTGAAAATAAACAAGTTGCTGTTACAAATATGTACATCATGACATTAGTATCAAAATAACAATCAACATTTTGGTCCTGCGCCCGCATTTTAGTCGGGAATTTATGTGCATAAAAATTGTTCGTTATTTCTACCCCCTAAAAATTTCAAGAATAGGAAATCCTGATGAAAAATTTAGAAAAAAATCATTACTTCTCTTTAAAAAGCTATGACCCCCATACCCATGGCGGCCAGTATCTGGCAAACCTTTCAACCGCCAACTGGGCATCTGAAGCTTTATTTACCGCCCTGGAACTGGATCTTTTTGAAATTCTTAATTCCTTCGGAGATAATGGCGCCGATGCCCAAGCACTTTCAGAAAAAATCGAAACTGATGCCACGGCATTGTCGTCATTTCTGCCGCTACTGGAAAGTCTGGGGCTTCTTTTTTGTTATCAGGGCAGTTACAGCAATGCCATCATAACCAAGTGCTATCTGCTTTCATCCAGTCCAGATTATCTGGGCGACACCATCAAACTGCGGCAATTACAATCTCAAAAATGGCGTCAGTTGAAATCTTCACTACTAAAAAACACACCAACTGAACAAAATAGTGGGCCGGAGTATTTAGCCAATAAACAGCTTAATCAACTAAAGATTAAGGCAATCCATGAATTGACTCGCATGAAAGCGCTTGAATGCGTTAAATTCTTCCCCGCCTTGTCCGGGAAAATTCTAATCGGCGGTCCCGGAGCTCAAACAATGGCAGATTGTTTTCTCCATGCCTTTCCCGATCTGGAGATCACCCTGCTTTGCGACGATGATCCCTTTCCGATTGACGTTGCTGTTTTTAATGATCCCCAAGCACAGCCGATCGATACCAGTTCCTTTGATAAACTGCGCGCTGCCTCTGCCAAAAATCATGAGGCCTATGCTCTGATTATCTTCACCCGTTTGTCAATCAGTAAGGATCAGCCGCTGTTTCTAAATCAAGTACTCGCCTGTTTACCGATGCTTAAGCCAGATGGTATCCTGATGCTTCACGACGCCTTTGACGAGCATGCAACCCTGATGGCCAGGTTATCTGGAATCAATCGGATGATCCATTTTGAGGGCCAGGTTTGTTCCGCAAATGAAGTCATCCACAAATTTGAGGCAGCCGGTCTCACCACCACTGCTCTGATTCCGCTTGAAACCGATACTGCTGTCATTTTTTCCGGAAAATCGCCATCATTTGTGGAAGCTCTGGCTTTGACACCGATGCAACGCCTCAAGCATCCAATCCTTAACATCGGCTTTGATGATGTCTTAGAAATTACCACCGATTCGGTGGTGGTTACCGAATTTGCCAAAAACAAATGTGCCTTTGGTTGCTCATCGGCCAATCTCAAACATTGTCAGGCCAACGAGATCCCCTTTGAAGAAACCGGCCGATTAATCTCCCGCTACACCAGGGCTTTTCTAATTAAAGGAACCCCGGGAACCGGAGAATTTCAACGAAAGATCTTAGAAGCAGAACGCTTAGCCTTTATTGGCGGTTTTCACAAGGCCTTTGCCTTCTGGTCCGGACCCTGTCACATCTGCCCCGCCTGTGATTTGGATAAACCGTGTCTTAACACGAAAAATCGCCGTCCCTCAATGGAAGGGTCCGGCATTGATGTCTTCGAAACCGTAAGAAACAACGGCGAAACCTTAAAGACACTGGCTTCTAAGAATGAGTTTGTTAAATACTATGGTTTATTACTGCTTGAATAATCGCCTTACCCTCAAAAAAAAGCACGGATAACCGGTGCTTTCAGACTATCAAAAAAGATAACCCCGTACCGACAATTGTTACATCATGTTGTACGCATCGGAGCGGACACTGCTTCGCCTGTCCGATTCCGCAGCGAACAACAAATTAACAATTGGTCGGTACGGTCGTTTATCGACAACCTCAAACCACGGATAACCCATTTTTTTTTGATTATTCAATGACAATGACGCGCCGTTCAATGGGCTCGAAAACTTTTTCAATAGGGTCTTCGGTAGGCACACCAAAGGGCATCTGGGCAATCAGTCGCCAATCCGACGGAATCAGAAAAGCAGTCTTTACATCATTATCGATGATCGGATTATAATGTTGCAGGCTTGCACCCAGACCTGCTGCTGACAATTGCGTCCAAATGGCAAACTGCAACATCCCATTGCCCTGCTCAGCCCAATCCGGAATCCGATCCCGGTAGGGTGAAAACCTTTCCATCAAACTTTTAGTAACAGACGTATCATCATAAAACAGCAATGTTCCACATCCTGCGGCAAAGCTGCTGATCCGATTTTCAGTAGACCGAAATTCATCAGCCAGAATTTTTTTTCTGAGTGTTTCCATCACGATACTCCAGAATTCCAGATGTTTCTCTCCAAATAATACTGCTACCCGCTGACTTTGGCAATTAAATGCCGAAGGTACGTGCTTCGTTGAATGGTCGACGATCTCCATTATTTCTTCCGCAGTAATGGTACTTTCATCGCTAATTCCATATATCGAGCGCCTTTGCTCTATTGCTTCTTTAAAATCCAATGGCATGTAAGTACTCCTTTTCTATTTAAAAAATATTTGTTCGTATGACCTCATACTAATCATTATACCTTAATTACCCACAAATTCAAATTTTTCTGCAAAACGCTAAAAAACAGCGTCTTGATGACCCTGTTTTTTTGCTTCTTTGCTTAGGTTTTTGCTATTATTTTCGGCCGATGGCTTTTTTAGCAGCCGCTACAATATCTTTCGCCGTTAAACCGTATTTTTCCATCAATGGCGTAACCTTACCGGATTGTCCAAAGAGATCCTTAACACCAACCCGTTCCAGAGGTACTGGGGCGACATCGCATAATACTTCAGCAACAGCACTGCCCAGGCCGCCGATAATGCTGTGTTCTTCAGCCGTAACAACAGCACCGGTAACAACGGCAGCGTCTTTTATGGCATTTACGTCGATGGGTTTAATGGAACCCATATTTAATACTCTGGCCGAAATATCCTCTGCTTTTAAAAGCTGTGCCGCTTCCAGAGCTGGTCCCACCATCAGACCGGTGGCAATAATGGTTACATCATCACCGCTTTTTAATAAGCCGGCTTTTCCTACTTCAAATTTATAATTTTCATCGAAAAGAACGGGTACGTCACTGCGGCCCAAACGAATATAAACAGGTCCGTCAATTTCCATTGCGGCATCCATCATCTTTTCTGTTTCGATCGCATCTGCCGGTGATAAAACCGTCATATTGGGGATTACCCGCATCAGCGCAATATCTTCAATCGACTGGTGTGAACCGCCATCTTCACCTACTGAGATCCCCGAATGAGTTAAGGCAATTTTTACATTCAGCTTCGGGTAACAGATACTGTTACGAATAATTTCATAGGCTCGTCCAGCGCCAAAAATAGCGAAGGTGCTGGCGAAAGGAATCTTTCCTGCGGTTGCCAAACCGGCGGACATTCCCATCAGGTTTGCTTCCGCAATCCCGACATTGAAATGCCGTTCGGGACAGGCCTTTTTAAAGACGTTGGTCTTTGTTGCTCCTGAGAGATCGGCATCCAAAACCACCAAATTTTTGTTTTTTTCGCCCAGCTTCACTAAATATTCGCCATATGCCTGTCGTGTTGATTTTTTATCTGCCATGATTAAGCCTCCAATTCTGCCAATGCTTGTTTCACTTCATCTGCATTCGGCCCTTTTCCATGCCATCCCGCATTGTTTTCCATAAATGAAACGCATTTACCCTTGACCGTTTTACAAATAATCACGGTTGGTTTGTCCTCTGATTTTTTTGCAACTTCCACAGCCGTTCGCAACTCATCAAAATCGTGGCCGTCTTCCACTGTAATCACGTTCCAACCAAAGGCCTCAAACTTGCCATCGATGGGAAATGGTGACATCACCTCACAAATAGCGCCATCAATCTGAAGATTATTGTTATCCACAAAGGCAATCAGATTATTAAGCTGGTAATGGCTGGCTGCCATAGCAGCTTCCCAAACCAGACCTTCTTGTAATTCGCCGTCACCCAGTAAAGCATAGATCTTATGATCCTTATTGTCCATTTTTCCGGCCAATGCCATCCCGGCAGCCACCGAAATTCCCTGTCCCAAAGAGCCGGTTGACATATCAACCCCGGGTACCTTGTTCATATCCGGATGTCCCTGAAGGATCGACCCCAGTTGTCGCAGGTTTTCCAGCTCGGCTCTGGGGAAGAAGCCTTTTGCTGCCAGCGTTGCATAAAGCACCGGAGCAGCGTGTCCTTTTGACAACACAAAACGATCCCGATCTTCTTTGCGGGGATTGTTTACATCCACATTCATTTGTTCAAAATAAAGCAGGGTCAGAATTTCTGCTGACGACAATGAGCCTCCAGGATGACCTGAAGCGGCCTTACCAATCATTTTTACAATATCCTTGCGAATACCCCTAACGGTTTCTTCTAAAAATGCCATTTAATTCTCCTCTTTAATAAATATCACTGTTTGTGTTGATTTGTCGATCTAAAATGTCACGTCTGATGGACTGAAGAGCCCCGTCCTTAATGAACACCCGGGGCACCCGTTTGTTTACCATACAGGTAATTTCATAATTGATGGTTCCCAATGCATTAGCCAGTACATCGGCTGAAATGTTGTTACCAAAAAGCTCCACCTCATCATAAAGGGAAACCGCTTCCACATCGGTTAAATCGATCATGCATTGGTCCATGCAGATACTACCGACCACGGGTACGAGCTGGCCGGAAATAAAGACCTTGGCCAGACCGTTTAACATCCGCGTGTAGCCATCGGCATAGCCAATTGGCAAGGTACCGATAATCCGATCGTCATCGGCAACAAAACGGTTGCCGTAGCTTACCGTTTCTCCCGGATGAAGGGTTTTTAAGTGTACAATGGTTGACTTTAAGGTCATGACTGGTTTTAAATCAATTTTTGACCGATCAACCTCAGCTGATGGATAAAGCCCATAAAGAATAATCCCCGGCCGTACCATATCAAAATGAACCCCTTCGACATCAAATATTCCGGCACTGTTTGCCATATGCTTGATGGGAATGACAATATTCTTCTTTTCCAGTTCCGAAAGAACCTGTTGATAACGCCTGATCTGCTCCTTGGTGTGGGTTTTATCAGCAGCATCTGCGGTCGAAAAATGCGTATACAACCCCTGAAGTTCAATGCCCTCCAATTGATTCATCGCGTCAATTACTTGTGAGGCCTCGCGCCAGCCAATCCCAATTCGCCCCATACCGGTATCAATTTTAATATGGACGGGATGAGAAATGCCGCTTTCCTGACAATGTTCTGATAAGGCTTTGGCAAAGTCAAACTGATAGGTTCCGGGAATCACATCCCAGCGGATCAAATCAGGAATATGTTCTTTTGAGGTATATCCCAGCAGTAAAATCGGTTCGGTGATGCCCCCCTGTCGAAGCGCAATGGCTTCATCAATAAAAGCTACGGCCAGCATGTCCACCCCGGCTTCACAAAGGGTTTTAGCACATTCCAAACTACCATGTCCGTAGGCATCGGCTTTGACAACCCCCAGGATTTTTACGTCAGGCCCGACGATTCGGCGAATTTCTTCATAATTGCTAATCAGTGCATCTAAGTCTATTTCTGCCCAGGTCGGGCGGAGTGCCAATTCTTTCATCGTTACGCGACTCCCGGAATCATATTAAGCACCATTGCGACCCCATTCTTAATCGACGCTTCCAGGTTTTTCTTGTAATCATCGGTCAAATTGGAATCGGCCTTATCCGACATGGAGCGAATCACCAGATAAGGAACCTGGTTTTGCATCGCCACCTGGCCCACTGCCGCACCTTCCATTTCGACACACAAACCACCGAATTCTTCCCGCAGTTCTTTTTTAAGCTTATTGGAGTCTACCCCCAAATCTGCAGTCATAATCCGACCCGTCTGGTAGGAAACCTGGAGCGCTTCGGCGGCGGCCTCAGCTAGCTTGATCAAAGTCGGATCTGCTTTAAAAAAGGTTATATCCATGTTTGGTATTTCACCCCGGGGATGACCAAAGGCCCGGGCATCCATATCATATTGACAACTATCTTCTGAGATGACGATGTCACCAATTTCCAGATCGGGATGAACCGCACCAGCCACACCCACATGGATAATGGTTGTTACCTTGAAGAGATCAATCAAAATCTGGGTGCACATAGCAGCATTGACTTTTCCAACTCCGCTTTTAACTGCTACAACTTCTTTTTTGTTGAGTTTTCCCTTAAAAAAAGTCATCCCTCCGTGGTGGATCTTGATGCTATCTTCCATTGCCGACTTGATGTCACGAACCTCACTGTCCATGGCTGCAATAATACCAATCATCTGCTTATTTCTCCTTTCAAAAGACTCACTACTGCGTTGGCAGCAATTCCCTGCTCGCTCCCGGTAAAGCCCAGGCCTTCTTCGGTCGTGGCTTTTACACTGATACAATTCCCAGATAAGCCCAGGGTTCTGCTTATGTTTTCCACCATGCTGTCAATATAAGGTGCCAGCTTTGGCGCCTGGGCGATGATGGTTGAATCAATGTTATTGATCCGATACCCTTTTTCGGCCACCAGTTGCCCCACTTTCTCAAGCAGCAATAAACTGTCACTATCTTTATAGGCGCTATCAGTGTCCGGAAAGTGCTTGCCGAGATCACCCAGCGCCAACGCTCCCAAAAGCGCATCCATAATGGCATGCACAAGCACATCCGCATCTGAATGTCCCAGCAGACCCAAGGAATGTTTTATTTTTACACCACCTAAAATGAGTGGTCGATTTTTTACTAAACGATGGACGTCATAACCGCTTCCAATCCGTATCATCTTGCTCCTCTCCAACCACCTTTCACAAGTAGATTTAACCATATTTTTAGCCATTTGTACAGGATTATTTCGTTCGCGCATGTTTATATTTAGCTGCTCCGATCCAAAAAAACAATTCAGTTGACAACTGATTTTATTTTTACAAATAGAAAAATCATGAAACCTTTTGGAACGTTACTTACGCTTTCTAAGGCTCTAGTCGTTTGCGCTGCTGTATTCTTAAACCCTGATGATTTGAATTTTCCGGGCGCTTCAATTTACATTAGAATTATAACATAAATAACCAAAAAAAATGCCACCAAATAAATAACTCAAAAGGTTTTTAAGCTATTTAATCTGGCAGCAAATATCTGTTGTTAATTTTCTTCTATATTTCCATTTCTCAGCAGATCCCGTACCACTTCACCGGCAATCAGCAGTCCGGCCACCGAGGGAACAAAGGCAATACTGCCCGGCGGGTTTTCTCTGGTTAATGGTTCTTCAGTGGAATAAAGAACCTTTAGGGATTTTACGCCCCGTTCCCGCAATTCTTTACGCATCACTTTGGCCAGCGGACAAATTGAGGTTTCATAGATATCGGTAATAATAAAACGACTGGCATCCATCTTGTTTCCGGTTCCCATGCAACTGATAATCGGCACCTTGTTTTGCTGACTTTTGATGACCAGATCAATTTTTGCGGTTACCATATCCACTGCGTCAATGACATAGTCGTAATCCTGGAGATGAAATTCCGGAGAACTTTCCGGGGTATAGCATCGATGCATGGGATGAACAATGGACAGCGGATTGATGGCAATCAGCCTTCTGGCCATCACATCGACTTTTTTCTTGCCGATGGTTTTAACATTGGCCATGATCTGACGATTGAGATTGCTGGACTCGACGATGTCCTTATCGACAATGGTTAAAAAACCAACTCCGCTACGAATTAGCGCCTCAGCGACAAATGAGCCAACCCCGCCAACACCAAACAGGATAACGCGTGAGTTTTTTAAACTATCCAAACCAGATTGTCCAATTAGTTTCTCAGTTCGATCAAAAATACCTGCTTCTGTTTTCATTTTACATTCTTTCTGGAGCAGATACGCCCAAAATACTCAGAGCATTTTGAATCACCTGCTTAGTTGCTTCAATCAGTGCAACGCGAGCTTTCATCAAGGCCTTGTCGGAAACCCGGACATGGCAGGCATTATAAAAACTGTGGAATGCCGCCGCCAAATCGATGGCATATCGGGTAATTCGGCTGGGGTCCAATTTATCTTCGGCCGTCACAATTTCATCTGGGAAATTTGAAAGGATTTCCATCAGGTTTAATTCTTCTTTTGCGATCAGTCGACCGTAATCCAGGGGAATCGTATTATCCAATTCTTCTTTCATCTGACGGATGATGCTGCAAATTCGGGCGTGGGCATACTGCACATAAAACACTGGATTATCATTAGATTGCTCAATGGCCAGATCCAAATCAAAGTCAAAATGACTGTCTGGCGAGCGCAGATTAAAGAAGAAGCGGGTGGCATCGACGCCTACTTCGTCGATGAGATCCGTCAGTGCAATGGCTTTTCCCTGACGCTTAGACATTCTTGCCACTTCGCCATTACGGAGCAGTCGCACCAGTTGCATGATGACCACATCAAAATTAGCGGCATCAATACCGACCGCCGATAATGCCCCTTTAAGCCGGGCCACATGGCCGTGGTGATCGGCGCCCCAGACGTTAATGCAGCGATTGAAGCCCCGGTTAATAAACTTATCCATATGGTAGGCAATATCGGCCATAAAATAGGTGGGCAGTCCGTTGGCGCGGATTAAAACATCGTCCTTATCAGAACCGAATTCGGTGGCCTTGAACCATAAGGCACCTTCCTGTTCGTAGGTAAATCCGCCTTTTCCCAACAGCTCAATCGTCTTCTCAATAGCACCGCTGTCATAAAGGCTTTGTTCTGAAAACCAGACATCATAGTGGATCCCATAGGCTTCCAGATCACTTCGCATTTGGGTAAGATTTTTATTTAGTGCATAATCAATCAATATCGGTTTACGTTCTTCCGGGGTCATGGTTCGGTGAACATCACCATTTACTTCAATAAAAACTTTCATATGTTCGGTAATGTCTTCACCCTGATAACCATCCTCAGGAAAGGGGAACTCTTCGCCCATTAATTGTCGGTAACGGGCATCCAGGGAATCGCCAAATTTGACAATCTGGTTTCCAGCGTCATTAATATAGAATTCCCGGGTAACAGAATAGCCAGTCCAGTCGGCCACCGCCGCTAAAATATCGCCAATGGCCCCACCTCGGGCGTTTCCCATATGCATTGGTCCGGTGGGATTGGCTGAAATAAACTCCAGATTGAATTTTTTCCCGGCATTTTTCTGACTCCGGCCATAATCCGCTTTCAACTCGGCTACCTCTGCTAAAACCGCATACTGCCAGTAGGGTTTTAGTTTAAAGTTAATAAAACCCGGCCCGGCTATTTCAATTGACTCAACATAAGAGTCTGCAATTTTCATATTGGCCACCAGGGTTTCAGCAATAAAACGCGGGGCTTTCTTCGTCTGTTTGGGAAGCTGCATGGCGATATTGGTGGAATAATCACCATGGTCTTTTTCTCTGGGCATTTCCAGAAAAAGATCCGGTTTGATTTCTATCGCCAATGCTCCCGATTCAATTGTTTGATTAAGGGCTTCTCCGATGATCTTTTTAAGTTGTTCGGTGATCTTTTCGCGTATGTACATCCTTAATTTCCTCTCACTCTTTTTATTTATGTTTAGATTATATTCAGATCATTGCGCATTTTTGTCATTCCCGCTCAAGTGAAATTTAAAGGAGAAGCGCTCTTGGCGCTTCTCCAGTGATTGACATTGCTGCCATTTTCTATTGGGTAATTTTTATATTCAGGATATTTTGAGAATTTGTAACGCCTTCAATTTCGATGTTATAGTCGATCGAGACCTTGGTCGGCTCTTCATCCTCATTATAGTTTACAAATACATCCTTGGTTAAAATCCCCATGGTCACATCCCCGTAAGGGGTAGAATACCAGGTCAGGTTTCTCTTTCCACGTTCAAACTCCATAATCGAGTTGGTTGTTCCCAAACGAATGACTGACACTTTTTGTGCATCAACACAGACGGTGGTGATTGTTCCTTCCATACCGGAAACTTCCGATTCATTATACGTGACGCAGGATCGATTGGCTTCTTTATATAAGTCTCCTTCGGTCAGGAACTCGAGGCTATCCTTTTCATCTTCATCTTTGACGGTTCCCGAAATGGATAACCATACTTTTTTTCTTTCTTCAGTCATTGGTCTCCTCCTAGAGGTATAATTTCTTCCACTATTAAACCATTGATGGGTTCTTTTATCAAGAAAAATTATCCTCTTAAGTTTTTATTAGGATTACGCATCATAAAGAAACCGGACGACTTAGCTTACAGTAGTGCGTTTCCGCTTTGCTGACGCAATAATCAGGTCTACAAGTTCTATATACCCAATTCCGGTGGCTTCCCACATTTTTGGGTACATACTGATATTTGTAAATCCTGGCAGCGTGTTGACTTCATTAATTAAAATGCGCTCATCTTCGGTAACAAAGAAATCCACCCGGGTTAACCCAGAGCCTTCAATGGCTTCAAACGCTTTGATCGCATAATCCCTCACCTTTTGTGTGATTTCCGGAGATAGATCTGCCGGTATGACCACCTTGGAGTCTTCTGTGGCTGAGTATTTGGCCTCATAATCATAAAACTCTTTAGAAGGGATAACCTCCCCGGGAATCGAGGCCCGAATAGCGTCGCCAACTTCAAGGACCGCACATTCAATTTCTCTCCCTTTGACAAAGTCTTCCAAAATCAGTTTATTATCATAAACAAAGGCTTCTTTAATCGCAGCGACGAGTTCAGTTCGGTCGTGGGCTTTGGTGATGCCAACGCTGGAGCCCATGTTCGCTGGCTTAACAAAAATAGGATACCCCAATGCCTTTTCAATCTCTGCAATTTTCGCATCGGGATCGCACTTCCAGTCATTTTCCCGGAAATAAATGTACTTCCCGGTGGGGATTCCCACACTTTGAAACATAATCTTAGAAAAAACTTTATCCATTCCCACTGCTGAGCTTAGCACACCACACCCGACATAGGGTTTATTCAGCATTTCAAAAACCCCTTGAATCGTCCCATCTTCGCCCATCGGACCGTGAAGAACCGGAAAAAAAACGTCAATCTTGGATATTTCCGGATGGTCAAAGATTGAAAAGTCTGCGGTAAGGTTTTTCTGATCCTGTTCCCATGAACCATCTTTAATCTTCTCGGCATCGCCAGCATATAAAAACCATTTCCCCTGTTTTGAGATCCCGATGGTGACAATATTATACTTATCCCGATCGATGACACCCAAAACATTGTATGCAGAAACCCTTGAAACCTCATGCTCGCCCGACTGTCCTCCAAAAACCACTCCAATGTTGAGTTTGTTTTTCATACTATTCCTCACTTTTCTTTTGAGATCGCCTTGTTATGATTTTGTAAAACCGATAACAAACTGACGCCGGCTTTGCCAATTGCTTCGCAAAGGCCTAATTATTTCAAACACTCCAAAAAATCATCTTCGGTGATGACGCGAATGCCGTTTTCTTTTAATAAGGCTACGGCGATACCGTCCCCAGCAACCAAATTTCCACTAAAGGTTCCATTATAAATTTCCCCACAACCACAGGACGGACTTCTGCTTTTCATAATTGCAATTTTTGCCCCGGATGTCCGGGCAGTATCCAGGCTTCGCTGGGCCCCCAGACGAAATCCTTCGGTTACGTCAACTTCTTTATTATTATACACTTTCCGTTCTCCATTGACTATGACTATTTCAGCCGGATCTCGGGGAATCGGCATTGATGCCAGCACTTCCGGACAAATTGGAATCGCCTGTCCCTGAAGAAAAAGTTGTCGCAGCTCATCCACCGGATGGGCCTTTCCTTCATAGTTTATCTTCATTCCCAATAAACAACTGGATACTAAAATCTTCTTTTTCTTTTCCAAAGCTTCTTTTAAACAAGTAAAATCTTTTTGATTCATTTTTTCCCTCACTCATCGTTTTTATCATTTAAACTGTCTTCCCGGTAAATCCAGGCACCCCGTTTAAAAACCATTTTATAAATCATATCTTTTAAGACGATTTCACCAATTTTTATGACCGAATCAGGTCCAACGCTTACCCCATTGGTAATCCGGGCACCAATCCCAATTTTGGTATTTTTACTGAGCGTTACCGCCTTACCGATTATCACACCGGGCTCCAATACACACTTGTTTTCAATCCTGCTGTCTGACTCGATGATTACGCCGGTGCCAATCTGGCAATCTTCACCAATAACTACACCCGCTCCGATGATTGCCCCGGCACCAATGATGGTTCGACTTCCAATCAGGGCATCGTTAGAAATTACCGCACTGGGGTGAATCTGCTTTTTATTCGCCTGGTTACCCATCCGTTGTTCTCCTATTTTTTCCTGATTCTTAGCCCCTTGGGATAGTGATTTTTAATCAAACCCTCACTGGCTTTTCCAAATCCCAACGAATAGCCCTCATAGCCAACCAAAACCCAGCCTTTGGTTGCTTCCAGGTTTAATGCCTCACCCTTTAGATACTGATAAGCCAGCTCTTCATCGGTTAAGTCGCAGACATTTTTAGCCTGCGACAACTTAAGCGCCATTGCCAGTGCATAGCCAGGTTCAAAGCGATTCTTTTTAAAGGTTCCCAGATGAAGACCAGTCCGCAAGAGTTTTAAATTGGCAATCCGCTCCAGCACCACCCCCTCCGGGATGGCATAGAGATGTTCACCCAGCAGATAAAGACGGTCTTCGAATGCTTTAGAAAATTCCGCTGCCAGATTATTTTTGGCAAAATCGTTATAGTCTTGTAGCTCGATGCGGGTGGCCTTTTTCAACCGTGATTTAGCGTATCCCGGTTTAATCTCAATGGTATCAGTAACGACGGTTGATTTTATCAGTTTGGCAATAAAATGTCCTTCGCCTTTAACCGTCATCGGCATAATCCGTAGTGTTTTAGCGATCTCCTGCTGCTGCTTGTGGGTCCATTCGACCCGGCCATGATCGATAATCCCGGGTAACTCGATGGTTTCCAGGGTGTAGGGGTATTTCTCAATAAAAGCTTCAATCATCTGTTCATTTTCTTCCGGCGAAAAGGTACAGGTTGAATAGACCAGCACCCCGCCGGGTTTTAACAGCCGATGGGCACTTTCTAATATTTTTTCCTGCTTACCCATACAGCGGTCAACCCGTTCCAGACTCCAATCGGCCAGAGCTCCCGGGTCTTTACGAAACATGCCCTCGCCGGAGCAGGGCGCATCGACTAGAATCTTATCAAAGCTTTGATAAAAAGAGTCCACCAATCGCTCGGGAAATTCATTGGTGACAATGGCGTTGGTTAACCCCATCCGTTCGATATTAGTGGACAGGATTCCAGCCCGGGTATTAACCAGCTCATTGGCAACTAACACCCCCGTACCCTGAAGCCGGGCACCAATTTGGGTGGACTTACCGCCTGGGGCCGCACAGAGATCAAGCACCCAATCCCCGGGTTTCGGATCAAGTACTTCAACTGCCGCCATTGCCGTCGGTTCCTGGACATAATAGAGCCCGGCGTAATAGTGGGGATTTTTACCCGGCCGCACCGTATGATCAATATAAAATCCTTCTCTGCACCAGTTCACACCCTGGGTTTTAAAGGGTAATTTATTGGCTAATTCCTCAGGTTCCAGCTTTAGGGTATTGGTTCGGATGCCTTTGCTTTCGGGTTGATCATAAGAATCCAGCAGGCTCTCATAGGCTTCACCCATCAGATTTTTCATTTTTTCTTTAAACGCTTCAGGTAGTTCCATGATGATCCCCATTTTCCTGCAAATTTTTCTGCAAAGCCATCTCTGACCCTGCGCCGATTGTTAACAATACTTATTTCATTATACGTAAAGCCCCTGTTAATTACAATAAATTTGTCAAAAAACGCCGAAATAGAAACACCAGCGCAAGCGCTGGTGTTTTTGTCGAGAACTTATAATTGCTGGTTCGTTATTTCTTTGGTTTTGCAAAAATCATCCGTCCAGCTGCTGTTTGCAGAATACTGGTAACAATAACCGTGGTGGTGGTTCCGATATATTTTTTGCCATTTTCAACAACAATCATGGTTCCATCATCCAGATAGGCAACGGCCTGGCCGTTTTCTTTTCCGCCTTTTACCAGCAGAACTTTCATTTCTTCACCCGGCAGAACAATTGGTTTCACGGCGTTGGCCAACTCGTTAATATTGAGCACGTCCACCCCTTGAACCGTGGCAACCTTGTTAAGATTATAATCGTTGGTTAAAATCTTACCTTTGGTTGATTTTCCCAGTTTTACCAATTTTGAATCCACCTCATGGGTATCTTCAAAATCTTCTTCCGTAATTTGCACTTCAATGTCCAGATCAGTCTGAATTTTATTTAAAATATCCAAACCGCGACGACCCCGATTCCGCTTTAATTCATCGGCTGAGTCCGAAATCAACTGGAGTTCATTCAGCACAAATACCGGAATCACTAAGGGACCTTCAATAAAACCTGTTTTACAGATATCAAAAATCCGTCCATCAATGATCACGCTGGTATCGAGTAGCTTGGGAATGGCCGCGCCCTTCTTTTTGGTGGGTCGCTTTTGACCAACTGGCACATTGCCATCCTTTTCCCGCTTAACACTCTGAAGCGACTGGAGAATGTCTTCCCGTTTTTTAATCGGTAAGGAAAAACCAATATAGCCTAATACTATATAAATCGTGATGGTTAAAAGTCCACCGATCCAGGGAATCGGAATCTGCGAAAATGCAAAGCTGATTAGCATCGCAATCACCAGGCCAATCACCAAGCCACCGATGCCCAGGCCAATGTCAATGAGCCGGACATTTTCCATGCTGGTCTCAACAACTTTTGAGAGTTTTTTTACGCCCTTGAGCATCAGCGGGAATAGAATGAAAAATATAAGTCCAAATAGAACAATCAGAGCTGCATAAAGGGCAACTTCCAATTCCGGAGTCAGGTTAATTCTTAGCGTTTTTAAAATCCATGTATTGGTTACCAATACATTGGCTGAAGCCATCCCAACCAGAACTCCAACAATTCCGAACGACACGCGAAGTATCTTTTGTATCATTATCTTCACCTCCTTTCATAATATTACCATGTAATTATAGCACTTGATTCTTAAGATTAAACTATTAAATACAACAAAAGGCGTGAAATTCACGCCTCACTGTGTACCGAACTATTGATCAAATCTAATATTTCTTGTTTGTCCTTATCTTGAATTAAAACCATTTCACTGACGATGAAATTTCGGGCATTATTCAACATTTTCTTTTCTCCGGTTGAGAGACCTTTTAAGCGATCCAATAAGATAAGGTTTTTAACAACCTTGGCTACTTCAAAAATATCGCCGGTTTTTAATCGTTCCAGGTGTTCCCGATAGCGCCTATTCCAGTTTTTTTCCATCTCGTCCATTGGTAATTTCAGTGTTTCGATCATCTCATCAATTACTGGCTGGGTCACAATGGTTCTTACCCCAATATCATCAACTTTATCAACGGGAATTAAAATTTGCAAACCCTCGGATACTATCTGCATGATGTAGTAAGGTTTTATTTCTTCAAATATTTCTCGTTCTTCGATTGCTTCAATGATACCTGCTCCGTGCATCGGATAAACAATTTTATCCCCAATTTTATACATTTCAACCACTCCTATCATCGATTCTCTTCCCATTATAACATATAAAAAAAGAATAAGCCTTTTATTTTATAAAAAACTTATCCCGCTGTCAATATTTATTTAGATAATCATGGTCAAATGCAAGATGTATCATTAATTGACCGCAAGAATAGCGGAATATAAATGATTAGAGGTTAACGAAAATGAACAAAGAAGAAATGAAAGCAGTGCTAGTTCGTGATTTGGAGTATTTTAGTGATAGGTTGATTGAAGAACAGAGAATCAATAATATAACGATGATTAATTTAATTACGTCAAGATGTACTTCAGTTATTAATTTTTCAGTCAATATCAAAATCATATCATTAGAAGAAGCTGAAGAATTAGAAAAAGCATATGATTTAATATAGGAGGTCTAAAATGTTTACAGTTATTCAGCGTTATTATGATAATGGAAATATTATGATTTCACTTCGTCGGGCTTTTAGTGATGAAGTTCCCGGAACGCGAAAAGAGTATCAAGCTGATGTATGTAGTATTTTTATTGATATTCTTGATACCTTTGATGATGCGATTAAAATGATTACAGACGTAAGAGAAGCAATATAGTAATCCGGCTGTGCTATCGGCTTAATACGGGCAAATTAATTTAAAGGAGAATATAAAAAATGGAAGATGTATTGAACTATGATTTAGTAGGTTACCAAAGACTAGACTTTAAGACAGATGATGGTAAGCAAATGGATGGCTACAATATTTTTGTTACACATAAAGGCGAAAATATCAGAGGTATGAAAGCAGACAAGAAATACATGCCCGCTGATGCCCTTTCAAAGTTGGGAGTTGATTTGGATCGGCTTGTTGGTAAGAAAGTTAATATCTTTTGTGATCTCAAAGGTAAGCCCATCTTTATTAAAGAGGTTTAAAATGGATCAGGCTATACTCGATCAATTGTCTTTAACATACGGTATTATTAATCAAATCAAGCTTTTATTACCGCTTTATATGGATTACATATCGTTGTTTCTAGGTATTATATATGGTGGAATTATGGCCTTGATAACTACATCTGAAATGAAGGCCATGCGATGATTTCGGTATTACAGTCTTTTTTTTCAGGTTTTATTATATCTTATGTATTTGGTTTAGGCGTTTGGTTAATGTCATTTTCATTTTTGTCATTAGTACGAGCGTTTAAAAATTCGATGAAGTAGAACGATGAAAGGAGGTGATAAATATGACTGCTGAAAATATTACGGCTGTTCAAACAGCATTTACTGATGCTATTGGAGACATGTCTGCTCCTGTAATTGCAATTATGACTGCTGGACTTGGCCTTACTGTTATCTTTGCTGTTTATAAATTGGCTGCAAAAGCATTCAAGAGATCTACAAATTAATCATATGGACAAGAAAAAAGCCTATCTATCAAGTGCATTTGATAGGTAGGTTTTTTTCATAAGGGTTACTTTATGGCTACGGAAACCATGAGTGTTATTACAAGTATAACTGTAATAATTGTTGAAATAGTATTGAATGGAATATTATTAATTTTAAAATATGCTAATAGACTTTCAATTGATTTATTTTTGATAATACCACGATTTACTAAAAATAATATTGTATCAAATAGAAACCATAAAAGCATAAGAACCAGAAATAGTGAGGACATAAAATTTGTTCTCCTTTCCATAATATTTTAATCTTAACGGAGGTTTTAAGATGTGTCAACTAAAGAAACAGAAAATCATCGCATTAATATTGGCGGTTACCGTTCTTTATATGCCGATGTTATCCATTATTGAAACAAAGCAAAATGTTAATGTTGTTTATGCTGAAGAATCAGTTGTTAGTACATATTTTTTTAGAGCGATGCTTGTTATGATGGGCATTACCGCCTATATGCAAGGCAATATGTCAAGTACGTTCACAATACCAGAAACGGATTTAATCGAGTTAAAAGACGAATTTGCTCAAACTTTAGAAGCTGATGCCACTAAGAAAGCCGCATGGATGAATGCCCAGGCTGATTACCTAGCTGGAGGAGTAGCAAAAACCATGGGTGCGGTCGAATTAGCAAAAATAGGAATAAGTGATGTTTATAATGATTTTAAGGATTATTTAGCTACTAATGTAGATAATCCAACAAATTATAATGAAGATGGAACGGTTATTAATGTAGATCGAGGATCTTATACTATGACTACAACGGTTGATGATACACTATGTGTTAAGATAGTTGTCAGGTGATTGAATTTACTATATTATAGTAAATATATAAAAGGATAGGAGTATCACATGACACAATATAGCGATGAATTCAAAGAACATATTATACAGCAGATGTTGCCGCCGATCAGCAAATCAGTTCGTCAGCTGCATAATGAAACCGGTGTTTCAGAGCAGACACTTTTCAAGTGGAAGAAGCAGGCAAAAGCGTCCGGAATGGCAGCACCATCGGGAACAGGAACTTCAGAAGACTGGTCCAGTGAGGATAAATTTCTGATCGTCCTGGAAACAGCCCGTATGAATCAGGCTGAGCTGGCTGAATATAGCCGTGAAAAAGGCCTTTATGTTGAACAAATCGAAGCCTGGCGTGATGCCTGCATCAATGCCAATGGGAGTGTTGCCAATGAATCAAAGAGACTTAAAAAAGATCTAAGCGAATCAAAAAAACAGGTGACCCAACTCAATCGCGAACTGAAGCGAAAGGAAGCAGCATTGGCTGAAACAGCAGCATTACTGGTGCTCAGAAAAAAGGCACAAGCGATCTGGGGGGAGCCCGAGGACGAATGATCCCAACCTCAGATCGCAAAATCGCTGCTGCTTTAATCGAAGAAGCCATTCAAAACGGAGCCCGCCAATTTATGGCATGCCGTGAGCTGAATATCAGCGAACGTACTTTTTCACGCTGGAAAAATCCGGCAACACCGCTGGAAGATCAGCGTCCCGTTGCGATTCGGCCAACTCCCTCCAATAAACTGACACCAGCAGAACGGAAAGAGATAATAAAAGTCGTGAATTCGAAAAAATATCAGAGTCTGCCACCCAGTCAGATTGTTCCCCGTCTGGCAGATGAGGAGGGGCGCTATATTGCATCCGAATCTTCCATATACCGTGTGATGAAAGAAGCCGGCATGAATAATCATCGGGGTCGTTCATCAAAACCTCAGAAGCGCACGATCACAAGCCACAAAGCAACAGGGCCGAATCAGGTCTGGATGTGGGATATCACGTGGCTGCCGGGTCCGGTAAAGGGTTTTCACTATTATCTTTATCTGATTCTGGATCTTTACAGTCGAAAGATCGTTGGCTGGGAAATCTGGCCGGAAGAATCCGCACAAAATGCCAGCATACTTGTTCGAAAAGCAGCGCTTTCAGAAACGATTTCAACCGCTAAACAGCCGCTGGTTCTGCATTCCGATAACGGTAGTCCGATGAAAGGAGCTTCGTTGATGGAAACCCTTCAGAAACTGGGAATTGTTTCATCCAAAAGCAGACCGAGAGTCAGTAATGACAATCCCTATGCCGAATCCATCTTCAAAACCTGCAAATATCGCCCTGATTACCCTTACAAGGGCTTTAAATCAATCCCGGAAGCAAGACAATGGGTTCTGGAATTTACGCATTACTATAATTTTGAACACTGCCACAGTGGGCTTAATTTCCTGACCCCAAATCAGCGGCATACCGGAATGGATAAAGAGATTTTTTCAAACCGCACAGCTGTTTATGAGGCCGCACGGCAGAATAATCCAAACCGCTGGACTAAAAATATTCGCAAGTGGGCTCTGGAAAACGAAGTATGGTTAAATCCTGAAAAAGATGAATCAAATGAAACAAATGAAACCAATGAAACCAATAAGTCAGTCGGTTAATTCAAGAAAAACCGCCAACTATCTTGACAACTACCGATTTCGGCTTTATAACGCCTTATCTTGGTTATATTAACTGGTTTCTGCCCTTTGGTCAGATGTTGGCATTTACAGGTGCATGGTTAACCGCTGTGCTGATTTATTACGCCTATACGATTATTTTACGTGTTACCCAGGCAATTGATTAATGAATGTTGTTAGGAGGATGAAGTTATGATTCGATGCTATACCGGAGTCCCAGGGAGTGGCAAAAGCTTACACAGTATCAGAAAGATTCTTGATTTTCTTTCTGAAGGTAAAAATGTAATTGCCAATTTTCCCCTTAAAATCAATGAACTTAATGAAGAAAAATATACTGGTCGTTATTTTTATGTACCCAATGAAAAAATCACGGTTGACTATCTGTATCAGTTTTATACCATGTACCATGAAGAAGATGAAGAAAACCAAACGTTATTGATGATCGATGAAGCATCTGTTAAATTTAACTGTTGTGGCTTCATGGATCGTGATCGATTAAAATTTTGTAGTTTCTTTGCTCAGCATCGTAAGTTTGGATATGCAATTGTTATGGTATGTCAGAATTTACGCCAAATAGACCGACAGATTCGTGATCTCGTGGAAATAGAGGTTATACACCGTAAGCTTAATAATTATTCTTATTTTCGGATGTTACCTTTTCCCCTGTTTGTTGCTGTTGAGAAAAATCTAGCTTTAAAAGAAAAGAATGAGCATGAATTTTTCTTATATAGTCGCAAAATCGGAAGGCTCTATGATACCTTTTATGATTTTACACGAATTGATAAATTTCAGGGTAATGAAGAATTAGAAAAATTAGTAAGTGAATCAGAAATCATCAGAGATGAACCAGAGGATATTTTCAAAGAAAAAGATACGTTTTTCAAGAGTTTAAAAAAAGTCAGTACTGGGCGGATCACCCGCCAGACGGAAGGGGTGCCGCAGGCGGGGCCCCTCCCTCAGACGGATGATCCCGCCGATGCTGAGAGTGATACTCTACTTGACATAAGTATCACTTAAACATAAGTATCACTTAACGGGAAAACTTCCGTGCAGACACAGAAAAAGAATGTGGTGCAAGTACACATAAGTATCACTTAACGGGAAAACTTCCGTGCAGACACAGAAAAAGAATGTGGTGCAAGTACGAAAGTATACGGATTATTATAAGATTACCGTCTGTAAATCGATTATATCAGGTAAGAGAGATAAGATCAAGGAAGTTGAAAAACAGGAGCATGAAAAGAAACTTGAAAACAATATTTCCCGGGCAAAACGAAATGTTTTGGAAAAATCAATATGTAATCAATGGGATTTTTTTGTAACGCTTACGCTAGATCCAGAAAAATATGAGCGTGATGATCTTAAGCGATTTATTAAAGACTTGGGGCAGTTTATAAGAGATTATCGGAAAAAGCACACTACAGACGTTAAATATCTTTTAATACCAGAGTTGCACAAAGATGGAAAGAATTGGCATATGCATGGATTGATTAGTGGTTTAGATGTAAATACAGACATTGAACCGCACCCGATTAAGCGTTTACGGGGTAAAGGTTATGTTAACTGGGTGAGTTATGCGAAAAGGTTTGGGTTTTGTTCTTTGGGTCGAATTCAAGATGATATCAAGGTATCCATGTATATTACAAAGTACATTACTAAGGATCTAGATCACTCCGTGTCTGAACGAAACGCAAAATTATATTATTGTTCCAGGGGGCTTAAAACCTCAGAACTGATCTCAGAAGGATGTTTATATGATGCGATTGATTTTGAAATGGCTTTTGAAGGTCGGTTTAGCAAATCGCAGTTTGTTGATAATTATGAGTTTTTCAAATCATACTATAAGGAGTATAATGATGATATATGAACAATGGTGGTATGGGTACGGACTTGTTGTTTTAATACTGATCGTCTATGTACCAATATTGATAAGATTTAGTAAAGTTTATTGGCAGTATTTGGAAGAACAATATGAAAATTATTTTAAGCATGAAGCATCGGTACGGGAGGATCATTTAGATAGGGGGTCTGGGGGATGAATCCCCCGGTGCTACTTCTCTTCACGCACTTCAGTATTTTGACATATTATTGTCGCGGGAATGAAATTGGGATGATACCGCCTGTGCTACGTGCCTTAATTACCATTTAGGAGGTATAAACATGGGTGGAAAGTATATAACGGAAAAAGAACGGTATCAAATTGAAGCATACTTAAAAATGGGCTTGACGTATGATGAAATAGCAGAAAAAATTGGTAAATCAACGCGCACGATCCGCCGTGAAATTAAGCGTGGGACAATTCTTTTATCCGATACACATTTGATGGAATATTATGTTTATTGTCCAGATCATGCTCAATTGAAGTATGAAGAAAATAAGCGTAAAAAAGGAAGTCGGGCTAAGATATATCAAGATCCGGAATTACATGAATATATTGCACATATGATTTTAGATGAAAAGTATTCGCCTGAAGCAGTTCTGGCACAAATTAAACGAGAGAACAAACAATTTAAGATTAATGTTTGCATTCGTACAATCTATAGTTATATTGATAAAGGTATATTACGAGGTGTTGAATCGAGTGATTTGCCGTTAAAAAAAAACGAAAGATTAGAAAATCCAGGCAACAGTCCAAACGAGTTCGGAATGATCAACGACTTTGTATTGAGAGAAGACCGGAAGAAGTGAACCAGCGAGAAGTTTTAAATCATTGGGAAATGGATTGTATTGAATCATCTAAAAAGGAACCGTCAGCTTTATTGGTTATGACAGAACGGGTTTCTCGAAAAAATCTATTATTCAAATTGGAGAGTAAAACAATATTTGAAGTTATGCGTGTTTTAGATGGGCTTGAAATAAAAATGAAAAGAGATTTTAGCAATATTTTTCAATCATTCACAATGGATAATGGAGCAGAATTTAAATGGACAGATGGTATTGAGCGATCAATTTATTATAAAAAGAAAAGGACAACAACTTATTATTGTCATCCTTATTCTTCTTGGGAACGTGGTTCCAATGAAAATGCAAATCGTTTAATCAGGCGCTTTATTCCTAAAGGATCTGACATATGTCAATATTCAGATGATTATATTAAGCAGGTTGAAAATTGGTTGAATAATTATCCTCGAAAGATGTTTAATTACATGACAGCAAACGAAGTTTATAATCAACTCTTGTAAACTTAAGATATTCTTAAAATCATATTTTAATTGACATTTATACTTGCTTTTCACATAATCATGGTCAAACTGATCCGTTTTCGTTTCAAATCCACAGCCAATACCCTAACGGTTACCACATCCCCCAGAGAGACCGCCTCTGACGGGTGTTTGATATAACGATCGGTGATTTGTGAGATATGCACAAGCCCATCCTGATGGACACCAATATCCACAAAAGCGCCAAAATCGATGACATTTCGGACGGTGCCAATCAGCTCCATCCCCACTTCCAGATCACTCATCGAGAGCACATCAGAGCGCAGATGCGGCTTGGGGGCATTCTCCCGGGGATCACGGCCCGGTTTTTGTAGTTCTTTGACAATATCATAAAGGGTTGGAATTCCGATTTCCAGCTGCGTCGCCATTTCTCCATAGTTCATGTCGTTAAACAAGTCCTGCTGTTCGCGGTTTCCCAATTGTTCCTTTTTGATGTTTTTAAGTTTTAAGAGCTTTTCCACACTTTTGTAAGCCTCCGGGTGAACCCCGGTATTATCCAGGATGTTATCGCCGTCATCAATCCGTAAAAAACCGGCACATTGCTCATAGGCTTTGGCGCCCAAACCTTTGACCTTCATGAGTTCTTTTCTGCTCTTAATCGCGCCCGCACTGTTGCGGTAATCTAAAATATTGTTGGCAATGGTTTTGTTTACCCCGGCTACGTATTTAAGTAGCGCTACCGAAGCCCGATTAACATTGACGCCGACGTTATTAACCGCATCCTCAACGGTTGCTTCGAGCACCCGTTCCAGTTCTTTCTGATTGACATCATGCTGATACTGACCGACCCCAATGTGTTTGGGATCAATTTTTACCAATTCGGACAGGGGATCCTGAAGCCGCCCGCCAATAGAAATGGCACCGCGAATCGAAACATTGATATCCGGGTATTCTTCGGTCCCCAATTCAGATGCCGAATAAACCGAAGCGCCAGCCTCATTCACGACAATATATTGCACTGGTACCGTGGTTTTTTTAATCGTTTCAGCCACAAACTGTTCCGACTCCCGAGAAGCGGTGCCGTTGCCGATGGCAATGATATCGACCTGATGGCGTTCAATCAGTTGGAGGAATTCTTTTTCCGCTTTCTCCGCCTGACCCTTGCCAAAGGTTGGATAGATGGTGGTATAATCAAGCACCTTTCCGACCTTGTCCAGGATAGCAATCTTGCATCCGGTTCGAAATGCCGGGTCAAAGCCCATCGTAACCTTTTCTTTAAACGGCGGCTGCAACAACAGTTTTTTTAGATTAAGAGCAAACATCTTAATTGCTCCTTCTTCAGCCCGCTCTTTTAAGGCAGTCCGGATTTCCCGCTCAATGGCCGGTGCAATCAGCCGGGTATAACTGTCCCCAAGAGCTCTTAATAAATAGCTGGAGGGCTCGGCTTTTACCAGCTCTTTTTCTAGGTAAGCTTCAATTTCTTCGGTAGGTGCTAATAATTTAACCGACAGGGCCTTTTTCTTCTCGCCCCGGTTAAGTGCCAAAATCCGGTGGTCCTTGATGGCCTTAATGGTTTCGGTGTGATCAAAGTACATTTCCAGTTCCGGGTTTTCCTCTTCTTTACCCTTGACCACCGTGGACTTAATCTGCCCTTTATCGTAGGTACATTTCCGGATCACCCCCCGATAGGTGCCATTGTCCGAAATGATCTCGGCAATAATATCCATCGCCAATTGCAGGGCTTCCTGGGCGGTATTGATTTCTTTTTCGGCGTTGATATAATTAAGGGCTGCTTTGCCAAGCTCGACTTCGGTTAGTTTTTGTGCAAGGATTTGCAATGCCAATGGTTCTAACCCCTTTTCCCGGGCCACCGATGCCCGGGTTTTCTTTTTTTGTTTATAGGGTAAGTAGAGATCTTCCACTTCCTGAAGGGTTTGGCTTTTTAAAATGGCGCTTTTAAGTTCTGGGGTCAGTTTTCCCTGTTCCTCAATGTTACCAGTAACCTCTTCTTTCCGTTTCTCCAGTTTTCGTAAATATGTTAAACGCACATCCAGATCCCGCAGCAGGGCATCACTTAAGTTCCCGGTAACCTCTTTTCGATAACGGGCGATAAAGGGAATGGTATTCCCCCCATCAATTAGATTGATGGTATCTTCCACCTGCTCAGGGCGTATTGAAAATTCTTTTGCAAGTTGCTTGATTATCTGTTCCACAAACTTCTCCATTTCTTACACTTTTAAATTGATCGCTTTGGTTTTTATTTTCCAAAGATTAGTTTAACATTTTTTTGATATAATCACAAACATTCCCGCAAAACCACTATTATGCTTAAGGCCGACGCCTCGAATGATTGTAATAAGATGTGGTTCATGGTAGAATATTTTTTACTAAAATAAAAAGGAGCGTCACTTTAATGGCTATAAAATTTATTGTGGATTCCATGTGTGATACCAACAGCGACACCCTAAATCGCTATGATTTTGATATATTACCCTTTCCGGTAACCCTTGACGATAAAACTTATTTTGATGGCATCAATATCACCCCCGAGATGGTGGTCGATTTTGTCAGTAATAACAGCAAACTCTTTCCCAAAACAGCCCAGATCCAACCTCTGGATATTACCAACACCATTGAAAAACATCTTAAAAACGGTGATGATGTCATTTATCTGGTGCTATCTTCAAAGCTTTCGGGAACCTACCAGACCGCCCGACTGCTGGCTCAGGATTTACTGGAAAAGTATCCGGATCGGAAAGTATCGATCGTCGATTCCCTTTCTGCCACCACTGGTTCGGCCTTGATTCTTTATCAGGGTCTAAAACTCAACAAGCTTAACCGTCCTTATGAAGAAATCGTTGAGACGATGACTTTTCTAGCCCATCACGCCCAGATCTTTTTTCTGGTGGGAGACATCAAATGGCTGGCCCAGGGCGGCCGGATCAGCCGTAATGCGGCGATGCTTGGGGATATGCTAAAAATCGTCCCGATTTTATACTTTAAAGATGGTGAGATTCTGGTTTATGAAAAAATTCGCGGTCAGAAAAAAGCCTTAAAGACGCTCTTTGCTATTATTGAAGAAAAAATGACAAACCGGGAACAGGTCCTCGGGATGATCCAGAGCACCGCACCGGATCTTCAGGACAAGGCCAAAAAATATTTTGAAAAAGAACTGGGGATTAAAAACTTCTTACTGCCTGAAAAAGCCGGTTCAACCTTAACGGTTCATATAGGCACCCATTGTCTGGGAATCATGTTTTTTGATGAACTGCCGGAAAACTATGTCAATGTGATCCCATGAAATCCCGTTATTTTGAATTTGCACTATAAATAAAATTCTACCCTCTTGGTGGCAGGCTTGAGGCCACCAGTTGCACCAGTCGGCTCAGCGGCATGGTTTGCAGCCAGACCTTTCCCGGTCCTTTTAAGGTCGCCAGGAATAATCCTTCTCCGCTTAAAAAGATATTCTTCATGCCTTTTACAGCCTGGATATCAAAGCTTACCGATTCTTCAAACATACCAATATGACCCTGATCGATTTTCATCACTTCGCCGGGAGCCAGATCATACTCAATCATCGCCCCATCCATCTCCACAAAGGCCGTTCCCGGCCCTGAAAGTTTTTGCAGGATAAAGCCTTCGCCACCAAAAAAACCAACCCCGATATTCTTTTTAAAGTACAAATCAACATCCAGGGTTGATTCGCCAGCCAGAAAACTGCTTTTTTGGCAGATAATGGATTGCCCTTTTTGTAGAGTCAAGGCTTTGATCTCACCCGGATAGCTGGAACAAAAAGAAATTTGACAATTATTCTGTTCCGCCGTATAGGTGGTCATAAACAGCGAATCGCCGGCCAGCGTTCGGCGCAGCCCCTTCATTAAGCCACCTTTGGTGTTGGTTTCCATGCGGATGTTTTCAGTCATCCAGGACATCCCCCCGGATTCGGTAAACATCGATTCGCCACTGTTTAAACTTACTGTTACCACCGGGAGATTACCTCCCTTGATTTCATACTTCATTTTCTTCCTCCTGATTTTATGATTATGCAAAAAAATCGCCAATTAGTGGATAGTTATCCCAAAATTGACGATTTATTTTTTTTTTGACTATTTTTTTAATTTGATCAGGTTGATCAGTCCGCCAGCCAGTAGCATTTCTTTTTGCCGCTGCGAAACTTCCAGAAGCATCACATAGGTTAACCCTTTGGTTTTATTCACCAGCTTGGCCCTGCCCGATTTAACCGCATCCAGGGCATTTTCAATGATCAGTTCATCATTTAAGGCAATGGTATCATAATCGGCTTCATTTTCAAATACCAGTGGCAGAATGCCATTATTGATCAAATTGTTTTTATGAATCCGGGCAAAGGATTTAACCGCAACCCCTTTAATGCCCAGATAAACCGGCGCCAGCGCCGCATGCTCCCGGCTGGAACCCTGACCATAGTTGGAGCCGCCGACAATAAAGCCGCCGCCGTTATCCAGTGCCCGCTTGGGAAACTCGGCATCACAGGGGGCCAGACAGTAGTTTGACAGGTAGGGAATATTAGAACGGTAGGGCAACAGTTTTGCATTAGAAGGCATGATATGATCGGTGGTGATATTATCTTCGACCACAATCAGCGCTTTGCCGGCGACCGTGTTTTCAAGCGGTTTGGTGGCCGGAAACGGTTTGATGTTTGGTCCTTTGATAACTTCCACTTCGGTACCTTCCGGGGCTGGTGCCATCACCATGGTATCGTTTTGTAAAAAACTGTCCGGCATCGCAATTTGCGGCAGACTGATTTTGCCTAAGGGATTGGTAAGAACCCCTTCCAGGGCGGATATCGCCGCTGCTTCCGGGCTTAACAGATAGACATCGGCAGAGGGGGTTCCTGATCGACCAAAGAAGTTCCGGTTAAAGGTTCGCAACGAAACCGCATCGGTAGAAGGCGCCTGCCCCATCCCAATACAGGGGCCGCAACCGCATTCCAGCACCCGGGCACCAGCGTTTAATAGATCGGCCAGAGCGCCATTTTCAGCCAGCATCGTTAAAACCTGCTTTGATCCCGGGGCAATCACCAGGGAGACATTTTCAGCCACGGTTTTACCTTTAACAATGGCGGCAACCTTCATCAGATCAAGCCAAGATGAATTGGTACAGCTGCCAATCGCGACCTGATTGACCACCAGGCCTTCGATCTCGGAGATTTTTACGACCTTATCAGGACTATGGGGACAGGCGGTTAAGGGTTCTAACACATCCATATCAACCTTGACTACTTCATCATAAACGGCATCAGCATCAGCGGACAGTGCTATATAATCCCCGCCGCGGCCCTGGGCTTCCAAAAATAACCTGGTCATTTCATCCGATGGGAAAATTGAGGTAGTTGCTCCCAACTCGGCACCCATGTTCGTAATGGTAGCCCGTTCCGGAACTGTCAGCGTTTTGACCCCTTCGCCAATGTATTCAAAGACCTTGTTAACGCCACCTTTTACAGTACATTGACGCAGCACTTCCAGAATGACATCCTTAGAGGATACCCCGGTACGCAGCTTGCCGGTTAATAAAACCTTAACGACTTTAGGCATGGTGATATAGTAAGGGTCTCCGGCCATCGCCACGGCCACGTCCAAACCACCGGCGCCAATGGCCAGCATGCCGATACCACCGCCAGTGGGGGTATGGCTGTCTGATCCCAGCAGGGTGTCGCCTGGCACGCCAAAGCGCTCAATCTGAACCTGGTGACAAATGCCATTACCTGGTTTTGAATAGTATATACCGTGTTTTTTAGCGACACTTTGGATATAGCGGTGATCGTCCATGTTTTCCGGGCCTTCCTGGAGCATGTTGTGATCAATATAGGCCAGCGATTTTTTTGTTTTAACCCGCGGTACCTCCATCGCTTCAAACTGCAAATAGGCCATCGTTCCGGTGGAGTCCTGGGTCAGAGTCTGATCGATCCGAATCCCAATTTCCTCGCCTTTTACCATTTCTCCCACGACCAGGTGTGCCGCAATAATTTTCTCTGTTAATGTTTTTCCCATTTAATATTTCCTTTCCGAACTGCAATTTTTCTAATTCTCTCGGTGTGATTTTATTATCCTTATAAATCATGATTGGTTTATTATACCATTTTTTTTTCGAATTTTCCATTTTTTTACTTTTGCAGTTTCCCTTCAATTTGAATTTAAACTATGTTATACTGTGGTTCAATCAACACCATTACTATAAGTGGATTTGGAGGGGATCATGACTTTTCTTAAGTGCTTCAGCCGCTTTTTATATGTTCAGGGCAGAAAAAACAACATCATTAATCTTTCCGCTCAGATGTCCTACCGGACCCTGGCCGCCTTTATTCCTTTTTTGATGCTTTTATCTAGTTTCATCAACTGGTTTTCTGCAAGTGTGAACGAAACTTTTATTTTTGTGCTTTCAAAAATATTGCCCCAATCGATTATGGATTATGTTAATCTGGCGATGGAAAACGCCAATACCATTTCTTTTTCATGGGGAACCAACCTAATCCTGGGCTTTTTTATCTTGTATGTCTCTGTTTCCGCCATGCACTCGCTCATCTCCTCTTTAAACCGAATCTTCGGACAGGAAGAAAACCGGGGTATCGTTGCGCTCTGGATTCAAGCAGTTCTTTATTTATTCTTATTTCTACTGATTATCTTTTTGACGGTTTTTTTCTATCTTTTCGGAGAGAAACTGCTAGCCCTTATTTTTAGCACCTTAAATTTATCTGAGTTTTTTGCTGTCTTCATCATTCTTTTTACGCTGATTTATATGATCATCGTACCAACGTTTATTTTTACCCTAATTTATATGTATGCGCCCAAGAACCATCTTGGTTTTTTTGAAGCACTCCCGGGCGGCGCTTTTGTTAGTATCAGCTGGTTTGTGATCATTTTTTTATATACTCTGTTCGCCAGCTCACCCCTTGATGTTAATGCCTTCTTCTTTAATCTTCAAGGTCCCTTTTCATTGTTTTTTATGGTCTATCTGATCTGTTTTACCCTTAGCCTGGGTGGCGTCGTTAATCTTTACGGAGCTGAACAATCATCACTGAGACAGGCATCCCTGGAGGTTAAAAATGATTAAACAACTATTTGATCTAAAAATTGTCAAGCTGCTTTTCTTTCTGATGGAAGATTTTGAGGAAACCGATTTTTCAGGGATCTGCACCCAGATGTCATTTTACCTGCTACTGGCATTTTTTCCCTTGCTGCTCTTTTTGATTTCATTTATCGGGAGTTTTATCAAACCCTTTGAAAGTTATCTTTACGAAATTTTAGAAGCCTTTTTACCCAATCTTTCTTATGACTACGTGACGAGCTTGTTAGACAGCATCATCAGTCAAGTTTCCGGTTCTCATTACAGCCTGATTCTGGTCGCTTTTTTCTTTTCATCCCTGGCGGCCCGGGCCATCATGGTTGGTATCAATCAGACCTATGGCCGGAAAGAAACCCGGACGCTAAAGGTAATCTGGCTCTATTCATTTCTGTTTACCATTTTGTTTACTGTGGCCATTTTACTGATTGCTTTTGCTTATCTTTTTAGTGCTGATGTGGGTGCTGTTATTTTTGAGAAAATCGGGCTATATACATATTATTATCCCGTCCTGAGCTTTTTTGCTGTTGTTTTTTCATGGATTGTATCAACCTTTATTTTTAATATGATCTACGTCATGGCACCAGCGCAGCACCTAAAATTTAAAAGCGGTCTTCCCGGTGCCCTATTTGCAACCCTGGGACTTAATATTGCTTTTCGCATTTTCACCTTGTTTATCAATCATTCGACCAAATACAGCACGCTCTATGGCAGTCTGGGGGGACTTTTTGCCCTGATGGTAGCAATTTACTTTATTTGTGTGATTCTGAATCTGGGCGGAAAGATCAACCTGTACTGGTCTTTATATCAGGACAAAGCGTTCTTTATTTAAGCGCCCGGTGTTGCACTTTAAGTGAAATTGTTAAAAAGATTTTACTTTGCTCAAAAAGATGCGCTATCAATATTAAGGGATTGTGATAAAATGTTAGATGCAAAGGCGACTTGATTCCAACCAAAACTGAAAGGATACGTATACTATCATGAATAAAATCGATGACCATGCAGATTTAGCCAGTAACAGGCGTTTTCTCAGTTACCACTATTTTGGTGCCCACCTTAATGAAAAAGGGACCACTTTTCGGGTCTGGGCCCCCAATGCCCAAAGTGTTTCCGTTGTCGGCGATTTCAATGGCTGGAACATTCAAGCTCACCCCATGAAACTCGTTTCCGGCACCCATGGTGTCTGGGAACGCTTTATCCCGGAACTGTTCCAAGGCCAGCTTTACAAGTATGCCGTTCGCCAACAGGATGGCGAATTGGCGTATAAGGCTGATCCTTACGGTTTTTACAGTGAGGTTAAGCCTCAAACCGCCTCCATTATCTGGGAACTCGATGGTTATGACTGGCAGGATGAAAGCTGGTGCAAAAAAAGAAACGACACCAATTGGCTAAAAATGCCGATTAATATTTATGAAGCCCATCTGGGTAGTTGGAAGCGCAATGAAAAGGGCGAGTATCTGAACTACCATGAACTGGCTGATCAACTCGTTCCTTATCTGACGGAGATGCATTACACCCACCTTGAACTGATGCCAATTATGGAACATCCCTTTGACGGTTCCTGGGGATATCAGCTCACCGGATATTACGCTGCCACCAGCCGCTACGGCGATCCCCAGGGGCTGATGTATCTGATCGATTGCTGCCACCAGGCCGGTATCGGTGTGATTCTGGATTGGGTACCTGGTCACTTCTGTAAAGACGATCCGGGCCTACGGCATTTTGACGGCACCAGCCAATACGAGTTTTCAGAACACCAGCAATGGGGGACAATGGTCTTTGATTACGGCAAACCCGAAGTCCTTGATTTTTTGATTTCCAATGCCCACTTCTGGTTTAACCGCTACCATATCGATGGCCTGCGCATCGATGGGGTGGCCAGCATGATTGAACTTAACCATGGTTTAGACGGTGAACCCTTTCGAAATATTGAGGGCGGTACCGATCGACTCGAAGCACTGTCATTCCTGCGGGAACTGAACACCATTATTTTTAGAGATTTTCCCTTTGCGATCATGTCAGCAGAAGACTCCACCTCCTACCCGATGGTCACCTGGCCGGTGGATAAGGGCGGTCTTGGCTTTAATCTGAAATGGGACATGGGCTGGATGCACGATACCCTGGATTATATGAAAACCGATCCGATGTTTCGAAACCGCTTCCACAATCTCTTAACCTTTTCGATGGCCTATGCCTTTAATGAAAATTTCATCCTGCCCCTGTCTCATGACGAAGTGGTTCACAGCAAACGAACCATCCTCGACAAGATGTTTGGCGATTACAATCTAAAATTTGACCAGTTTCGCATCCTTTTCGGATATTTGATGACTCACCCGGGAAAGAAACTGTCCTTTATGGGCAACGAATTTGCCCCCTTCCTAGAATGGCGGGTAGATGAATCGCTGGAATGGTTTTTGCTTGATTACCAAAAGCATCGCGAGATTCACACCTATATTAAAGACCTGAATAAGTTTTATTTAAAAGAAAAAGCGCTCTGGGTCGATGACCATAGCTGGGGCGGTTTTGAATGGCTGGAACCAAACAACAGCAAACAGAGTATTCTCATTTTTAAACGCCTGGGTACCGAACAAAAGGATACCCTGATTACCATCATCAACTTTTGTCCGCTTACCTATAACGATTATCAGATTGGCGTCCCTGCCCCCGGCAATTACCGTCTGGCCTTTAATTCAGATGCCCCTCTTTATGGCGGTAGCGATTTTAAAATGAAAAAGACCATGAAGGCTCAAAAAATCCCCCTCCATGGCCAGGACTATTCGGTTTCTCTCAATATTCCGCCCTCGTCGGTCATTGTCTTAAAAGGCGTTGTTCCCCGGACAAGTACCAAAGTAGAGACAACTAAGAAACCTAAAAAATAAAACCTGCACTGCTAAATAACCATAAAAATGCTTTATAAAACTAGCTTTGTTGAAAGGAACTACGATGAATTCTTCAGAACGAGAAAAATTAAAAGCCACCTATAAGGCCACCTTTACCAAAAAAATTGAAGAGGTCTCCGGAAACTGCCTGGCGGATGCCTCACTGCTTAAGCAATACCAGGCCCTGGCCGAAATGGTAATGGAAAGCATCACCTCCCAATGGGCAAAAACCAACACGCTCTATAACAAAAACGAATCGAAACAGGTCTACTTTTTTTCCATTGAATTCCTAATCGGACGCCTGATGAAGTCCTACCTCAGCAATCTGGGGGTTGAAGATCTGGTTCAGGAATGTTCGGCCGAAATGGGGCTGGATTATGAGGCCATTCTCGCCCAGGAATCCGACCCGGGTTTGGGCAATGGCGGCCTGGGTCGGTTAATGGCCTGCTATCTGGATTCCTCTTCGGCGATGGGAATGCCTGCCCATGGTAACGGCATCCGTTATAAATATGGCCTGTTTGAACAACGGATTATCAATGGCGAACAAATTGAAGTCGCGGATAACTGGCTTAAAAATGGCTATCCCTTTGAAATCCGTAATCCCGATAAGTCAGTCATTATCAAATACTACGGTCAGATTCATTCTGAGAACATCAATGGCAATCTGACCTTTGTTCACGAGAATTATGAAGCTATTATGGCCGTTCCCTACGATATTCCGATCAAGGGGTATCACAACGAAACCGTTAATTCCTTGCGCCTTTGGAGTGCCGAGCCGCTTGAAGCCTTTGATCTGCCCTCGTTTAATCAGGGCCATTTCTTAAATGCGGTAAGGCATAAATCCGAAGCCGAAGCGATTAGCCAGATCCTCTATCCCAATGACAATGGTTTTGACGGTAAACTTTTGCGTCTCAAACAGGAGTACTTTTTTGTCTGTGCCGGCATTAAGCGGATCATTGTGGATTACAAACGATCCAACAATAACTCCATGGACGGTTTCAGCGATAAAATTTGTATTCATATTAATGACACCCATCCTGCCCTATGCGGCCCTGAACTGATGCGGGTGCTGATGGATGAAGAAGGTTTGGGTTGGGAGGAATCCTGGAAAATTACCGTTGCCGCGCTAAGCTTTACCAACCACACGGTGCTACCAGAAGCTCTGGAAAAGTGGCCGGTCGATATGATGAAGGATTTGCTGCCCCGGATTTATATGATCATCGAAGAAGTCAACCTCCGTTTTCTACTGGATCTGGATAACGAATTTCCTCATGATCTGGACCGCAACCACAGCCTTTCGATTATCAAAGACAACTACGTCCATATGGCCAGCCTGGCGATTATATCGAGTCATTCCATCAATGGCGTGGCAACCCTCCACAGCAAAATCCTCCGGGAAGAAACCTTTAATGGTTTTTACCAGGTCTTCCCCAAGCGATTTTATTCGGTAACCAATGGGGTTTCACCACGCCGTTTTCTGATGAACAGCAATCCCGAGCTGAAAGAACTGATTAATGAGTCGATCGGACCGGATTGGGATCACAACCTGTTTGATCTTAAAAAACTGCTCAATTTCATCAATGATCCGGTTTTTTATCAAAAGTTTGACGCGGTCAAACGATCCAATAAGGTTCGACTCGCCAATTATATGGCCCACCATAACAATGTGAAGGTTGATCCCGACTCGATCTTTGACATCCAGGTCAAGCGAATCCATGAATATAAGCGACAATTACTAAACGCTCTCCATGTCCTTTATCTGTATAATCGGCTTAAAGAAAACCCCAATCTGGAAATGGCGCCTCGTACCTTTATCTTTGCCGGCAAAGCAGCACCCGGGTATTACTATGCCAAAGCGGTTATTAAGCTGATCACCGCCATTGCTGAGCTGGTTAACAATGATCCGTCCCTCCATGACAAACTAAAGGTCGTTTTTCTGGCCAATTTCAATGTTTCACTGGCCGAGATTATCTATCCGGCGGCCAATATCTCAGAACAGATTTCAACCGCCGGAAAAGAAGCTTCGGGAACCGGAAACATGAAATTTATGATGAACGGGGCCATTACCCTGGGCACTATGGACGGCGCCAATATCGAAATTCTGGACGCCGTTGGTCCCAGTAATATTGTCACCTTTGGTCTGTCTGCTGACGAGGTCCATCACTATCAGAAATATGGCGGCTATCGATCGGTCGATATTTTTGAGCAGGACCCCCGAATACAACAGGTCCTTCACCAACTGATTGATGGAACCCTCGGACATGGCCTCAGCTTCCAGGCCATCTATGATTCCCTGCTTTTGTATAATGATGGCTATTTTGTCTTAAAAGATTTTAATGCCTATACCGATGCTCAAAATCAGGTGGATCATCTCTTTCGCAATCCGACCGTTTGGACCAAAATGTCGATCAGCAACGTAGCAAATTCCGGTATTTTCTCAAGTGATCGTTCGATTGCCGACTATCAACGGGAAATCTGGAAAATCATTTAAGGAGGTATCACTTTGAATACTGAATGTGTCGCAATGCTCCTGGCGGGAGGTCAGGGGAGTCGTTTGGGCTCCCTGACCTTTAATAACGCCAAACCGGCGGTTTTATTTGGGGGAAAATATCGGATCATTGATTTTCCGCTTAGCAATTGTATGAACTCGGATATTGATGTGGTGGGCGTACTGACCCAATACCGCCCCTATATCCTGAATAATTATATTGGTGATGGATCGGCCTGGGCGCTGGATCAGGTCCAGGGCGGTGTCCATATCCTGCCCCCCTATATGGGCCAAAAAGGGGGCCGCTGGTACTCGGGAACTGCCGATGCCATTTATCAGAACTTGGACTTCATTGACCGTTTTGATCCCGAATATGTGCTGATTCTTTCGGGGGATCACATTTATAAGATGGATTATTCGCAAATGTTGGCCTTTCACAAAGAAAAAGAGGCTGATCTGACCATTGCGGTGATGGATGTCCCTTGGGAAGATGCTCATCGGTTTGGAATCGTTAACACTGATGAAGAGCACTCGATCAAAGAATTCCAGGAAAAACCCGAACATCCCAAAAGTAACAAGGCGTCGATGGGTATTTATATTTTTACCTGGAAAGAACTCAAAAAAGCCCTGCTAGACGATGCCGGAAACCGGGAATCTGAACATGACTTTGGACATAATGTGATTCCCGAGCTTCATGAAAGCGGCAAACGAATTTTTGCCTATCCTTTCTCCGGCTACTGGCGCGATGTGGGTACGGTTCAAAGTTACTATGATGCCAATATGGATCTTTTGGACACCAGTTGTGATTTTGACCTCAGTGATCGAAACTTTCGCATCTTTTCGAACAATACCAGCCAACATCCGCAATTCATCGGCCCCCAGGCCCGGATCATCAACAGTCTGATCTGTGATGGATGCATTATCTTTGGTCGCGTCGAAAATTCCATTTTGTCTCATGATGTAGTGATTCATAAAAAAACCAGCTTGAAAAATGTGATTGTACACACCGGAGCGATCATTGAAGATGGGGCCATTTTAGAAAATTGTGTCGTTGGAGCCCGAGCCAGAATTAAAGGCGATGCCCGCTACATTACCGACCCCGACGATACAACTCCTGAAATACATGTCATCAATAACTAAAAAGGAGTAAGGAAAAATGAAAAATGCTGTTGGACTTATCTTAAATGTGGATGGTGAGGATGATTCCTTAAAAGATTTTCTTTCCCATCGTAGCCTGAGCACCCTGCCTTTCGGCGGACGTTATCGTCTTATCGACTTTACCCTCTCCAATATGGTTAATTCCGGTTTATCTCAAATTGGTGTCATCGGTTCCCATAAATACAGTTCCCTGGTGGATCATCTGGGAACCGGCAAGGAGTGGTCCCTAAGTCGAAAAACGCAGGATCTTTCGATTCTCTCAGGCTCTAATAATTACCATATCGGGCGTCTGATCAAGGTTAATCTGCGTAATCTTCAGAATAACCGGGGCTTTTTGGACGCCACCACTGCTGAACATGTGTTGATTGCGTCTCCTAACCTGGTTACCACCTTTGATTTTAAAAATGCTTATGATCTGCATTTAAAAAATGACAGTGATATTACCTTGATCTTTAAAAAAGATGATCCCCTGTACCATCTCAGGGACAATGATCTTTTCCTGGAGTTTACCAAAAATCGGGTCAGCGGTCTCCACTACAAAAGAGAACATACCACTGGGCATTTTTTTGCTGAAATGTTTTTTGTTAAAAAATCCATTCTGGAGGAATTGCTGGATCTTAGTGAGCGGACCGGAGACTTTGACTTAATGGATATCATCAAATACAACATCGACACCCTCCGGGTCTTCGGTGCCCAGCATTGCGGTTATATCAAACGGGTAAACTGCCTGGAAAACTATATGAAAACCAGTATGGATTTATTGGAATATGACGTTATGCAAGAACTCTTTATGGGTAAAAATTCCATTCATACTAAAATAAAAGACAACCACCCAACCCTTTATAACGATCCCGCCGAGGTGTACAATTCCATTGTCGGTAGCGGCTGCACCATTGACGGAACCATTAATCACAGCATTATTTTTCGAGATACCCAAATGAATGTTGGCTCACACATCCAAAACAGTATCATTATGCAGCGGTGTGAAATTGGGAGAAATGTTAATCTAAACTATGTGGTCATGGATAAGGATACTAAAATCAGTGACCATACCACCTTAGTGGGTAAACCCCACGCTCCCATTGTTTTAAAGAAAGGCACGGTAATTTAAATGTTGAATGTCCTATTTGTTGCTTCAGAAGCTTACCCTTTTTCAAAAAGTGGTGGCTTGGGAGACGTCCTTGGCGCCCTGCCAAAATCATTTCCCGAAGATGTCGATGCCCGGGTTATCCTTCCCTTATACAGCACCATCCCAGAAGAATTACGCCTACAAATAAAACCCCTCAAACACTTTCAGATATGGATGTCGGATACCCTGCATTATTGCGGCCTGTTGACCTGTGAATACGAAGGTGTCACTTTTTATTTTATTGATAATGAAGCTTTTTTTAAGCGCCCCTCACTTTATGGCTATTTCGATGACGGCGAACGGTTTTGCTTTTTTTGCCGGGCCGTATTGGATTCTCTACCATTACTGGATTTTTCTCCGGACATTATTCACTGCAACGACTGGCAGACGGCCGCTGTTCCCTATCTGATCAAGCATCAATATCGCCGGGCTTTTCCTGACACCAAGGTGGTTTTTACCATTCATAATATCCGCTATCAGGGGGTTTATGGTTTTCACGATATCAGCCCCTACCTCCATCTGGGCTTCTTACCCTCAGACTTGGAGTATTACGGAAAGATTAATCTGATGAAAGGCGCTCTTTATACGGCTGATCTAATCACCACGGTCAGTCCAACCTACGCAAATGAACTAACCGACCCCTACTATGGCGAAGGCCTGGACGGGGTAATCCGCCATCTCAGTCACCAGGTAGTGGGGATTCTCAATGGCATCGATGAGTCCATTTATAATTCAGAGACTGACCCCGCCTTATTTGTTCCCTTTGACAGTCCCGAAAAAAAGAAGGCCGACAATAAAAAAGCCTTACAGGAATATCTCGATCTGCCGGTCCGTGAGGATGTTCCGATGGTATCGATGATCACCCGGTTAGTTGAACAAAAAGGTCTGGATCTGGTGTCCAACGTGATCCATGAGATTTTACAGCAGAATCTGCAGCTCGTTATTCTGGGGACCGGCGATGCTGTTTATGAAAATCTTTTCCGGAGCATTGCCTACAACTATCCGGATAAGATGGTGGCCATCATCGATTTTGATGAAGCGCTCTCAAGAAAAATTTATGCGGCCAGTGATTATTTCCTGATGCCTTCTAAATTTGAGCCCTGTGGCCTTTCTCAGATGATTGCCATGCGTTACGGCGCGGTCCCCATTGTTCGGGAAACCGGCGGCCTAAAAGACACCATCACTTATTTTAACCCCAAAACCAAAAATGGCAATGGCTTAAGTTTTGCAACTTACAATGCCCACGATATGCTTTTTACCATCCAGCATGCCGTAGCCCTCTACCACGATGCGCCGGCATCTTTTAAAATGCTGGTAAGAAATGCTTACAACAGCCATTTTGACTGGAAGCAATCCGCTGATACGTACCTTTCATATTATAATAAATTGATGGAGTGATAAGATTATGAAATTTCGTCATCATTCATGGGAGCTGGCCTATCGCAAGCCCTTTGGGGCATTACCAATTGGCAGTACCGTCACCTTGCGCGTTTATGCCACTGAAATTGACAAATTAAAGTTGCGGACTTATTTTAATAACCAGGAAACTTCGCATCCCATGATCAAATCCCGGGAAACTGATTATTGGGAAGTGACCCTGGAGATGCCCGTCATTCCTGGACTCCTCTGGTATGATTTTAGTTTTTGCTCCCGGGGCCGCGCCTATGCCTATGGCACCCGGCATGATCATTTGGGCGGCGAAGGCCGAATTTATGAAACAAAACCGCCCTCCTACCAAATTACAATTTATGATCCCAAACGGCAGTCACCGGCCTGGTACTCCCAGGGAATTATGTACCAGATTTTTCCCGACCGGTTTAATCGGGGTGCGGACTTTGATCTTGCCAATTTTCATAAAAATGCCATCCTCCATCCCAACTGGAATGATAACCCCCACTATTTCCGTGAGAAGGATGGTGGCATCAAATACTGGGATTTTTTTGGCGGCACCCTGGCAGGCATCACCGAAAAGCTCGACTACCTGAAGAGTTTAAACGTCACCATTCTTTATCTGAACCCTATTTTTAAGGCACGAAGCAACCACCGCTATGACACTGGCGATTATATGACCATCGACCCGGCCCTGGGCACCCAGGAAAGTTTTGAAACCCTGGCTTCAGAGTGCCAAAAACGAGGGATTTCGATTATACTTGATGGGGTTTTTAGCCATACCGGTGACGATAGCCTTTACTTTAATCGTTATGGAAATTATCCGGAGGTTGGTGCCTATCAATCGAAAGATTCTAAATACTATCCCTGGTACACCTTCACCGACTATCCCAAAACCTATACCTGTTGGTGGGGGGTTGACGCCATGCCGAACACGAATGAAATGCATCCTAATTTTCAGGCCTTTATTTATAAAAGCAAGGATAGTGTCATTCGTCACTGGATGAAATCCGGGGCTTCCGGCTGGCGGCTGGATGTCGCTGATGAACTGCCAGACCCTTTTATTATGGGTCTTAAGGAGACGATGATCGAAGAAAACCCGGACAGTATCTTAATCGGCGAAGTCTGGGAAGATGCCTCCCGTAAAGTAGCCTATGAGGAACTGCGCAGCTATTTTTCCGGTTATGAACTGGATGCCGTGATGAACTACCCGTTCCGGGAAACCTTTATCGATTTTGTTCTTAGCGATAAAAGCTCCGGGCTGGCCGCCCGGATTATGATGTCACTTTACGAGCACTATCCCAAAGACCAATTTATGGGAAACATGAACCTGATTGGCAGCCATGATCGGCGGCGGATTCTTAACGTCCTGGGGGAAGCCTATAAACATCAGGGAAAGAATAGCCAAAAAAACTATCGCCTGGATGACAGCCACTACGCACTCGCTGTAAAACGATTAAAACTGCTCAGCCTGATTCAGTTTACCTTCCCAGGTGTCCCCTGCTTATACTATGGCGATGAGGCTGGGGTCCAGGGTTTTGAAGATCCCTACAACCGACGTACCTATCCCTGGGGCAATGAGGATCAGGATCTCCTTTCGTGGTACCGCCAGATCACAAAACTTCGGGCTGATTATGCGGTTTTTCAGAACGGCTCCTGGCAACCCTACGAAGCCAGTGACGATCTTTTCGTGTTTGAAAGACGGAATGAAGACACGCTCTGTTTTTGCCTGTTTAACCGGAATGCCCGAGCGGTTCACCTGTTTAAACATCCGGATTTTAGCGGATGCAAGGGTTTTGATTTAATCTCAGAGGAAGCGATCTCACTAAACCCCATTGTTCTTCCACCACTTTCTTACGCCATTGTGATGATCACTCCTGACACCTGTCAAACTGTTTAGACGCTCTATCTCAAAGGATTGCGGTTATCCGCAATCTTTTTTGTTTTATCTTGGAAATATGGGGTAAAAAAGTTGTGACCACTACTATAATTTATTTTCTGATTCTTTAAAACAAGTTTGTTGAAAGGAAGCCTCATGAAACCATCACAACGCCTACAAGAAATTGAAGATTTCAAATCTTCATATATAAAAAAAATCCAGGAAGTTTCTGGTGAATATCTTGCTGAGTCATCGGTGCTCGATCAGTACCAGGCTCTCGCTGAAATCGTTATGGATAAAACAGCTTCCCAATGGGCTAAAACAAGATCTCAATACGACGAGGTTCCCCACAAGCGGGTCTACCTGTTCTCGATCGAATTTTTAATTGGTCGGCTGTTAAAATCCTATGTCAATAGTCTGGGGATGGAGGAAACCGTCAGAATTGCCATGGCTGAGTTAGGTTTGAATTATCAGACTATTCTCAGTCAGGAAGCTGATCCCGGCCTGGGCAATGGCGGTTTGGGACGGCTAATGGCCTGTTTTTTAGAGTCTTCTGCCACCCTGGGACTGCCCTTTCATGGCAATGGTATCCATTATAAGCATGGTCTTTTTGAACAGAAAATTATTAACGGCGAACAGGTTGAAGTCGCCGACAACTGGTTGCGCCATGGCTATCCCTTTGAAATTAAAAAACCCCACGAATCGGTTGTCGTTAAGTTTTACGGTCATCTTCGTTCTGAGCGAATAGATGGCGTACTGACCTTTGTTCTTGAGGATTATGAACCGATTTTAGCGGTGCCCTATGATATTCCCGTAAAAGGCTATCACAACAATACCGTGAATTCACTAAGGCTATGGAGCGCCGAACCCGTCGAAGAATTTGATTTGCCCAGCTTCAATGAGGGCCAGTTTCTCGACGCCGTTCGACATAAATCCGAGGCCGAGGCGATTACCCAGATTTTATATCCCAATGATAGTCAATTCGATGGCAAGCAACTGCGCCTGAAACAGGAATATTTTTTTGTCTGTGCCGGTTTAAAACGAATGATTACCCGCTTCAAGCGCTATAACAACGATTGTCTGGATGAATTTGCCGACAAGATATGTATCCATATCAACGATACCCATCCCGCCCTGTGTGGCCCTGAGATGATGCGTATTTTTATGGATGAAGAAGGTTTAAGCTGGGGCGATGCCTGGAAAATCACCATTAACTCCCTGACTTTTACCAACCATACTGTTCTTCCGGAAGCGCTGGAAAAATGGCCGGCGGATATGATGAAGTTTCTGTTGCCGCGAATCTACATGATTATCGAAGAAATCAACCGACAATTTCAGGAAGACTTGCGATTAGAACCGGGACTCAATGAACTGCAAATAAATGCCTTATCAATCATTCAGGATAACCAAGTTAACATGGCTAATCTGGCCATTATCTGTAGCCACTCGGTTAATGGCGTGGCCGAGCTCCATAGCAAAATTTTAAAAGAAGAAACCTTCAATGGCTATTATCAATTATTCCCAGAACGTTTCCATTCCGTCACAAATGGGGTCACTCCCCGGCGCTTTCTGATTAATAACAACACCGGTTTAAGAGACTTAATCACTGAATCCATTGGCACGGATTGGATCAACAACCTTTTTGCTCTTGAGAAGCTAATGGATTATCAGAATGATCCGCCGTTTATCGATCAGTTTAATCAAATCAAATTGGATAATAAAATCAATTTGTCAAATTATATTAAGGAGCATAATCATATCACGATCAACCCGGATTCCATTTTCGACATTCAAGTTAAGCGAATCCACGAATACAAACGGCAGCTCCTGAATGCCTTGCAGATTCTCCACTTATACAATTACTTAAAAGCAAACCCCCATATTGATATTGTTCCGCGAACCTTTATCTTTGCCGGTAAAGCGGCTCCGGGATACTATTTTGCCAAAGAAGTTATTAAGCTGATTAATTATATTGCCGATCTCATCAATAAAGATAACGGTATCCGTGATCAGATCAAAGTGGTCTTTCTGGCCAACTTTAACGTAACCCTGGGTGAGATTATCTATCCTGCTGCCAATATTTCCGAGCAGATCTCAACCGCCGGCAAAGAAGCTTCTGGTACTGGTAATATGAAGTTTATGATGAATGGTGCCATTACCTTGGGAACCATGGACGGCGCCAACATTGAAATCCATGAAGCCGTCGGCAAGCACAATATTATTACCTTTGGACTCTCCGCTGACGAGGTCACGCATTACCAAAAATATGGTGGTTACAGTTCTGTTCAGATTCATGAAAACGATCCTCGCATACAAAAAATAATGCGTCAGCTCATCGATGGCACCTTTGGCCATTTAGACAATTTTCAAAGTATCTATGACGCGCTGCTTTTGTATAACGATACCTACTTCGTCTTAAAAGACTTTGACGCGTATACAAAAGCACAAGACCGTATCAATGAACTATTTAAAGACCAAAACAAATGGTTTGAAATGTCCCTTAGCAACGTGGCCTACTCCGGTCTATTTTCCAGCGATCGTGCGATTCTGGACTATCAGAAAAATATTTGGAAGACACTGTAGATAACACACCCTCCTTTTAATGAAAGCCCGGTCCGGGTTAAATCCGGCCGGGCTTTCATTATTACGGGTTTTCTATTTTGCAAACGGTTATTTTTGCAGCTTTTCTTCGAGTTGTTTGATACTGCAATTAATGATTAATTCTTCCGGTAATCCCTGCTCCTGAATCAGTTTTATTATTTCATTAAAACGTCCCACATTATAATAAATATGACTATCACTACCAAGAATCACCGGTATGTTGTTTTTTTTAATTAATTTTATTAACGCTATCATATTGATCTCCGTATTTGTTCGAGCTGACGTTTTCATTAACGAAGCATTGTTCAGCTCCAGAATCACACCTGATTTTTTTGCCGCCTGTACTAGCCGCCAATAATTTAGCGGAAACCGCCCATCATCAGGATGACCAATGATTTTTACCGCCGGATTATGCATTGCTCCAATTATCGCATCGGTATTTTCTTCTTTTGAGCCTGACTTTATACAGTGGGAGTGAAGACTGGCAATCACATAATCCACATTATGTATCATTTTATCTGAGACATCAATTTTTCCATCGTAATCCAGGATATTCGCTTCAACTCCTTTTAGAATTCGAAGACCATTTATCTCTTGATTGATTGTTTTATAATTTTCGAAAAAAAAAGGTTCTGGAGCCCCCGGCATGGTATAAGAATGATCACTGGTTCCAAGGATCTTTAGACCTTTATTTTTCGCTTCATCAATATTTTCTTTTAAGGTACTGTAAGCGTGACCGCTGGCAATTGTATGGGTATGTAAATCCATTAGCAGTTTCATTGAGTCGTTTCCTTCTTAATCAGACATACCTGATCATTTATTTTAAAACCTTCATCCTTATTTGCGTAAACATTTAAAAATCCTGATACGCTTTTTACGATATAATGAATCTCGCGCCCATTATATTGTTTATCCTGAATCGTTCCGATGATGCCTTCGTTTTTTTGATGGATGGGTTTAATTTCCATTTCTTCAGGGCGAATCGGATAAATATTATGGGTCACAAAATAATGATCCACCCCATCTCCTTCAAATTCACAATCATGATCCGTACAATAAAAACGACCACTATCCCATTTTCCACTTAAGATATTGCTTTTACTGACAAAACGCGCAACAAACTCTGTTTTCGGCTGATTATAAATCTTTTCCGGTGTATCCATTTGCTCAATTTTTCCATCTTTCATAATAATAATCCGATCAGCCATCGCCAGGGCTTCGTTTTGATCATGGGTCACATAGACAATGGTTGAACCGGTTAATTGATGGATTTCTTTTATTTCTCTGCGCATATTGATTTTTAATTCCGCATCTAAAGAACTGAGCGGCTCATCCATCAGTAATACAGGCGGTAATTCAACAATCGCCCTGGCCAGCGCGACTCTTTGTTTCTGTCCCCCTGACAGTTCGCCGGGAAGCCGATTAATATATGGCTCTAACCCGGTGCTCTGTACAGCTTTTTTGAATAATTCCTTTTTTTTGTCCGCCGAAAGGGCCTTGTTGCGCCGGCTTTGCAAGGGAAATTTAATATGTTCCCGAACCGTCAAGTGCGGCCATAAGGCAAAGGACTGAAACACCATGCCCAAATTTCTTTTTTCAACGGGTAAACTCCATTGATTTTCCGTCAATACGGTTTGATCCAGGCAAATTTTTCCCTGATCCGGCGAAATAAAACCGGCTATAATCCGAAGTAATGTGGTTTTACCACAGCCTGATGGCCCGAGTATGGCGATAAATTCGCCTTTATTGATGTCAAGGTTGATATTATCCAGGGCCTTATTTTTACCGTATGTTTTACTTAAATTTTGTATAGTCAAGCTCATCTTCTATTCCTCCAGACAGGGGTTAATTATCTTTGTTAGTACTTTTTCAGCAGCGACTTGTTTTGCTGCCTTTTTACGACTGGCTCGCTGCATCATCCAAATCAATAAATAGCCTGCCAGTATCAATAAAACCAGAACCGTTGACATTGTTGCGGCCAGATTATAAGACCCCGCCTGCTGTAAATTAAAAATAGTCAAGCCAATCGTCTTCGTCCCTGCTGCTGACAGCATTGAGGACAACGTCAATTCAGTGAGAGCCGAGTTAAAAATAAAAAACGAACTCATTAAAATCGGTTGGCGAATCAGCGGGATCAAAACGTCCGTCCATCTTCTTATAATTCCTGTGCCGGAAATCAATGCCGCTTCCTCAAGGGACGCCTCCACTGTCAGAACAGCAGTCGCACTGCCTTTAATCTGGATAATCAGATACCTAAATACATAGGCAATAATAATAATTTTTGATGTATTATACACATTTGGAAATTTACCAAAGCAAAAGATCATAGCCAGTGCCAACACGATACCTGGTACCGCATAATTGAGTGTCGCTCCCAGCTCAACTAGTTTCACTGACAAAGCATTATTTCGGGCTTTTAAATAGCCGATGGCGGTGCCCAGGAAAACGCAGATCAAACAGGCCACACCGGCAAAGACAATACTATTTTTTACGGCTGAGGCCACTGCCGCATTGGTAAACACAAATTCAAAGGCGCTGAAGGTAAAATTTTTGATTTCAAAACTGGCCCCATAGTATTTTTGCACCGACGAAATCATCATGCTAACCAGCGGAATAACTGTGATCATCCCTAAAACAGAAATAATTGTCCATTCTAAAATGCGGCGCTTTGTTTTAGTAAAAAGGATTCGCTCACTAAAATCTTCTTTAATGCTGTCCATTCCTGAACTTTTTTTAATCAACCTTCCTTGAATAATGGTGCCGACCATTGAAATAATTGCCAGCATCACGGCTAAGGTTGCTGCTTGTGTAAAGGCACTGGGACCAAAGCTAATGGCTTTTTCATAAATATAGGTACTCAAAACCGGAATTCCTGAGGAGATCCCCAGAAAAGCGGGCACCGAAAAATTATCCAGTGCGGCCAAAAACGCTAAAATCCCTCCCCCAATTAATGCTGGCAACACCTGCGGCAGATTAATCTTTATCATTGTCTGCCATTGGGTACATCCAGATATTCGTCCGGCCCATTCCAAATCTCTTGGTACTTTTCGAAACATACTGAGTGTTAGAGTATATACAAGCGGTAAATTGCAAAGTCCCAAGACAAAAACAATTCCACCAATGGTATAAATATCAACCATCGGAAGCCGTATCTTTTCAAGAAATTGATTAATCACTCCGGTTTTTTGAAAGAGCTGGCTCCAAGCCAGAGTAATCACATAGGATGGAATGATAAACTGGGCCATAATCATTGTTTGGATCAATTTCTTACGCTTAATATTTGTATATGCCATCAAAAATGCGAGTATACCACCTAAACCTACCGAAATAATCGTGGCACCGATCCCAATAATAATCGTATTTTTGATCGCACTTACTGTTCGCGGCTCAGCTAACAGACTCACGTAGTTTAAAAAAATTGAACTGCTTTCTGTCGAAAAGCTGCGTAAAAATAACAGCATTAAGGGTAGTATCAATAAAAAGCCCAGCCCACCAAAAAAAAGAGCCGTTCCAATTCTTTGATACGTAGTTTTTTTTGTATGCATGTTGACTCCATTCTGATAAAAACTTCAACGCCGGATTCGCGACGTTGAAGTTTTAAAGTTAAAAGCTTTATTGAAACAATGCTGTAAATTTTTCTTTATCGGCATCTCGATTCTCTGCCAGCACACTCAAATCATAAGTCAGATTGGTCAATTCACCCACTGTTTTAAATCCTTCCGGAGCTGAAACACCTTCTTTTATCGGTGTATAACCAATTTGTGATACCACTTCCTGGCCAGCCTCCGATAATGCATAGTCGACAAATAACTTTGCTATTTCCGGATTTTTGCTCGCTTTTAAAATCCCGATTGGCTCGGTAATAATAAGTGATCCATCTTCGGGATAGACAAATTCAACCGGTGCACCATCAGCCTTGGAGCGAATGGCCATATAATCAACAATAATACCGGCACTTTTCTCTCCCCCAACGACGGCCTTTTGAACCGCTCCGTTTCCTTTATCGACAGTCACGCCATTATCTTTTAGTCCTTCATAGTATGCCCAGCCAATGCCATCTGTCCGAGTCAAAACCCCCAGATTATAAGCCGCGGCGCCTGAATACAATGGGCTCGGCATGATTAGCTGATCCTTAAATGATGGGGCTAAAAGATCCTGATATCCCTTCACCTCTTGCTTAACTAAATCCGTATTGATAATAATACCCGTAGAAATAATCTTTGTTCCGGTGTAGGTGTTCGCTTCATCATAGTATTCCTTACTGATGCCCTGTAATTCTTTAGATTTATAGCTCATTAAAAGATCTTCATTTTTTAGGGTTTCAAAGGTTCCGGCATCGGCAATTAAAAGCACATCGGCGCTGATGTTACCAACTTCTTTTTCCGCCATTATTTTACTGACCACTTCTTCCGTTCCGCTTCTAAAAACACTGACTTCGACATCTGGATACGTTTTATTAAAGGCTTCGGATAATACCTGAATATCGGCATCCGGCATCGACGTATAAATCGTTAAGCTTCCCTCTTGTTTGATCGTCTCAGTTTTTGCCACACTTTCCTGACACCCTGTTAAAGTCATCAAACTAATTAAAACCAGTGCCATCACCATTATTCTTCGTTTAAAAACCATTGTTTTCCTCCATAATTTTTTTTATATAGGATACTTCTTTCTTTACCTGCATTAAACCCGGTCTAGCGTCAAACCCTTCCAGAACAATTGGAAGGTTCTTTTTTAAAATCGTATCAAAGCAACTACTGAAATCATAATCACCCTCATATAGTGGTGTATGCAAGACGTTTCCTTTGCGATTGCTAAGATGAATTTTTGAGATATTATCAAATACATCAAAGTAGTGCTCAAACTCCTCCAGGCTGTCACAATGTGCAATGTCAATGGTGACTTTCAGCTGATCAATAAAACCATCCGCAAGCTCAGTAAATTCTTCATAAGAAGTCACCAGCTCATGGGGCAATTTTTCCATTAGCTCAATGGAAACATCAATATTCTTGCTTTCACCATACGATACAATTTCTGCCAAGCTATTTCTACCCAATCGCAAACTTCGATCACGATCTCCCACCAAGGTCATTTGGGGCGGATGCACCGTGACTTCTGATATCGCCAATGCATCCGCTAAATCAATCGATCGTTTGATTTCTTCAATGGATGTGTTCCGGATGTTCTGATTTAATGAAGCAAAGTTAAGATCCCAACTCTTGGCATGAACAAAATTCTTTAATCCGTATTGATCTGATAATGTGCGGCATTCTTTTCGTGAATATCGCGACAAATCAAATTGTTGGGCCCAAACTTCAATGCCGGAAAAACCATAGCGCTTCGTCTTATTCATCATCGTTTCTAAATCAGTATTAAAGAAAAAATTCGACGATACATAGAGATTCTTCATACCGACCTCCTTTCCTATTTCAAAGCAAGTCTATCTTAATTATATTAACAACCCGTTAAATGCGAATTAACAATATGTTAATTTATTTTCATGCTGCATTTATTGAAAATTATATTGCATTTTTGATTTTAAATGTTATAATAAAGAAAAATTCTGGAGGAATCGTATGATTGAACTCAGTCAAATCGATCGACAATTATTGTCAAAAAAAGACCATTTAATCCTGGACTACTTATTAAAAAGCAGCCCTAATGTTTATTATGAAAGCTCTGAAGCGATCGCAAAAAAAATTAGTGTGAGTAACGCCACCATTAGTCGCTTCTGGAAAAAAATCGGTTTTAAAAATATTCGTCATTTTCAGAAAACGATGCTTCAGCAGACCGGTCAAACACCGGCTTCAAAGGTACGGACCACCCTGGAAAAAATGAAAGAAACCGATAGCAACGTCCAAAACGTTTTTTTAAAGAATATTGAATCGATTGAACATACCTTGTTTCAACTCACGGATGAAGCCATTGAAGCTGCGGCTGAGCTGTTCCTTTACCATGACCGCATTTATGTCTTTGCCCCTGATGCTTCGCTTGGTATCGCTTATATTCTCCGCTATCGATTAAAGCGTCTGAATATTGAGTTCATTCTCATCGATGGTGGTTCGGCAATTTATGAAACCATCAATAATTTTGAGCCCACTGACTTAGTCATTGTTTTTTCCTATGGTCGTGTCCTTGCCGAAACCGATATTATTTTTAGTGAAAAAGAACGAATCAATTTTGATCTGATTCTCTTTACCGATCTTTTATCGATGCATCTTCATTATCAATGTCAGGCTTTTTTATATAGTCATCGCGGTGATCCCACTGAGTATCACTCCATGACTGCCCCAATGTCTGTCGTCGATGCCTTAATCCTTGAAATCGCATCGCATTCTGAGCATTCACTGGAGCATTTAGAAAAACTCTCCACGCTTCGCGCAAATTATCAAAACTTAATTAAACGATAATCCTTCTGAGCGGTACAATGCCAAAATTTCTGTCACATTTTTTTAATTGTCGTGAACTGTATCCGCAGATACAGTTCACAGCGAAAACTTGTGTTATTGTATCAGTTAGAAATAAACTTTACTGCAGTGGGTTGTTTCAAAATGACAATTACATGCCAGGGGATATGATGAAGTTTCTGTTGCCGCGGATCTACATGATTTCGGTTAAATCAAATTGAGGGTTTCCTTTGTTATTGGATTCGTAGTCGTTATCATCAGCTTTTAAAGCTTATATCGATGCCATCGCTTCTGAAATCCCCAGCTTCTTAATTTTCTTTAGTGGACCAATGACTGATAAAGCTGCCGTCATGATACAAATGACTGCTATCCCAACGATCTGATATAACGGAAAAGACCAGTCCGCAGCAAGAAAATCAAGCAGTTTCTTTTGAAGTAGCACACCACAAATACAACCCATGATACAACCAGTCACGCTATAGGCAATTGACTGCGTCAGAATCATTTTATTAAGTTGCTTATCTGACATACCCACGGCCCGGAGCATCGCCAGATATTTGGTTCTTGACACGACACTGGTATTCATAGTATTGATCATGTTTAAAATACTGATTAATGCGATGACTGTCACAAATCCATAAATAAAAACGGCGATGGTCATAAAGGCATTGTTTGCTTCGGCATTCATCTGTCGTTTATCGTGCAGGGTAATCGTCTCATCAATCATTGTCTTAACTTCATCCACTTTCTGGTTGTCATTTTTGTCACGCAGCTGGAGATCAATCGCATGCTCAGTTGGATTCCCGATAATTTCAAGGCCGTCCAACTGGGATAATTCTTGCCATAATTCAGGCGAAATCCTCTGCTCCGATGTTAGGGTCAGATCCGCGGTATCATGGTTGTCCGTTTTTATCCCCATAAAAACAGGATTGACCAGAACACTGAATCCCAAGAATAAAATAATACTGATGGCAATCGAGCTGGTCATCAGGATTAGCGTTCGTTTTTTACTCACCGCGTTGTTCACACCCATTGCAATTTCAACTGGTAATAGTCTGGTGAGCAAACCACATTTCTGCCTGATCGAAATTTTCAGATCGGCACTTCCGGTAACGGCATTGACTGGCGAAACCTTTGCAGCTTTTTTGGCAGGCAACATGGAAGCCATAAAAACCGTCAGAAAACCGGTCAATGTCCCTGCTCCGATGCCAATGGCACTGATATTTATAATTGAAATATCACCAAAGAGCTGAGGGTTGTAAATTTTTAGTACCGCCGAGCAGACAAAGGTTAGCAGCATTCCAGCCAGTACCCCTAAAGGGATGGCCTTCAGCGAAATAATCAAGCTTTCTCTTCTTACCATTCGCCTGATTTGTTTTTTTGAAGCACCAATACACCGCAGTAATCCAAATTGTCGAACCCGATCAATCACCGATATATTAAAGGTATTGTAGATCATCACGACTGCGGTAACCAGTACCAAACCGAACAGTACCGCTCCAATGAGGTAAAAGGTTAAGACCCGGTTGTTTTTAGTTTCCAGCATCAGCGCCAGAAGACCTTCATTGTAACCCATCCGCTCTTCGGGAATATTCAAAACGGTGACTATTTCTTTTTCGGCATTCGAAATATTCACCCCCGCCTTAAACAGCACAAAATATTGACTGGTTACCACAGTCAGTTTCTCTGCCGTTTCCGTTGAGACAAAAACAAAAGGAATCGCAGCGGCCTTGGTGGCACCCCAGTCGTTAATGACACCGCTGATCACATAATCTTCGGCCGTCCCGTCAGATCGGGTGATCTTTATCGTGTCGCCGCTATTTAAGACCTGTTGATCCAGGTACCATTTTTCAAGCACGACTTCATGATCATTTCTTGGCATCTTACCTTCAATCAGGTCGATATTTAAATTGCTGGCGAAATTTTCACTTATATATCCCAAGGCACAAATCTCATCATTAGTTTTGCCCTCTCCCAGATCTTTTAAAAGCCCTGAATTTTCCACGTCGATTCGACTTCCAATGATATCCATCTCATTTTGCGTCGGATCACGAACGAGAATATGATAATTGCCTTCGCTTTTTAATACCTGTGCTGTTTCAAACTTTACCAGGGCATCCAGCATCGAGAATATTCCAACGACCAGTGCCACCGCCATGACGACGCTAAAAATCGTTAACCGGGTTTTATTTTTATATCCAGCCAAATACTTGGGTGCTAAATCAAGATAATTTCTCATCTTTTGCCCTCACCAAGTTCTCTGACCATTCCATCATTTACCTGAAATACACGATCCGCAAAGGATGCATAATTGTGATTATGGGTAATCATAATCACCGTCTGGTTATACTGGTCTACCGACAACTTGAGTAAATTCATCACATCCTGACTATTTTTACTGTCCAAGTTACCGGTTGGCTCATCAGCCAGAATAATCGCCGGTTTGGTAGCAAGTGCCCGGCCGATTGCCACCCGTTGTTGCTGACCGCCCGAAAGTTGGCTGGGCAGATGCTGTTTTCTTTCTGCTAGCCCCAAGATGCCCAATAATTCATTAATGTAGTGCTTGTCAGGTTTTTGATAATCCAGCAAGATCGGCAACACCATATTTTCTTCGACATTTAATTCAGGAATCAGATTAAACGCCTGAAAAATAAAGCCAATGTTGCGACGCCGAAATATCGAAAGCTCCTCTTCCTTCATTTTATGAATCTCTTTGCCATCAATCGTCACCGTTCCGGTTGTAGGCTGATCCAGGGCTCCAACCATATTAAGCAGCGTACTCTTCCCTGAGCCCGATGGTCCAATGACCGATACAAACTCCCCTTTTGACACGGAAATCGACACATTATTCAATGCCGCTACCTTTGTATCACCTTTACCATATGTTTTGCACAAATTAAGCGTTGATAAAATATTCACTATTCACACCTCACCTTTCTTTATTGAAATGATAGCATGCTCACATGACTCCCACGTGAATCCATTCTTACAAATTTGTAAGTTTCGGAAAGATCACATGAAACACTGTGCCTTTGCCCAATTCGCTGTAGACGGTGATGGTGCCACCATGCTTTTCAATAATCGTTTTTGAAAGCGCCAGGCCGATGCCAATCCCCTGATGGTCTTTTGAGTAACGACTTCGATAAAAACGTTCAAAAATATGATGAATATCTTCCGGATCGATGCCAGCACCATTATCTTTAATCGTAATTTCAATTAACAGACTGTTTTCCACACCGCATATTTCAATTTGATCGGTTTCTTTGGTATGGTCAAGGGCATTCTTAATGATATTCTCCAGTGCCTCGCCCAGCCAGATTTCGTCAAAGCTCATCCTGATGGATGGGTCACAGACAAGATTTATCTTTTTATTTTCACGTTCCGCTCGAGTCATTAACACAATTCTGCATTCCTCCAAAAATGGCTTTAATTCGCGACTGTTTTTTTCCAGAACAATAGTGCCGGCATCAATCTTTGCCAGCTTCAACAGATTTTGAATCAGGTTCTCCATCCGTAACAGTTCACGCTGACTTTTTTGCACAAAATCTTCAACTACCTTGTTGCCCGTTTTTTCATCCAGAATAATCTCGTTGTACATTTGTAATGCCGCCAGTGGTGTCTTTAATTGATGAGAAATATCAGAAATTGTTTCTTTTAAGAAAATCCGGTGATGCTTTTCTTTTTCAATGTGGACTGTCAGAGCTGTTGCCATCGTATTCACTTTAGAAAAAAAAACAGAAAGCTCGTCTTCGCCGCCATCGTTCAGACGAATCGATGCATCACCATCCATAAAACGTTGAATTTTCTTACCGGCATCTTCAAGCTTTTTATTTCGTTGGAATGCAAAAAAATAAAATACCGCCAGTAGAAACAAGGAAAACACTGAAGTAAAAACCAACATAATGACCGCATATTTTTGATAAAATTGATCGACTTTCGGCAATAAGCTGTTAGCCATACCTTCTTGGTAGCCGGCTGTTTTTAACAGTGCTGCCCCATTAATTACCGCTTCATCGACTTTCTGGTCAGTGAACGCCATCCTAATTTGATGCGTATTCACGCCATGGCTAAGCAAATGTCCAGCTATCTCAGCATCGTGTGTCATCATGTTTTCTTTATACGATTCTGTCATCTGCATAACGACAATCTGCATCGTTATGATCATTCCCAACAAAATAAGTATGGTAATGACTGCCTGTTGCTTTAAATTATTATCGTTTGAACCTAACATTTTCATTCCTCACTTCTGGTGATTCCATTTGTATCCGATACCTCTCACCGTTAATAAGCATACCGGTTTTTGAGGATTATCTTCAATTTTGTTCCGTAATCTGCGAACATAGACGGATAATGTGTTATCATCTACAAAACTGCCACTTTCATCCCAAAGTCGATCCAGCATTAGCGTTCTGGTTAAAATCATATTTGGGTTTTGCATCAATAAGCATAACAGCCGGTATTCAGAACCTGTGAGTTCAACCAGCCGATTTTCTTTCATAACCTTGTTTTCATCGAGTTTTATGACGATGCCATTGGATTTTAACTCTTTACCGGAAGTCGCTGATAGTTTTGCCCGCCGAAACAAGGCATTGATTCGAGAAATAAGTTCATTCAATTTAAAGGGTTTGGTGATGTAATCATCCCCACCCATATCGAGGGCCATTACAACATTCACTTCTTCATCTGATGCAGTCAGAAAGATAATGGGAACCGTTGACGCTTGCCTGACGTGCCTGCATATCTCAAATCCGGTTCCATCCGGTAATGTCAGATCAAGCAGCAAAAGATCATATTGAGTTGTTGATAGTTGGACTAGCGCCGCTTTGACAGTTCTGACAACCTCAACCTGAAATCCGTTTTTATTTAAAGAAAACACTAGTCCGTCAATCAGACTTAAATCATCCTCCACCAGTAGAATATTATTCATGATTGTCCCTCTCTTTTAGCGATGTATTTATGAATTTAAAAACCTTTATTAATTTTTGCTTTAGGTTTGGTGAGCACGAACCACGCAAACTAAATTATCCTCTTACAGTATATTTCGGTATTCGCTTGGATGCAAGCGGTTCTTTTATTGAGGGTAACCCTTAGCTTTTTCCTTGCAAATGAAGTAAAAAATCATTAAAATAAAAGCCTATAATTAAATCCAGGCGAATAAAAAAAGTTAAAAATTTCTGTCACAACCCATGATCAACTATTGTCTAATTTAGTATAATGCAAAATTACATAGAATGGAGATTAATATGAATAACAAAACCGATGACGCAAATGAGAAAATTGAATTAGCCCTTAATGGTGACAAACAGGCATTGGAACTCCTGCTCGGCAGTGTGCAGGACATGGTGTATAATCTGTCATTACGGATGCTCGGCAATCCCCATGATGCGGAGGACGCCACCCAGGAAATCTTAATCAAGACAATGACGGGCTTGTCCTCTTTCCGGAAAGAGAGTGCGTTTTCTACTTGGGTGTATCGCATCGCAACCAATTACCTGCTGAACTACAAAAATTCATTTTTTGCAAAACAACCACCACTTAGCTTTGAGTTTTATGGGGCGGACATTGAGGCCGGATTTTTGAGAAATAATCCGGGTATGATGAATGGCGTCGATGAGGAAATTTTAACCCATGAACTTAAAATGTCCTGTACTAACGTGATGCTCCAGTGTTTTGACCCGGAAAGTCGTCTGATCTATGTCCTGGGCATCATGTTTAAAGTGGACAGCAAGGTTTGTGGGGAGATTCTGAGAATTACCCCGGAAGCATACCGCCAGCGTTTATCCCGAATTCGTCAAAAAATGGCTGGTTTTCTGAAGCAGTATTGCGGTCTTGCTTCACCAGAAAAATGCAATTGTCAAAAGCGAATCGGCTATGCCATCACAAATCACCGCTTAAATCCAGCCAATTTAGAGTACCATCAACTTGAAAAAGTGGATGAAGATGTCGCGTTAGATTATTTGGCAGCTATGGAAGAAATGGATATGGAATCGGCAATCTTTGCCAAATTGCCCAGCTATCGTTCTCCCCAGAATACCAAGGATTTTCTGCAAAATATACTATTCTCTGAAAACATGGCGACCATCATGGGTCAGGCATAATGGAACACCGTTATGGCAAGAATACCAGCATATAAAGAGTTGATAAACACACGACTGGCCAATACTTACGGTGGCTGGATCTATTGTGAGGGTTGCAACAAGACGATTGGTTATCTGTGTTATGTAACTTATGACCTTTTTCGATTCGACTATCGATGCAAATGCGGAAACTGCGGAAGTGTCCATCTCGTATTTGAACGTCAAAGTACGGAGCAAACCAGTAGTGAACAATCATTGATTACCATAAAGAATCGTCTATGTTGTCCTGAAGACAAATCTCCGTTAGCAACAATTCTGGAAAAGAACCTTGCTTCATATAAATATGAAATCAGCTGTAAAACCTGTAATACAAAATATCAGGTAGAATAAGCTTAATAGAAATATTATTGTACAGGTAATTGCAACACGACAATTGCCTGTATGGTTGTTTGAAATTACTGAAACTAGCTCGCCGCTAAGCATCTAGTCGAAGATGGCGATACTAACTTGGAAAATACATTTATCTCCAAAACGCTCTAAAAATTACTGCCGTGAAATGAATCCGTGCAACTCCGTCTCCGCTGTGCTACGCCTGCGTTTGGGGCTTCGCCCCATAAAAAAATAGATATATGAACATTGATTTTCAAGTAAACTTGAATCAATATTCATATATCTATTTTTTTGCACGGCTTCGGTTTAACTGATCGTAGTTTCCTCGGGTTTGTTTAATCCTTAGTCCGGATCAAACCCTCGTCAACTGCGTTCTTTTTTGCACCTTTGCTTCGCTCTGCTCAGCTGCATACCAAATTTTTACAAAATTTGGGCAAAAAATTCAAAAGTCCCGCAATGTCCTATCCTCCCAGGCAGTTGCCCACCAAGTACTTTCGGCGCTGGAAGACTTTACTTCTGTGTTCGGTATGGGATCCCAGGCAGTTGCCCACCAAGTACTTTCGGCGCTGGAAGACTTTACTTCTGTGTTCGGTATGGGATCCCAGGCAGTTGCCCACCAAGTACTTTCGGCGCTGGAAGACTTTACTTCTGTGTTCGGTATGGGAACAGGTGTGGCCCTTCCGCCATCATTACGGAACTAGTTAGACTAGTTAAAAACTATTTAATTATAATTGCATTTATATGAATTGCTTTTCGGTGATCATCGATCACTCGAAACAGCATAGTGTATAAAATCTTGGATCAAGACCTCGGTCGATTAGTACTGGTCAGCTCCATATGTTGCCATACTTCCACATCCAGCCTATCTACCTGATCGTCTATCAGGGACCTTAACCTTTCGGTGAGATATCTTATCTTGAAGGGGGCTTCGTGCTTAGATGCCTTCAGCACTTATCCTTTCCAAACTTAGCTACCCAGCTATGCTCCTGGCGGAACAACTGGTGCACCAGTGGTTTGTCCGTTCCGGTCCTCTCGTACTAGGAACAGCTCTTCTCAAATATCTAACGCCCACGACGGATAGGGACCGAACTGTCTCACGACGTTCTGAACCCAGCTCGCGTGCCTCTTTAATGGGCGAACAGCCCAACCCTTGGGACCTGCTTCAGCCCCAGGATGAGACGAGCCGACATCGAGGTGCCAAACCTCCCCGTCGATGTGGACTCTTGGGGGAGATAAGCCTGTTATCCCCGAGGTAGCTTTTATCCGTTGAGCGATGGCCCTTCCACTCGGAACCACCGGATCACTAAGCCCGACTTTCGTCTCTGCTCGAGATGTCTCTCTCGCAGTCAATCACCTTTTTGCCTTTGCACTCTAAGAGATGGTTTCCAACCATCCTGAAGGTAACTTTGGGCGCCTCCGATACTTTTTAGGAGGCGACCGCCCCAGTCAAACTGCCCGTCTGACACTGTCCGATGACCGGATTACGGCCACTCGTTAGAATTCCAATCGTACAAGGGTGGTATCCCAAGGGCAACTCCTTCGAAACTAGCGTCCCAAATTCTTTGTCTCCCACCTATCCTGTACGTGCACGATCAAAACTCAATGCCAGATTGCAGTAAAGCTCTACGGGGTCTTTCCGTCCTGTCGCGGGTAACTCGCATCTTCACGAGTACTACAATTTCACCGGGTGTGTTGTCGAGACAGCGCTCAAATCGTTACGCCTTTCGTGCGGGTCAGAACTTACCTGACAAGGAATTTCGCTACCTTAGGACCGTTATAGTTACGGCCGCCGTTTACTGGGGCTTAAATTTGCACCTTCGCTTGCGCTAAGCACTCCTCTTAACCTTCCAGCACCGGGCAGGCGTCAGCCCCTATACATCATCTTTCGATTTAGCAGAGACCTATGTTTTTGCTAAA